>CAZQRW010000021.1:0-32924 GCA_964596115.1 uncultured bacterium
AAAAATAAGTCGCAAATGTGGTTATTATTTTATATTAACTGCATTAGATAACAAAAAGGTTGATAATATCATTCATATCTATTATAATAAAAAAATGAAAAGAAGAAATTTAATTCCCATCTATCTTGTCGTCAGCTTCGTTTTTTATTGGGTTGTTATCCCCGTTACTCTTCTATGTATTTCACTTTTTCTTAATGATAAAATGAATATATTTTGGCATTTTAGTCCCTGGAGGATATTCTCTGGCGTTTTACTTGTAATAATTTCTCTTTATTTAGCCGTCTGGGCAACAAGTGCGCTTTGGTATACTGGAAGAGGATTGCCTATTTCCTCTTTTCCGCCAAAGAGATTGGTGGCCTCCGGTCCCTATTCTTATACGAGGCATCCTTTGTATCTGGCATTTATATTATATACATTCGGAATCGGTTTGATTTTTTCTCCATCGATGGTTTTTATAGTTAATCCCATATTTATTCTTCTATTAATCCTACATATCTTGAAGGAAGAAAGACTCCTGTTAAAAAAATTTGGGGAGGATTATTTGTATTATAGGAAGAATGTGCCTGGATTATGGAAATTTAAAAAGCGCACAGAAGCACCCTATGTTCCAAATCCCTTTATTATATCTCTCTATCTCATCCTATCGTGTATCTTCAAGAAAATTTTCAACCTCCAGCCTGCTCCTAAATTTAATAGGGATATGGGACCATATATTATAGCATCCAATCATCAATGTTACCTTGATCCGCTTTTTCTTGTTGCAGCCCTGGGTCTTCCTATAAGGTTTTTAACGACTGGTAAAATGTTTAATAAGCGTATCTCAAAGAGATTTTTCCTTTCCCTGGGTACTATACCTGTTTATAGATGCAAATCTAAAGCCCCCCATATTTTATTGACAAAAAAGGCACTTAAAAGTGGCGATATTGTTGGCATTTTCCCAGAGGCAAGTAGAAGTTGGGATGGAAACTTTGTTGGTATTGACAGGAGGGTATTGAGACTCATAAGAATATTAGATTATCCTATATTAGTAGTTAGAATAGACGGAAGTTACAATGTTCTTCCTCGGTGGTCAAAGGTTTACCATAGAGCGAATGTGAGTGTAAAAATAATGGGTTGGATTGAAGAACCAAGAAAACTGACCGAGAGAGAACTAAAGGAAAAAATTATTAATGGTATTTCGAATGCAAAAAGGAGTAAGGCAAGGTGGGGACGAATGAATAAATATATAGAAACACTTATTTGGCGATGCCCGGAATGCAGCAGTGAAAAAAGTATAGTAAGAAAGGGAACTAAGTCTTTCTATTGTAAATATTGTGGTAAAGAATGGAATATTGATGATGAGATGATTGTTGTTTCTAAGGAGTATAGGAAATTAAAGGACTCTTTCTTTAGGAATGGAGTGAACCTGCCTGTAAAGATAAATGAGGAAGTAACACTTGAGGAAGGATATGTAAAAGTAGGAGGAGAGATGATATCTATTGAAGATATAAAATCTATTAGTATAGACGGAACAGACGAAATGTTGATTGCATTAAAAAATGATAATTGCAAGAAGATAAAGACACCAGATGCATTACGGTTAAAGATGTATATTGAACTCTTGAAAGGAGTAGAAGCTGATGATAACACTGATTTTGATCCATTCTGGTTTTAATCAATGTGAACATATTAGATCTTTTATCTATATTAAAGACTGGAATAGAGAAGGAGTTAACAAAAGATATCAACGAATTGATATTAATGGGCTTGCTTGAGAGATAAAAATAACAGGAAGAAGTAAGGAGGATTGAAGAGAAAAAATAGCCTATCTATGGTTTTTAACCCCAACCCTTTCGCAGTATTTGTAAACAGGGCAGTGGGAACATTTTGGGCTAATAGGGGTGCAAACATTTTGCCCCCAGGTTACAAGAATGTCGTTGTACTCCTTCCACCATTTCCTGGGTAGTTTTTTTCTTAATTCTATTTCAGTTCTCTCCGGCGTTTTTGTTTTTACGTAACCGAATCTGTTAGAAATCCTATGGACGTGTGTATCCACACATATACCCATTTTGTCAAAACCGAGTGTAATAACAAGGTTTGCAGTTTTTCTTCCTACGCCAGGAAGCGATAGAAGTTCTTCGATGTTGTCAGGTACCTTTCCATCAAATCTATCTATGAGTGCCTTAGATATTTTTTTTATGTTTTTTGCCTTCGTTCTGTAAAACCCTACGGGAAAAATAAGTTGTTGGATTTCTCTCTCACTAAGATTCAAAACGTCTTCAGGTTTTTTTGCCCTTTCAAAGAGTTTTTTTGATGCCTCCCTGGTTACTGCATCCTTTGTTCTAAGGCTCAGGACAGTTGAAATGAGGATTTTGAAGGGGTCTCTGGTCTGCTCGGCTACCTCAGTTACTATAGGGTACTTGTGTTTTTTATACTCCTTTTTTAATATCTTTAAGACCTTAACAATCGTTTCCGTATTCATTCTTTAATAGTATAATTTTTTAAGAATTAATCAATCCATTGTTCTTAAATTGTGGCTATTATTTTGAAATACGAATATGATTTAGGTTGGTTTTGTATCCCCTCAGGCATCAAAGTCTCATCGTTAATGCCTCTCGCCTTCTGCTGTATCCTATATCCTATTTTCTATGCCCTGTTCTTTTACGTTGTTTGTCACTCTTTACTTTGTCTTACCTTATATAGGGGAGAATGGTAATTTTATAGTGATTCTATCATATGAGATTTCCATATTTCCAGAATGCCTTTTAATTATTTTATCAGATACGGCAAGGTCTACATAAGGATTTTGGAATGAAAGATCATCAACTCTTTCTAAGATGTCTTTTTTTACAGTTATGTTTTCAAAGGATAATACAACGGATTTATCAACATTGTATACTCTTACATTTTCGATGTCTGGGAATATTTTTTTTAATGTATTAAATACAAAATCAATTTTTTCTTCATCACAGGGAACTATCACATTATTACCTTCAATATTTTTGAAATACTTCTTTAATAATTTATTGAGATTAACCTCTTTAAAATTTAGCTCTCTCACCTTTAGTATATCCTTGATCATATTATGTATGTTTTCTATATGGTTCTGAACAGAAAAGACTGCCTTTCGAAACATTTCATCGTCAATTAGATCTTTCATAAGGACAAGCGGCTGCTCTGCCCCCCTTATATTATGAGAAATAACCCCAATAATCTCTGCTACCCTATAGATAGGAATCTCTTTTTCCACATTTCCTCCTTTTTGATTTTATAGTTCTTATAATTCTATACATAATCTTATTTGTGCAATTTTTGTTCCAATCTTAATATATTGAAAATTAAAAAAGTAATATAAACAAACGGTATAAAATTTTATACTATAGTTAAGATTGCTTTACAAAGTGAAAACTTTTATAAATTTTTATAAATGTAGAGAAGATATGTACATAATCAGGGTTTTTCCTTCCAGTAATCCTTCCCTGACAAAGACTCTGCTTGAAGGTATCTATCGAGTCAAACGGGGGCATTGTAACAAATGTTGAACCTATCTCTAACGATGTGTGGGAGTCACTGCCTGCTGATATCAGTTTTTTGGTTTTTTTTGCGAAATTCAATGCCCTTTTATTATCATCCAGATAATGTGTCCTTCCGTTAAAAACCTCAATAATATCGACATAAGGGAGAACCCTTAGTAGCGCACTCATTTTCAATTTGCTTTTTCTCAGCCTGTCGAAGGGATGAGGTATTGCTACAAGTGCACCCTGTTTTTTAATTTTCGCTACTGTTTCCTCCGGAGAGAGCCCCTGAGGTACCTTTTTATTGAGGAAATAACCAATGATTTCTCCTTCGCTCGTTTTGATCTCCTCACCAACGATCACGCGAATATTGTAATTTTTTGAATATAACTTCACTCTATACGCCCCTTCAATTTCATTATGGTCAGTAATGGCGAGGCAATTTATACCTCTCTTCACTGCAGTTTTCAGAATCAGGTTAGGTTCCATCAAGGAATCTTTTGAAAACTGGGTGTGTATATGTAAATCACAATGCCAATATCTCTCGTTCATAGATGAATTATATCTATTTATTGAGTATAATCAAGTATGTATCTCATTTATGAATGGTTATCCAGGTATCCAGATCTGTTTTGAATTTATCAACTCACAACCACCTGGTAGGTGTAGTGGGTTTGCAGATCTTGTAAAAAATGCTAATCCCTTGTAGCCAGTTAGATAATCATATGCCTTATTTAAGAATCCCCCTTTTGCAGTCACAACGAGGGGATTCTCTGATTTTGATATAATTACCATAAAATCCTCTGGAGCAACCCTCACAATTGTTCCTGACGCCTTTATTGCCTGGGCAATGGCAGCTACTATAGCAGCGGTTGCACCTCCATTACTCATATTATCACCTCCTTTTATATTACTCACAACAAATGGTTAAATTCAAAATTGTCGTTACCATCATGGTGTTTAATCCCTTCTTGAAAGCATAAAATAGAGCCCAACGAACAGAAAAATTGCATCTGGTATTATAGCAGCAAGATGAGGAAATATAATTTCTTTCTGTCCAATCACCCTGAAGAACTGCACAATCCCCCAGAAGAAAAAGGATAAGAAAAGTCCCCAACCAAGGCCAAAGGCAAGTCCCCTCCTCTTAACTTCAAGTGCAAGTGGACAGCCATACAAAACGAGTATAAAGCATATCATAGGGTAAGAAAATCTCAGGTACAACTCGAGTTTTTCCCTGCCCGTTTTGTTTCCACTTCTTACCAACCTATTTATATACCTGATAAGTTGTAGGCTCCCCATAAATTGTGGCTTTCCTCTCATTCTCGCTATTTCTTGAGGTTTTTCCTTTAGTTCCTTAAAAGGCATAGCCCTCTTCTTAAGAAAATGCTCTTTCCCCGTTGAAAAATCTCTCAAGAAAACATTATTTAATATCCATACTGAGTCATTGTACACAGCCCATTTTGCATATATCCTCTTATCTATTTTCCCATTTTTGAGATACACAAGATCAATATCTTTCATCCTGTTATTGCTAAGATTCTTTGCATACAGATACCAACCACTGCCTGTAAGAATATGTACATTCCTCTGGTAAACCATCCTTCCTGATTTTATCTTTAGTATTTCCTCTCTCCACCATTCATTTCTCTCTTTCAGAGAATAGGGTAAAACTGTGGAATTAAATGCCATCATAGTTAGTGAAAGTAAAAACGTGTATAAAAATACAGGTTTATATATTCCCCAGGAGGACACACCAATTCCTCTCATAGCAAGGATTTCGTTATTCTTAGTCATTCTTCCAAGCGAAAAATATACGCCAAGAAGAAAACCAAGAGGGATAGTAAGGCTCAGTACATAGGGTATATGATAAATATAATATACGATCAATTTGATTGATGAAACCTTTCTGTCAATGTAGTATCCAATGCGCTCAAAAAAGTCTGTTATAAGATAAATAAACACGATTCCACTCAGGGATAGAATGAGCGTCTTGAAAAAATCTTTCAGTATATATCTTTCAAAAATTTTATTTCCCATATATCGCTTTCCTGATAATAACAATCCCTGCAATGAGAAGAAGAATATTTGGAATCCAGATCGACAGACCAGGATGTAAAATACCCCTATCCGCTATC
The DNA here is from genome assembly GCA_964596115.1 of uncultured bacterium. Taxonomy (GTDB): domain Bacteria; phylum Hydrothermota; class UBA3072; order UBA3072; family B12-G15; genus CAZQRW01. The sequence continues at coordinate 5,630 of CAZQRW010000021.1, forward strand.
TCTTCCCCTCCTACAAGGAATATATAATAAATAATGAAGAGAAAAAAACTTATGGTAACACCTGCACCAATACCACCCCTTTTTATGCCTATTCCTAACGGTGCTCCCACGAATACGAAAAGAATTGCCGCAAATGGTATTGAGAATTTTTTATTCACCTCTACAAGAAATCTGTATCTTATCCTTTTATCCTTGAAAACTTTTGCTTTTTGGAGGAGATTACGAATATTCATTTCCCTCTCCGTTCTGGAAACCCTTCCCCTCTTCGACTCTGGTATGGGAATCTTTAGTGAATACTTCTGAAAGGTAAGCACCCTATACTTCAGTGGATCTTGCGCAGAAAATTCGTGGATCTCTCCATTCTCCATATAAAATAGGAGGGTGTCGTTAAAAGTAGAAAGCGTTGCTCTTTCTGCCTCAATAATTCTTTTGGGCTGGTTTTTTAATTCTTCCGTAAGTTGTACCCCAAGAAGGAGTGACCTGGATTGGTCTATCTTCTCAGCCCACAAGGTGTAGCCACTGTATATGTTATTAAATATTCTCTCATGTAGGTTAAGGGTAGGCCTAATCTTTGAAATCTCGACGAATAACTTTTTTAATTTATAGTTTGATTGGGGTAAAACCGTATTATTAAATAGCACCAGGGAAAGGAAAATAATCACTGAAAAGATAAGCGGGTAAAACGTAATTCTCATTGGGTTTATGCCAAAAGACCTCAGAGCTACTATCTCTGAATCTCCACTCATCCTCCCAAAGGCAGAAATCATTGCCACGAGAATCGCCATAGGGATTGTAAGAGAAACAATAAAGGGGAGAGAATAACCAAGGACACCCATAACCTTTATAAATCCAATCTTTTTGCCTATGAGGAAGTCAAATAGTTGAAAGATGTTGTCCATTAATAGGATGAACGTAAAGATAAAGAATCCTGCAAAAAATGGGAGAATTGTCTCCTTTAATATGTATCTATCAAAAATCCTACATTCTGGTATATGGGGTAAAGAGTTTCGCATATTCATCCTGAGCATAACGGTCTGTCATACCTGCTATATAATCACAGACTACCCTCTCAGGTGGATACTTGTCAAGCATTTTATAAAACTGAGGTGGCAGTTGTCTTAGGTCTGAGAGATAAACCTTAAATAATAGTGATATATATCTTTTTGCCTTCTCCTGCATTTTGATTACCCTGTAATGTGTGTAGAGATTGCCATAAAGAAATTCTTTTAGAACCTTATGTTTTTTTTTCATTTCCGGACTAAAATCAATAATAAGTGGAGCTTCTCTGACATCTTTAACACTTTCTATTTTCGATTTTTCAATCATTTTCTTTGAATGTTTTATCACATCGAATATAAGCAAACCAATTAAATCTCTTAATACCTGATAAACCCTCATTTTTTTGTTATTTATAGATGAGGTTTTTTCGTAGAGCCTTTTATAAAGAGGAACAGAATCTACTATCTGCTCAAGATTAATGAGACCTGATTTGAGACCATCATCTATATCGTGGGAATTATATGCTATCTCATCAGCAACATTCACTATCTGTGCCTCAAGGGTAGCATTTTTACCAGGGTTAAATTCCTCTGGTATAACAGGGTTATCGTAACTTGTTTTATGTTTTATGATACCTTCCCTTGTTTCATAACAAAGATTTAAACCTGGGAATTCAGGATATCTGTGTTCAAGCAGGTCAACTACCCTTAGGCCCTGTGTATTATGTTCAAAACCCCCCTTATCTTTCATAAACTCGTGGAGGATCCTTTCCCCTGCATGCCCAAATGGCGTATGGCCTATATCATGTGCGAGGCTTATTGCCTCTGTGAGTGTCTCATTCAGCCTTAGTGCAACCGCAATTGTCCTGGCGATCTGGGCAACCTCAATAGTGTGGGTCAACCTTGTTCTGTAGTAATCACCTTCATGATTAACAAACACCTGGGTTTTGTACTCTAACCTTCTGAAGGCTGCAGAATGGATAATTCTATCCCTGTCTCGTTGAAATTCTGTTCTGAATTTTGGAGGAGGTTCTTTGTATTTTCTTCCCTTTGTGTCACCACTTTTCATTGCATATGGCTCAAGATTGTTATACTCTGCCTCGATTAATTTCTTTCTGTATTCACTCATCTTTTATCCTCTATTATACCTTTTGCTCTTCCTCTGTCGAGTGCCAGAGGCGTTATTATTGTTCCCCGCGAGAGTAAGATTTTCATTCCATTCTTCTCGGCATCCATTATATCTTGCTCTGTAATTAGTCTTTTTGTAATGATTACTTTTTTAGGTGAGCCTCCCCCTAAACTGGTCTTGAGTAGGTAGCATTTATCACCTTGTTTTAGGCCAGCTGCATTTGCCTCATCAAAGTCAATATGAAAATCAAGAGCGTAATTTACATTCACTCTTATTATCACCTCATCAAAGATCAATTTTCTTGCATCCCCACAAAGAACGCGCACGATCTCGCCGTCAGTAACGTTGTATTCTTTTGCATCTTCAGGCGTCATATGTATATGTCTCTTTGCGATGATTATCCCCTCTTTTAATGTCTTTGAGCCTTTGGGCCCTACTATTGTTCCCGATGCTGAGCCAGCCAGATCCCCGGAATCCCTGATGGGTGGACTAATGCCCAATTTAATAGCATCACTTATAGAGAGCTCTATTTGCGTTTGTTTTCTTACAGGTCCAAGAATCCTCAGATTTTCAATTACCCCCTTTTCCCCTATTAATGTAACCCTTTCTTTTGCGGCAAATTGACCAGGCTGTGATAGATCGTATTCTTTTGTAAGTTTGTAATTTTCACCAAAAAGAATATTGAGGTCCTCTTGTGAGATATGAAGATGTCTCCCCGAAATGCCAACGGGTATTGGCTTCTCATTGGGCATAATACCGTAGAATTCCTTTTCAAGGATCTTTTTTACAGTCTCCCGCAGAGTCTTATCGTTCACCTACCGGTTCTCCACTTCAAAAATTCTTTTACAATACCTTCAATTTCTTCATTTGTAAGATGGTTTTCTTCTTCTTGCGGGGGCGCCTTCTCTTCTGTGGCAGTTTTTTTAATTGGTTTTTCCTCTTCTTTTTTGGGCTTTGCCTTTTCAAGCGTTAGTTCTGATATGGGATAAGCAAGTCTCTTTATATTCATTAAATGGTAAGGTGTAACATTATCAGATGTAATTCCTCCTCCCATTGCACCGCAACCAAGTGTCATAGAAGGGTCAAGCCCGGTGGTAAGTCCAATGGCACCCTGGGAGCCACCCGTATTAACGAGTATTCTAAAGGCAGGTTTTTTTAGGGCAAAGGACTTAATAACATTTTCATTATTTGAATGTATCACAAGGGTATGACCCAACCCTTCGAATTTCAAAATTTTTATACATAGTTCACATCCCTCCAACCAATCTTCGACCTCATAGTAAGCAAGAACGGGCGAAAGCTTTTCTTTAGAAAGAGGAAAATCTGGACCTACCCCCTTTAATTCTGCTATTAGAACAATTGTATTCGGAGGCACATCTATCCCGGCCTTTTTTGCAATGAATGTGGCACTTCTTCCAACGACATCAATGGAGGGGATACCCTTTGCGGAGAATAGTATTTTTTCAATGTTTTTTTGCTCCTCGTCTGAAAGAAAATAACCCCCCAATTCTTTGAATGTTTCTTTGACTTTATTACTTATTTCTCTGTCAACAACTACATTTTGTTCGGAGGAGCAGACTACACCATTATCAAAGGTCTTGCTTATGATTATATTTTCAACCGCATTCTTGATATCAGCACTCTTTTCAATGTATGCAGGAACATTCCCTGGTCCCACGCCAATGGCAGGTGTCCCAGAAGAATAAGCAGCTTTCACAAGGGCTGTTCCTCCCGTGGCAAGGACAAGATTCACATCGGGATGTTTCATAAGAGTGTTAGTCCCTTCCATTGTTACAGTCTCCATACAGAGGATTGTGTCATCTGGAGCACCGGCTTTCTTTGCGGCATCATTTAGTATATCTGCCGCAGACTTAGAGCACTTTACTGCATTCGGATGAGGGGAGAATATAATTGTATTTCTTGCCTTTACCGCGATTAATGCGTTATGAAAAATCGTCGAAGTTGGATTGGTAGTTGGAATTATTCCAACAATAACCCCCATTGGTTCAGCAATCTCATATACCTTCTTCTCCGGATATTCCTTTATAAACCCCACCGTTTTTAGATCCTTTATAAATTCATAAACATTTTTTGAAGCGAAGAGGTTTTTCTGTACCTTGTGCTCGTATACTCCGATATTTGTTTCTTCAACTGCAAGTTTTGCAAGTTTTTCAGAGTTTTCTACGGCAGCATCTGCCATACTTTTAACGATTAGATCGATTTTCTCTTGAGAAAATTCCTCAAGGATTTTTTGTGCTGTATTTGATTTTTTTACAAGGTCCCTTGCTTCCTGAATGGAGAGGAGATCTCTATCAAGTTCCATTATCAATCTCCCTTATTTTGTTTATTTGCTTTTAGGAACTTTAGAAGGGTCTCCTTATTGGCAGATGATATCTCTCTCCCCTTTAATGGGAAATCGGATAGTTTTCTTGCATAATCTCTGAGCTCTTTCACAGTCATACTCTCAAAAAAGTTTTTTAAAGAGGTTTTTTTACCCCTTGTCACACTCTTTATGATTTTTTCCGTATCACTATGAGGATTTGGTATTACATGTGAAGATACGAGTTGTCCTACTTTACTTGCAGCGCTGGCACCTGCATCCACAGCTGATAAGCAGGCAGCAGTAGTTCCTCTCACCTTGGTGACGACGAGTCCCCCTGTAGAGAGTTCGTAGCCAACGAGTACTACTTCAGCAGCCTTGAGCATTGCATCTGTAGCCTCTATAGCCCCCACCAAACCAAGGGTTTCAATCATCCCAAGGGCATTTTCTTCCAATTATGCCTCCCTCTTTATACCTCCACCCGGGAGTATTTTTTCTACCTCGATATGTGGTCTTGGGATTACATGAACAGAAACAAGTTCTCCCACTCTGCTTGCAGCAGCTGCACCGGCATCTGTGGCAGCCTTTACTGCACCAACATCACCTCTAACAAATACAGTAACATAACCACCACCGATCTGTTCCTTCCCAAGCAGATGAACCCTTGCGGCTTTAACCATCGCATCTGCTGCCTCAATAGAGCCAACCAACCCTTTTGTTTCAATCATTCCAAGGGCTATTCCCATTTTTTCCTCCATAAAATACCTCCTTTTTTATTATCTTACAGGAAAATAAAAAAAAGTCAATCACGCTTGAACCCTATATTTCTTTCCTGCTCCGCAGACAGTTTTATCTCGCCAAATTGATTTTCGAATTTCTCTATATTGTCCCTCAGGGCCATTAAGAGGAGTTTTGCGTGCTGTGGTGTCATTATCACCCTTGATTTCACCTTTGCCTTTTTCATACCCGGGAGCATCCTGCAGAAATCAACTATAAATTCTGCGGGTGAGTGTGTTATTATTGCAAGATTTGAGTAAACACCTTCAATATCTCCTAAGTCTACCTCCACCTGTTGCCCCTTTTCCTGTTTTATCATATCTCTACCTCCTCTACTTTTGTTAAGATTTCATTTCCCCCTTCTGTAATTAGTATGGAATTCTCAAAGTGAGCCGATGGTTTATGGTCCAGTGTGACCACTGTCCACCCATCTGAAAGTATTCTTACATCTGGTTTCCCCATATTTACCATCGGTTCAATAGCGATCGTCATATTGGGTTTTAGAAGCGGACCAATGCCTTTGGTACCAAAGTTTGGTATTGCGGGCTCCTCGTGCAGTTTTACACCCACTCCATGCCCAACGAATTCTCTTACAATGCTGAAACCATTTTTTTCGACGTGTGACTGAACTGCATATGATATATCGCCAACCCTGTTGCCCGGAATAGCAGCATCGATTCCCTTATACAATGACTGCTCTGTTACCTCAAGCAATTTTTTTTTCTTCCCCTGAATACTACCAACAGCAAATGTTCTTGCAGCATCACCATAGTAACCCTTATAGATTGCCCCAAAATCAATACCTACGATGTCTCCCTCCGTTAGTTTATAATTATCTGGTATACCATGTATTACGACATCGTTTACCGAGATACAGACAGCCGCAGGGTAACCACCATAGCCCTTAAACGCAGGTTTCCCCCCCAGGCTATTAAGATATGCCTCTGCCCTAACATCAATTTCTTCTGTTGTAATACCAGGTTTGATGAGTTTTTTCCCTATAAATGCGATGGTCATTGCAGTGAGCCTGCAGGCCTCTCTTATGTAATTTATCTCTCTCTTGCTTTTGATGATAATCACAGAAAAATCATAAGCATATACAATCAAAAAGTCAAGTAAATATTAAAGTTGAAAGGATTAAATTATTTCCAAAGTAAATTTTTTCATCAGATTCCTGGTCTCTCCCTATATCCTGCCATTCTTTACCTCGCTATTCTTTCTATACTTCTCCTACCTTGCTTCTCTTCCTGCTTCTCTCCTACCTTGTCTGACTGTGTAGAATACCAAAAAGAAAAAAACTAAAATAACCAACTATGTCTTTTGCCTTATCTTTTAAGCCGTGATTCTTAAGTCGTTTAAAATCCCGTTCTCCCGTAAAGAAAAGCCTTTTTTCACGATTCACGAATTACGAATCACAAATCACGGTCTTTTTATGACTTCCGCATTTTATATACCTTGTCTAATGTGACATCTATAATAGTAAAAACATATGGACTTCTTTATGTTGACACATAATAAAATAGGAGTAATATCATTATTAATGGAGAGAAGAGCAAAATGAGTATAAAAGATTTGAGGCATCTTAAGCAAATCACATCAGGAAGGTTTGGCAAAATTTTTGAGGACACCAAAAATGAAGAAATCCTTTATAAAATTGGGGCACCAGAAGATAGAGAGATTCTAAGAAACCAATTTTTCCTATTAAAAAGTCTTGATTCACCTAACTTTGCAAAGGTTTATGAATGGATAGAAAACAAGGAATTTTGTGGGTATAGTATAGAAAGGATCATCTGGCCTCAGATAAATATATGGGGGAAAGATATTACAAGAGAGGGGGGTAAAAAGTATGAGATGGTAAAGTCTGTACTCCTGAATATACTTGATGCCATTCAATATATGCACAAAAAGGGTGTAATCCATGGAGATCTGAAACCATCCCACATATTTGTAAGCAAAGATGGGGAGATAAAGATCATTGATCCGGGATACGATCCTGACATTCTTACACCTGCCTATGCTGCACCAGAGGCACTGCTGGGAGAGGTAACTGAGTCATCCGATATTTACTCAATTGGAATAATATTTTATGAGATTCTTACGGGGAAGGTTGCATACCCTGGTAGTATTCAGGAAATAATCGAGAAGAAATTTAATGAGGAACTTCCGCCCCTGCCGTCCATAGATAAATTCATTCCCCCGGTACTGGACGACCTTCTATTCCGGATGATCTCTCCAAAGGCAGAAATGAGGTATAGAAATATTGATGAAATCTGGATGGATATAAGGTTAAAGAAGGGTATAAAGGTAAGGACTTCATTTATTCCTGTTTTTGTAGATCGGGAGGAGGAGCTAAACTTCTTTGAGAGGGCATTAAGCGAGGAAGAACCGAGAATAATGTTTATTATAGGCAAAAAAGGGATTGGGAAAACAAGTCTCCTGCATCAGATGAAGATTCGTTCCTTGCAGAACGGCATTTCTGTAAGGATGCTTGGAGCAAGGGATTTTTCTGATTGGAATGTAAAATCAACAGACAAGAATGTAATTCTTATAGACGAACCCGAAAATATCGAAAGGATTATTCAGATATTAAGGGATAAAAAAGATATAATTCCTTTTTCGAATATCCTCATTGTTATTACTTCATACAATCCTCCCAACCTGGGTGAGGATTTTCCACTGGAGAAAAGAACATTTGAATTGAAACCCCTGAAAAGGGATGATATAGTGGAAATATCCACATTAAATTTTCCCAATCTAAAGAATAGGGGAAGGCTTATTGAATTTATTTCTGAAAGGTCAGAGGGAAATCCCTTACTTATATATATTCTTTTTCACTCCCTGTGTAAAAATGGCTTGATAGAGAGGATAGGTAAAGAGTATGAGTTCAAGGTGAATGAGGCGAAACTGACAGAGGCGGAGGTTCCAGGAATTCTAAAATTAAGGGCAGATGAACTGAGCAGAGAGGAGAAAAAACTTGCAAAGCACCTCTCTATTTTTGGGATACCCGTAGATATTGGTTTTATTGAATCCGTCGGTTTATCCAGACCATACCTTGTGCTTATGCAGTTGGTATCAAGGGGTATCCTTACAAAGAAGGGGGGAAAGGTATTTTTTAACAATGAATGGATGAGGGAATACTTCTTTAAATTACTGAAGAGGGATGAGAAGAAAAATATACACAGGTTGATAGCATCCTCAAAGGTGATAAGGGATCCCGAAATACTCTACAGGAGTCAGGAAATATTGGGAATGACCGGGGAGGCGGTAAGGTCTCTCTGGAGGGCTGCAAGGGAGAGGATAAAGGCGGGTGACTATAAGGCGGGATTGGAATTTCTAAAGAAGTCCATAAAACTGAAGAAAGATAGATTACTCAGTATAATCGTTGCAAGACTATATGATTTAACGGGAGACTTCGGAAATGCTGCATCAATGTATCACAGTCTCCAGAAGGGTTTTCCCGATAAACCCTTTTTCCTTTTTAAGGAGGGTATGAATCTGAGGAGGATTGGGGAGAATAAGAGGGCAGAGTCCATTTTCAAGGGGTTGTTAAAGAGAAAAATTATCCCCTTCAGACAGAGGGTCATCTATGAGTATGGGAGGCTTCTCCTTGCTGAAAAGCAAGGTGATAAGGCAGAAAAACTGATTGAATCCATAAAGGGAAAATACACCATCCCTGGTATCCCTTATCTAAAGGCATTGATATATTATGAGAAAAAGGCATTTGAGGATGCGATAACGGTCTGTAAGGATGCACTAAAGAAAAACTATTCAGATATGTACAAAAAGGCATTTCTTAACCTCATCGGTATCTCATTCCAGGGGTTGGAAAAGTATGAAGAATCGATAGATTACTTCAAGATGTGCATTGAACTGGATAGAAAGATAAACGACAGGTTAAACGAGGCAGTACATAGATCGAATATCGGTTTTTCCCTCCTGAGGCTCGATAGATACAGCGATGCAGTTACAGAGATAGAGGATGCAATAGGGGTATTCAGGAGATTGAGAAATTTTGAGCTGGAGAAATATGCACTTGCCAACCTTGCCATCATATTCCTGAGATTGGGGAACTGGGATGAGTTAAAAAAGAGGATATGGGATTTTGAAAAATATTACAATAAAGTGGATATACTTTTAAGGGAGAGTTTATTCTATACACATCTGTATCAGGGAAATTTTGAAGAAGCAAAGAAATTGTTGAATGATCTGAAGAAGGACAGGGAATTATTCCTGATTGCACAGGGTCACCTCCATTTCCAAAGGGGAGATTATAAGGGCTCCGAAGAATTTTTTTTGGAATCCCTCAAGATATTAAGGGAACAGAGGGATAGGCGAGAGATATCCTCAAAACTTGCTGAATCACTGTTCTATCAGGGGAATATTGAGGAGGCAAGAGAAATCATAACCCCATTTGTGGATGACATCTCCTCCATTAGCTCCCCATTTGAGAAGGCATCCCTCCTCTCCACCTATGGTCTCCTATCAGGGGTGAGGTATCTGAAAGAGGCGAGGTTGATGTTCTCTGATATGGGGTTGCCATTCTATGTGGCAGAGACGGATATGAAGGCAGGTATACTATACTATAGTAAAAAGAATTACAGGGATGCTGTTCAATACCTGAGGGAGGCAGAGGGGATATTTAGGAATCTGGGTGCCCGTGCCCTGCTCTCAAGGGTAAGGGAAATCCTTTCTGTATGCGCGGAGAAACTTGCAGGCAGGGGTGGTTATGCGGGGGTTACGACGGAACTCGAGAGGCTCATATCCATTATAGACGCCGAGCAGAGGCTGGATAAGATATTGTCCCTGCTCATAGAGTTTCTCGGGGCAGAGAGGGGGGCGATCATATCCACGGTGGGAAGGGAACCAGAGATTGTCTCCTCCACAGGTATAGATAAATTAACGATGGAGGATGCAAGGAGGATATCAAGGACGATCACAGGGAGGGCATCGAAGGGAGAGATACTTATATCGGATGATGCAGAAAAGGATGAGAGGTTCAGGGATGCTAAGTCCATATCGAGGAACAGGATAAAATCGATACTCTGTGTACCTATCATATCAGAGGAGAATATCTATGGTGTGCTCTACCTGGATTCCACGATAAAGAAGGGTGTGTTTATGCCCGAAGACAGGGATTTTCTCCAGTCCATAGGGCGAATTATAGGCATCCTTATATCAAAGGGAAACCTGATGGATAGGTTGAAAAATGAGAATGTAAGGATGAAAGATTTCTTTGGTCCCGGTAGATCATTTAACGGTATTATCGGTGTTTCACCTGTTATGAAAGGGATATTTGAGATGATCAAGCAGATTGCACCAATGGATGCGAATGTGCTTATTACAGGCGAAACAGGTACAGGCAAGGGGCTTACAGCGGAGGTCATACACAAATTGAGTAAGAGAAGGGACGGGAAGTTTGTTACCGTTGAATGCTCCTCCATACCAAGGGAACTCCTCGAGAGTGAACTCTTCGGGCACAGGCAGGGCTCCTTTACAGGTGCGGTAAGGGATAAGGAAGGGATGTGTGAGGTTGCCCATAAGGGGACCTTATTCCTTGATGAGATAGGTGAACTCCCAATGGATATACAATCAAAGCTGCTCCACCTTACAGATACGGGTGAGATAAGGAGGATTGGTGAGACAGAATGGAGGAAGGTGGACCTGAGGATCATCGCAGCCACGAACAAGGACCTCGAACTTGCCATAGCGATGAAGGAGTTCCGCTCCGACCTCTTCTACAGGCTGAACCATTTTCATATTCACCTTCCGCCCTTGAGGGAGAGGACAGAGGATATACCCCTCATTGCTGAGCAGAGGCTTGAGATACTGAACAGCCGTTCAGAAAAAAGTATAGAGGGTATTTCAAACGCTGCGATGAATGCGATGGTAAACTATCCCTGGCCCGGCAATGTAAGGGAATTGATAAATACGATAGAGGTGGTATTTTATCAGAAGAAGGGGGGGATGATAGGAATAGGCGACCTTCCAGAAAAGATAAAGACGACATATATGGCAGAATCAAAGGAAATAAGATATGTGAGGGACAAACTGAGGAGGGATACCATCCTGAATGAACTGGACCTTACCGGATGGAACATAAAGAGGACGGCGGAGAGATTGAATGTATCAAGGAGACACCTCTACAGGATTATGGAACGGTTGGGGATAAAAAGAAAAAAACAGAGGAAAAAACCGTAACCATCAAGCGAAGGAGGTTATAATCAACAAAAGGACGCTTCTTTTGGGAATCATCATTGTTATACCTTTATTTTCTGAGAATTTTGTTCCTTTCAATGCTGCAATCACTGATTACGAGAATTGGTATTTAGACCAAAAGAGTAGATCTGACTTTTTTAATGATATTGAGAGAATAGAGACATCTTTAGGAGGTATATTTTGTGGTTGTTTTAATAATAAAGTTTCAAACATACCTTCCTTACCCGTGGATAGAGCTACAAAATTTCAATACCACGTTAAATATTCTGCTAACGGTTCTTCTATCGAATTTAGTGGTACCCTTGCAAGAGATTTAGATCACTTTAAATTTACAGATGAGTTAATAAAATGGAAAGAAGATATTAAGCCTGTTACAATAAAAGGTATAAATTCGGATATGTTTTTTGCAATATGCAAACTTAATAATCAATGGCTCGCTCAAAAACGTAATTATCCATGGTTAAGTTACTTCTGTGGTGTATTGGCTAATGTTGGTTGTGCCGGTCTTGGCGGTGCAGGAAGCTTTTTATGCTCCGGTGTTTATGGTGCAGTCAATACTTATATTCAAAATCATTCGTGAGGAAAAAATGATAGGAAATGTAGAGATTCTTTTTTTAATAATATTGGTTCTATTATTTGGTGGATTATCACTCTTTACTCAAAGAAAAACAAGTAAAAAGGCTATTTTCTGGTATATAATCGCCCTTTCTCTCATTCTTATTTTATCGCTGGTGGGGATTTTTTTCGAGTCTGCAGAGAAGGGTTTTTATTTTATCCTGTTCTGGTTTGGGGGGTGCGGGGTGCTTATTCTTCTTGGCATAATTATGGGTTTTTCGGGGTTCAAAAAATCTGATTTGTTCCATCCCGATGAGAATATAGGAAAAATCCTGAGAGTTTCTATGTCTGGAGGCTTTATTGGTGGTGCAATATTTTCAGCAATTTTATATTTTGGGCTTCATTTTCCTCTTTATATTTCCATTGTGGAGCTAACCTTACCTTTCTTTTTTTCATACGTTTTTCTTCCCACCATTTGTGAAAAATCCTCAAGGGACAATCGTTCTATCATAAAGGTTTTTCTTATTGGTTTTACCATATCATTATCAACTTTTTTTATGATAATCGGTGCAAAGGGGTTATCTGGATAAGAAGAACACAACCATCCTTTTAGGACTATTCTTGACAATAGCCTTAGTCAAAATATCATTAGAACTATGAATAAATGGAACGGTTGGGGATAAAAAGAAAAAATAGAGGGAAAAAACCGCAACCATCAAGCGTATGTGACATTTATGTCACATAGTAACATCCTGATTATCAAAATGCTATCAAAATCATAACTATATATGTGACATTGTGTCACATATATAGTATATTGCTAATCAATGCACTAAAAAATAAATGTGACCTAATGTCACAGTATTAGGGAAGGCTTAATTTTTAGTTCTTTGATTTTCAATCTACTAATTTTTGGAACAAGATTTGTAGCTAAAATATTGTAAACAATAAAAAAGGAGGTTGATATGTTTTTTCTGGTTCATCTTTTGGCAATTCTTTTAAGTTTCTTTCACCCTGTAGCAAAGAGCAGTGATGTGGGTAGTGTTATTTCTAATCATAAGACACCTGTTATTCAGATATGCGGTGGTGGTCCCAACAGTGGTGGTGGTGGGATACCAGATGAGCCGCACGACTAAGGAGGTAAAAATGGGACTTACGGTCAATAAGAAGAGGCACCTCGTAAAGATTGTAACCCTTGATGGTTCAAGGTTTGAGGGGGAGGTCATCAAGAGGGATGAGAAGGGTTTTACGATGAAGGTGTTTGGGCCCTTTGGAAGGGAGAGGATTATATTGATCTATCACCAGGCGATCTCTCTTCTTGAAGACGAAGGATGGAGGTAATTTAAGGGGTAAGTAAGAAATTACCACTACATATGATTGATGCAAACAAGGAAATCCTGAAAATTTTGGACATAGCACCTGTCCCGGTAATAGGTTGGGATGTGAAGGGGAGTATTGTGTATTATAACCTCCGTGCAGCGTCGGATTTTGGATGGAATTATACCTATTTGCCGGAGGTTAAAATCAATGATCTACTGAACGTAGACCTTGATATCCTTCCACCCGGTGAGGCAATAATCCATAGTTCAAAGGTAAAAACCCTCCCGGGTGGGGAAAGGATATTTGAATGGACATCTTTTTTTGTAAATATGGAGCACATCTCTGGTTTAACCATTGGTAAGGATATAACAGAGGTAAGGATAATGCAGAAAAGGATGGAGGATCTGGAAAAGCTTGCATCCACGGGTATGCTTGTTACGCAGATATCCCATGAAATAAATAATATAGTAATGGGTGTAATGGCATCTTTTCAATCTATCATTGAGAAGGTAAAGACAGACGAGTTGTATGAAGAAATTAGTGAGGTGAAAAAAACCCTGGAGAGAATGGTTTCTCTTGCAAGAACCCTCATTTTATTTACAAGGAAACCAAGAAACAGGGCGTCAGTAGAGATCACCAAAATAGTATATGATGTAACCAATTTCGTCAAACATTTGATTCCAACCAATGTCAAACTGGCACTTGAATTGCCTGAGAATAAAATATTTGCAGATATTCCTGAAGAAGCCTTATACCAGATACTCTTAAATCTTCTTATAAATGCCAGGGATGCTATGAACGGGTATGGGATGATAAGGGTTGTAGCAAAAAAAGAGGAAACAGGGGGCAAACACATTGTTCGGCTTGAGGTTTCTGATAGTGGAGAGGGTATGGAAGAAGAAATAATGAAGAGGATATTTGAGCCATTCTTTACTACAAAGTTGGATGGTACGGGGATTGGTTTATTCACTGTGCACGAACTTGTAACAATGTTTGGAGGTAAAATAAAGGTTAAGAGTAAAAAAGGTAAAGGAACTTCCTTTAGAATTTATTTGCCATATACCAGGGAGGAGACAAGAATGGCAGAGCCAACGACCAGTAGTTTATCTATTCTCTTTATTGAGGATGAGGAGAGCATCTTGAAGTTAGGGGAAAGAATACTTGAAAAGAAGGGTTATCGGGTCTTACCTGCAGAGAATGGCAAAAAAGCAATGGAAATAATGAAGAATTTTAAGTTTAATGTTGCCGTTATAGACCAGACCCTGCCAGATATATCGGGTAGAAAATTGATAGAGTTGATAAGGAGTAAGTACCCTGGCTCGAAAATTCTGCTTTCCTCGGGTGATGTAGACCCTACCCTCGTTACATCGGTTGATGCTACCCTTCAGAAGCCCTACACACCGGCAGAACTCATCCTCTCCATTGAAAAAATGATAGATAGAAAATAGGATGGATAAAAAACTTAAATTGATACTTAACAACGTAGATATTGGTGAGTTTTTACTTCCCTATCAAAGGATACATTCTGCAAGTTCATGTTTCAGGAGGAGAAAGTTTGTTTAGATTGCCTGCATCCTTTTAGATAGGGTGCAGGGAAAAAGAATTTTTCGATCAACTACGATCAACCAATGGAGGTAAATATGTCACAAAAAATATCCTCAATTATTGGTTTTCTTGTAGTAATGTTGAGTTTTGTTTTATCTTTGCAGATAAAGGCTGATGAAAAACCTCTTCCGGGAGGTGGATATAAGGATGCATATGGTCATTGTCTATGTGGTGGAGGAGATTGCAGGCCCTGCAATTTTCAATAACTTAAAGGGAGGAAAAATGAAAAAAAAGATAGTTTCCCTTATCGGTATCGTTATTCTATTGGTCAGTATTTTTACTACCTTCAATGTTTCGGCGAACGTTCAACCACAGTATAAAGGATATGCTGCATCTCTAGGTGGTGCATGTACCTGCTACGGAAATAACTGTTCACCCTGTAGGTCTCAATAGTAACAATCACTTCCAGGGAGGGGTATTCCCTCCCTGGGGAAACCAATGGAGGTAACTATGTTCCTTTTTGTTCTCTTTTCATTCAGTCTGAGTTTTTCCGATACGATTGGATTATCAAACATCCCCGATACTATACCTGTTTATTTGACGCAGGATTTCCCTCCGAACAATAAGGTGGCTATATCTAAAAATGGAGGTATTTTTATTGTAGAGCATGTGATAAAGGCACAAAAATCCTTTTTATTCCATTTTGACAGCAAGGGCACCTTTCAGAGTTTTATAGGGAAGCAGGGTGAAGCCCCCGAAGAGTATAGTTTTCCTGTATGGGATATAAGGTGTAATGGAGATACAGTTTTTGCCTTTTCAGGAAGGAAACTGACAATGTATACCCATAATGGCAAGTTCATAAATTCAGCACTTTTGAAGGATGTTCCGAACATCAGGGATGGAGTGCTATTTTCCAAGAAAAATATCTTTATATATGGCCTATCCTGGGATTATAACTATGATAAGAAACTCTATATTATGAAAAACTGTATATTTGAATACAGTAGAAATAATTTTAAATCTATCGGTTCTTTTTTCACCCCACCAATCTCTTCAGAGTTTTTTGATGCAGGTCTTGGACACTGTGGTTTTTGTGGTGACATTGATAATAATAAGATATGGCTTGTGAAAAGGCCTTTACCCCAGATTTTTGTAATTGACATTGGTACAAAGAGACTGGAGAAAACACTTAAATTGAAGATTAGGGGTTTCAAGAGGGTCAAACTTGTGGATACAGAGAGGTGGATAAGGGAAGGGATATTTAATGATACAGATAAATTTATGTCTGCACTTGAAGGGTGGTCAAACGCTCTTTCTTTTATTGACAACCTTTTATATATCAAAGATTCAGGGCTATGGGTTTTAGACTACAGGGATTACTCAAATGGAAAAAAGACGCATTATCTTGTTATAATCGACAAAAAGGGCAGGGTACTAAATAAGATGAGTATCCCGGGGAGATTACTTACTATTGATAAAAATAATAGGCTATATTTTGCCTTAAATGATACAACTCTTTTAAAAGGGACGTTAGTTAAATAAGATTATTTTCAATTTCAGGAGGATATATATGAAAAGAGATATATTATATCTTATAGCTATTGTAATAATGTTTATTCTTTGTCTTTTTCAAACCCGCAGGCTTGTAATTTCCCGCTCGGAGGCGAATATGTACGACTACCTTCTTTCAAATGCTGCTGGCATTTTACCTGTTGAATTGAGAGATACTACAAATAAGGCAGTAAAAACAGATTCCCTATTTGGTAAAGGGATTTATCTCGTTGCTACCCTTTCGCCAAAGGATTGTCCAGTATGCCTTGAGAGAGAGGTTAAATTCTTAAAGGTTTTACATAAGGAAATACCTGCATTGCCTATTAGACTTATCATTGCATATTATCCATCAAAGGAAGAAATAGGTCCATGGCTTAAGGAATGGGCTCTTGAATTTCCTTATTATTTTGACAGGGGAAATACATTTGAAGGTTTAAACCACCTCAATTCGTCTTCAAGTTGGAATATACTTATGAGGAGTGGAAGAATAATCACATCTTTTTTGCCAGAGGAGAATCATCTCGCAAAGCAGGCTATTTTTACATTTATCATAAAGTATATAAGACATATTGAATGAATGTAGAAATTGTATAAACAAGACCACAGATACATAGGCTTATTAATCTCCCCTTTAGAATTTACAAAGGGGATGAGAATTTTGTTCCTTTGCTTAACAGAGACCTATTGACCATTTTAACAGGTAATACATATATTTTCAGGAAAGAAAACTCGATACACTTTATTGTTATGGAAAGAAAGGATACTGTGGCAAGAATAAGCATAAGAATTTTGGGGGCAACCGGTTATTTTTCTTTGTTTGAGTATATCGATGATAAGAAGGCATTTAAATTGCTTTTTGAATCTGTTTCCGATTGGCTTAGAAAAAGGAGGGCGGTTTCAATTTTTGAACTGAGATTTGAGATTGCCTATGGAGGGGATGTAGCAGAGGGGAATAGGAAAATAATAAATGCGATATTAAAACTTGGAGGAGAAAAATGGAAGAGTTTCAGGATTTATGCAAAAGAGATATTCTTGACTATTCCTTTGGTTTTGCTAAAATGCCTATATGTTAATTGTTTTTATTTTTAGTTTGAGTTTGTGTGATGCCGAGTCTCTTGCATTGAAGAATGCGCCAGAATTGGTGACGATGGAGGAAAATCTGGAGGCAATGAATGCGGAATACAGGGCACTGCTTTTCTCATTTTCTCCTTCTCTCTATGTAAAAGGGAATGCCCCTTCCGTCAATTATTATAGCGATGATATTTATTATCCTGGCTCACCATATCCAATACCCTACTGGCAGAGGTATGAAAGCAGAGGAGGAGAGGTTGGCTTCTCATCCTCACTTCCATTTGGGGGTGAAGGTAGTATTTCATATTCACTTTATAAAAATGAGGAATACTATAATCTCTATGAGAACAGGGAATACTATGAAGGTAGATTAAATTTTTCGCTCTCACAGCCAATTCTCGGTGTATCCCAGTCCTGGGATGGGATAAAGGAGAAAAAAAGGGAGATACAGGATTATAGACTTTCAATAATGCAAAAGAAGAGGGAGATAATAAAAAATGTGATAAGAAATTATGTGAATCTATGGGTTCTTAAAACTGAAAGGAATTTAATAAGAAAGATTTCATCCTCTGCACAATTTTCTCAGGAAAAACTGGATTTTCTATTTAAAAATAATCTTATGGATAAGGTGGAATATCTCAGGGTAAAGCAAAAGTATGGTCTTTTAATCGTTGAAGGAATGAACCTTGATTCAAGATTGAATGAGGCTATTTTTACCCTTAAATCTCTTACAGGTCTGGATTCAATAGACGTATCCGAACCGGAGATACCAGAGATTGCGGGAAGCCCTGTTCCTGATGACTATTTTGCGCTTTGCCATCTGGAATCAGAAAAAAAATCTCTCCTCAGGCAAAAATCAGAACTTTTAAGAAATTTGTTGCCCTCTCTTGATATTTCTCTTTCCCTCGGTCTTAGGGGAAAGGGGGATATGGAAGAGGCGAAGATTTTGAAAAAGAATACATATAATATAAATCTTTCCTTAAACTTGCCTATTTTCAGTCCCCCGAATTATCTCCATATTTCAGGAATAAACCACAGAATAGATGGGATTAATAAAAGAATAGAGGCAACGCAGAAAAAGGTCGCATTTAAAAAACTTGAGATGGTGAAAAAAACAGAGATAGAGAGAAAAAAAATTAAAATATTAAAGGGGAGTCTAAATGCATCAGAGCAGATACTAAAATCGAAGAATCTGGATTATCTCCCATTTCACGAGAGGCTTGATGTAATAAATGACTACATAAATGCTATAAAATCATTTGCAGAAACCTTGAAAGAATTTCTTGAACTTTCTACAGAGTTTGTAAATGCGGAGGGGAAATGAAAAAAATCATTCTTATCTTGATAGGTGTTATTATTATTGGTGGTATCCTTTTCTTTCTTTTTTCAAAAAAACAGGAGAAAACCGTAGGGACAACGGCTGAGGAGGAACTCCCACCTCTTGAGGTTATAGGGTCAATTGCAGATAGAGGGAAGATCATTATTTATACAGAGGGTATTGGGGTTGTAAAACCTGAGAAGAGGGCTGTCTATTTTTCCCCTGTGAATAGCGTTGTTGAGGTTTTGAATGTGTATGAAGGGAAGTATGTGAAAAGGGGAGAACTCCTGTTAAAACTTAAGAATGATGAACAGAGGGCAAATTATGAAAAGGCATTGTATAATCTGAAAAAGGCGAAAGCATCTTACGAATTCTCCCTGAAACAGGAAAGGGGGGATAGTAGTGTGCTCAAAGTAACCACTGGATTTACCAATGCAAAAAGTGCCTATGAAAGGGCAAGAAAAATCCTGGAAAGAACACAGATTTATGCACCGTTTGATGGTAAGGTGGGGGATATTTCTGTTTCAAAAGGTGATATGGTAAAAACAGGAGATAAATTATTTGAAATCGTCGATGCCTCACAGACAAAAATAATCGTTGAATTGCCCGATATAGAAATAGAGGGTGTGAAAAGGGGAAGAAAGGCATTTATCTATGCCCTTTCATCTGATAAAAAATATGAAGGGACTGTTTCTGGTGTTTCTCCTGTTATCGACCCTATAAAGAAGACTGGTAAGGTTGTAATCCAGTCAAAGGTTCCATTTATGATAGGGAGTATGGTAAGGGTAAAGATTGTAAGTGGTGAATATTATAATAAGCTTCGGGTACCGAATGAGGCTGTTCTTCACAGAGAAAATAGAGACCTTGTATTTGTTGTAAGGGGGGGACACGCAAAGTGGCAGTGGATAAAGAAGGGGGTTGAAGGGGAAAAATATACAGGGGTGTTGGAGGGCATATCTGTGGGGGATACAGTTCTTACGGAGGGTCAGTTTACCATTGCACACGATGCACCTGTAACTGTAAAAATAAAGAATTTAATAAATAAATGAAATTTATCAATGTCTTCATAAGAAGACCCGTTTTTACATCAATGCTCTTTCTTTCTATCTCTGTTCTTGGTATTATCTCATTTTTGCGTCTTCCCTTTGACCTTCTTCCTGACATTACAATACCAAAACTTACCGTTGTTACACACTACGAAGGTGCCTCCCCTGAGATAATAGAGAGGGAAATTACAAAGAGAATAGAAGAGGCAGCAACAGGGATTAGTGGAATCCAGGATGTCCGCTCTGTCTCCACAGAGGGAAATTCTATCGTTACTCTTTTTTTTAGAAGAGGAACAGACCTTAAAATGGCTACGCTGAGGTTGAGGGAGAGATTGGATGAGGTATCCTGGCAGTTTCCTAAAGGAACATCGAGACCGAATATATTAAGGACAGGACCCACCTCTACACCTGTAATGGGGATATGGGTTCGGGGTGATAGGGAACTCATAAAGAGGATTGTTGTAAGGAGGCTTGAACAGATAGATGGCGTGGGAGAGGCAAGATTATTAGGGATACAGGGAAAGGAAATTCTGATAAGAATGAATCCTGACATTATGCAGGCATATAATATAGGTCTTGATGATATTCGCAATACACTTCTTTCTTATAATATTGTTATGCCCCTGGGACTTGTAAAGCAGGGCAACTATACATTCCCCTTGAGGTTTATTTCAGAGACAGAAACCGCTGAAAAGATAGGCAACCTTCCTCTTTTGAGAGAGAAGATAAGATTGAAGGATATATCACAAATACAGGAGAGAACAAATAAGAAGGATTCAGAGATACTATTCAATGGAAAAAGAGGGTATCTCATACAGATCTACAGGGAATGGAAAAAGAACACCGTTGTTGTATCAAGGAATGTAAGGGAGATTTTGGAGAAGATAAGGTTGAAGTATCCCGATTTAGAATACAATGTAACCTATGACGATGCAAAATTTATAGAATCCGCATTTATAAATATTATATTTTCCCTCATCTTTGGAGGTATTCTTGCATTTTTTGCCCTTTCTCTTTTTACGGGAAATGTAAGAATACCATTTGTTCTTTCCCTTTCAATGCCACTTTCAATCATACCATCTTTCTTTCTTTTCTATCTATTCAGGGTAAACATAAACATAATGTCCCTTTCAGGGCTTGCACTTGCCATAGGTATGCTTGTTGATTCATCTATTGTGGTGCTTGAAAATATTATCACAAGAAGGAATGTAATAGAGGGAAGCACAGAGGTGGGACTTGCAGTTGTTACTTCCATACTTACAACAGTGGCTGTCTTTTTCCCTATTATCTATATCCACGGTATTGCAGGTATGATGCTAAAGCCCTTATCATTTGCCGTAATTTCGACCCTCCTCATCTCCCTTTTTGTGGCATTCTCACTGCTTCCCCTTCTGGCAAGCAGGGTGGGGGGAATTTCTGAAGGTGAAAGCAAATTATATATTTCCGTTAAGAATGGATTTAATGTTATTTTAGAATGGGCATACAAAAAGAGGGGATCTGTTTATCTTATTGCACTGCTTCTTTTTCTCGCTGGCATTGTTTCTTTCATTTTCTTAAAGAAAGAGGCAGTTCCCTCTATCTATGCGGATAGAGAAATACGGATTGAACTTCCTTATGATTCGGATATTGCAGAAACCGAGGCAGTGGTAAAAAGACTTACAAAGTATGTCAGAAAGAAAAATAAAAATGTAAAGATACTTTCAAAGATTGGAAAGGTAGACCCCTTTGGCATTTCGCATACGGGTTCTGCAATATTAAGAATTTCCAGGCTGAAAAAAAGGATAGAATGGGGTAAATTTATGAAGTCCTACAGAAATATTTCATTTTCTGTAAGTTCAATCAACCCGGTCCTTTCATACTTTGAAAATACAGGCAAGGTTACTATCCGAATCCCATACACAGATTTTGCGGAAGAGGGGGAAAGATTTTCTATTGTTTCAACTGCATTAAAGGGTGCAACTTTTCCCTTTAATGAGGAAATACCGGTTATTGAACTTCATTTAAGGCAGATAATTGCAGATAGACTCCATATTTCCACCAGAAATCTCTTTTCCTATGTAAAGGCATCACTCTCGGGAACTCCAGTGCTTGATGTCGAAAGGGGAGAGGAGAAATTGACAATTATGGTGAGAATGGGAGACAAAAAAAATCTTGATAAACTCCTCTCAATAAAATATAGAGGTTTACCCATAAAGGAATTGTTTGATGTAAAGAGAAAAAAAGTGCCCAGGGGGATAATAAGATTTAATGGGAGAAGATGCATTGAGGGTATCCTTCCATATAGTGGGAGGATTAAGATGCCTCATCTTCCATTTGATTATGAGATCGGTGGAGAGATAAGGGAGTATAGGGCGGTATTGACAAGTGCCGTTTTTGCATTTCTTGTGGCAATATTCCTTGTATATATGATACTCTCGTCATTCTATGAATCCTTCTTTCTTCCCATTATTATAATGATATCAGTTCCCTTTGCAGTAGCAGGAGGTTTCCTTTCCCTTTTGTTAACAGTTACAAGTATAAATGTGATTTCACTTATAGGGATTGTTGTGCTTTCAGGTATTGTTGTCAACAATGCAATAGTTCTCCTTGACCAGGCAGAAAGGTTTAGAATAAAAGGGATAAATAACCCTGCTCAACAGGCAGCAAAAAGAAGGTTGAGGCCCATTCTTATGACGACGTTTACCACAGTGGCAGGCCTTCTCCCCATTTCTATTGGTGCAACCCTCCAGTCATCACTTGGAAGAAGTGTTATCGGAGGAATCTTGATTTCAACATTTATAACCCTTATTTTTATACCGGTTGTCTATGATAAATTGGTTTCTTAAAAGGCCCGTTTCTCTTATATGTATATATGCAATTATAATGGTTATGGGTATTGTTTCACTTTTCAGACTTCCAGTAGAGCTATACCCTGATGTTGAGTTTCCCTCCCTTTCAATAAGGTTTTATTGGTCAGGTGCATCCGCTGAGGCAGTTGAGAGATATATTACAAGGAAGGTAGAGGCTGGGGTGTATAAACTCAACGGTGTAAAGAATGTTGAATCAACAAGTGAAAGAGGCGAATGTTCCGTTGACGTTGATTTTGAAAGAGAGACAGATGTAGCTTATCAAAGGGTTCTTCTATCAGAAGAACTTTTAAGGGAAAAATTTCCCTATGGGGTAAAAGGTCCTTACTTTTCTGAGAAGATACCAGAAGAGATAAAAAGGGGTGAACCATTTGTGTTATACATTACAGGTCCATATTCTATCAAGGATATAGGAGAGTATGCGAGGAGGCTGAAGATTTTTCTATCAAGGGTGGATGGTATAAAAGATATAAATATCTATGGAAATGTTGAAGAGATAATCAAGATAAAAATAACAAATGAATTATTCAAACCCGTTGAATTAGTGAGAAAATTGCAGGAAAAAAGGATTGCAGGTGGAAGTGTAGAATTAGAAGGGAGAGAAATTTCAGTTACCTGTGTTCCCTATCAGAAAATAAACGATATAAGAATAAGGGGTATGCCAATAAATAAAATTGCAGATATTCAGTATGTATATAAAGAGCCAGCTGTCCTGAGCAGGATAAATGGAAATCCGCAAATTTCTCTGAATATTTCAAAAAGACCAGGGAGCAATATCCTGAAAATGAGTAAAGACATAAGAAAAATAATAAAAATCTTCCCAATGAAAAATGGAATGAAAATTATTGTTGCCAGGGATGAAGCAGATATAATAAGGGATACGATGAGAAAGATAATGCTTCTTGGAATAATAAGCATATTTGGGGTGGGAATTGCATTATTTTTATTCTTTAAGAAGATTTACAATGTCGTGGTATTTACACTTTCCATTATCTTTTCAACGCTTTTAACATTCTCGCTTCTCTATTTTTCAAAACTTTCTTTAAATGCATTAACCCTGAGTGGTATCGCACTTGGATTTGGAATGCTCGTTGATAATTCCATCATTGTGCTTGAGAATATTATGAGGATGAAGGAGATAAAAGAGAAAAACCCTGAATTCAAAGGGGCATCAGATGTCTTTATAGCAGTCCTGGCATCAACCATTACAACCATTTCTGTTTATATTCCATTCTTATACTTTCAGGGTAAATTGAGAATTTTCTATAAGCAATTTGCCCTTTCTTCTACCTTTGCACTTCTTTCTTCCATTTTCGTTGCATTTACCCTTATTCCATCCCTTTCAAGAAAAGTATATCCTGAGAAAGGAATTGTTCATATTTTCTACAAAAATCTTCTTCAGAAGGTTCTCAGATGGAGATGGGTTATATTGGGAATAACAACAATTTTAATAATTGTCTCCATATTTTTGTTCAAGGATTATGTATATAAGGGTGAGATATTTTCTTTCACGGCAAAGAATGAACTCTACATATACATCAAGCTTCCTCCTGGTGCTGAAAGGAACGAGACAATAAAGATGACGGATAGATTTGAGAAAGAGATAAAAAGGAGTAGAGGAATAAAAAATTTTTATACAGAGATATACAGAAGGAGTACGTATATAAATATAAATTTTCGGCAGAATGCAGGCACAAGTCCATCTATATTGAAGGAAAAGCTTGAAAACCTCGCAACAAACTATGCAAACTGCAGGATTACTATCCTTGGAATGGGACCTATGTTCTATACGGGTAGTGGCAGAACAGGAGGCTATCCAGAAATCAGTATAAAGGGATACGACTACTACTGGCTTAAGATATTGAGTAAGAGAGTAGGAAAGAAACTCTCGGAAAATCCGAGGATAAGAGATATTGACCTCAATTTCTCCTGGTATGGTAAACAGAGAGAGTATATCATATCACCCTCAGAAAATTTACCTATTCTTGGGTTCAATCCCTATTCTCTTTTAACGAATATCGGTCTCTATTCTTATTCAACCATTGAAATGAAAAACAGGGTTATACCGGTAGAGGTCTTCAGAGATTCTTTGATAGAATTGGGAAAGATTCCCCATATCAGGTTGACAGAGGGAATAGAGACAGGAGATGTATCAAAAATTACGGTTGAAAAATCGCCCAGCGCTATCAAGAGAGAGAATCAGGAGTATAAGATGGACATTGCCTATACATTCAGGGGACCCTGGAAAATGGCTTATAATTTTAAAAAGGCATTTTTACATTCAATAGTCCTCCCGGAGGGATTTTCCATTGGTCCATATTCTTTTAAGCCGTCTGAAAAAGGGATAAGAAAATCAACCATCGTTATCTCTGTTGTTCTCTCATTGTTTCTCTTAATGGTGATTCTTTCCAGCCTCTATGAGTCCTTCGCAAAACCCCTTATCATTCTTTTAACACTCCCATTCTCTTTTATTGGTATTGTGTTTATTTATCTGTTTACGGGTATAAATTTTGACTCAAGTGCCTTTGTAGGTGTCATACTGTTCTCCGGGATTGCAGTAAACGATGGCATCGTGCTTATAGACCATCTTTCAAAGGGAAAGAAACAGACGAAAGATGAGATAATAGAGCGGTCATCCCACAGGTTAAGGCCAATATTTATGACATCTATAACGACGATAATGGGCCTTATTCCTTTCCTTTTTCTGAAATCAGAGGGAATACTCCTCTCAAAACTTTCCCTTTCTGCAATAGGTGGACTCATATTCTCCACTGTGGGAAGTGTAATCTTGATTCCCTTACTATATTACACATTCTTCAGAAAAAAAGAATAACCCCTTGGGGACGTTAGGTTTTGTCAAGACTTTTTTAAGCAATATATAAAATCTCCCTTTTTATCTGATTTTTCTGCATATATTCTGTATATTCTTTTAATCCATAGAACAGGAGTCTAACCATTTTTCTCTTTATATTTTTAATCGCCCTTATTTTTTTACTGTATCGTTTTTTTTGCTTCTATATAGTCATTGTCCTCATTGTGTCGGTGTTTGACCAGAATATAATCTCCTTGAATAAAAACCATTACCATATTCACCAGGATGATTGTTAAGAAATATACTCCGCTCTTCTTCCATAATAGAATTTAATACCATGGGAAGCAATGTCTCTTTAACCTCATTAACAAATTCTTCGCTACCCATCTTGCCAGATGCAAGATTCTTTATTAAATTATCTATAAGTGAGGTTAGAGTGTCCCTTTTCATTTTAACCTCCATTGTTTGGTTGTTGTTCCTTGGTCAGGTTCCCCAGGGAACCTGACCTTCCCTTTTCTCCATTTGCACATTTTACTCCTTACAATATATATAATTTCCATCTTTACACAAAATTATTATAACTCCCGAAAGATGCCCCTATTTTAATCCTTGATGAAGCCACGAGCAGTCTTGACAGGAGAACAGAAAGGAAGATTGTAAAGTTAATGAAGGAAGTATCAAAGGGAAAAACCTTGCTTATCATCGCACATAGATTAGCAACAGTTAAGGATGCAGACAAAATCATCGTCCTGAATAAGGGTAAAATAGAAGGTATAGGAACACATAAAGAATTACTTTCCAGATCAAAGGTATATCAGAGTTTATATAAAAAGGGATAGGTTAAAGGAGGGGTAAAATTATCCTGTAAAATTCTTCAAAGTCTGATATATTGTTTTGTAAGAATTTATAAATCTCTTCAGGGTCTATTTCCCAGTAGAGATGCACAAGTTTGTTCCTGAATCTTGCAATATATATATAAATCTTTCTGATAATTCCAGAGGAATGATGCCTGACCTTCCCAATAATTTGAAAATCTCACTGAAATTTCCAGGATTTCCGAGATGCTTTCTTGAAATAATATGATTTCCAATATTTATACAGGCTTCTATTGCCTTTTGAAAACATCTTTCCACAAAATATTGGATTTCTTTATCCCTTATATACTCATCCCTGGTAATCCTCTTTTTTGAATTAAGGTGGTCTATTTCAGTCTTAAGAAATTCTAATTGCTGTTCAATCTTTTCTCTATCTATATCCATCACTTACCTCTTTATAAAATGGAAGAAAATCCAGATAAAGTTTGGTGAACCTTTCTATATAATCTATCCTTTCTCTTTGGTTTCTCTCATATAAAATTACCCCTTCCACTATTATCCTACGAGATAGATAGAGGGGTGCTCTGTTAAGGCAAACAAAGGTTATCTCATCGGTCCTGAGATATGAACTGATTCTATCATATAATTTAGTTTCTACGCTCTCCTTGTCTTTTACTGCATTAGATATATAATATGCAATATCAATATCTGATAAATTATTTTCCTCTCCCCTTGCATAAGAGCCAAAAAGGTAGAGGAAGGATACACCTGATATATCTTTTATCTGTTCCTCTATATGGCTCAATTTCTTTTTTACATCTTTCTCCAGAACCTTAAATTTTATCATAATAAAAGATAATATCAGAAATTAAAAAAACAAGGGGAAATTACTACTCTCATTGTCTCGGTGCTTGACCAGAGTATAATCTCCTTGAATAAAAACCATTACCATATTCACCAGGATGATTGTTAAGAA
>CAZQRW010000022.1:0-31468 GCA_964596115.1 uncultured bacterium
AATATAAATGAAGCAATGAATACCCTTTCGTGTGGATCCTTATATGAGGCAATAAATATGCGCCACGAGGGACTCGAACCCCCAACCCGCGGATTAAGAGTCCGCTGCTCTACCAATTGAGCCAGTGGCGCATTTCGGGTGAGCGAGGGGAATTGAACCCCCAACCCCTGGAGCCACAGTCCAGTGCTCTGACCTATTGAGCTACGCTCACCATCATTTTCTACGCGCCTGGAGGGACTCGAACCCCCAACCAGCGGATTAGAAATCCGCTGCTCTATCCTATTGAGCTACAGGCGCATTTTTCGGGGCGAGTGGATTTGAACCACCGACTTCCTGCTCCCAAGGCAGGCGCGCTAACCGAGCTGCGCTACGCCCCGTAAATACTCAATCAACTTTCTCAGTGCCCTTCCTCTATGGCTGACAAGATCTTTTTCAACCATTCCCATTTCCCCAAAGGTTTTAGCGAACCCACTGGGCATAAAGATAGCATCATAACCGAACCCACTTTCACCCCTTTCTTCTGTTACTATAACACCCTCTACGACGCCTTCAAAAGTATCTATCTTACCTTCAGGGGAAATCAGGGCAACAACAGTTTTAAAACGGGCCCTTCTATCCTTTTTTCCCTCAAGTTCTCGAAGTAATTTCTGCCTATTCTCCCTATATCCACCACCGCTATATCGAGAGGAAAGAACGCCTGGTCTCATTTGAAGCGAATAAACCTCAAGTCCTGTGTCATCGGCAATCGTCCAATCTTTAACCTGGTCAAATAACACCTTCGCTTTCTTAATAGCATTATACTTAAGTGTTTTCCTGTCCTCTAATATATTTATATTTTTTGATAGGTCAAGGGTTGAAAATAATTCAACTTTGAAAGCATTTTCGCGAAAAATCCTTTTAACTTCCTTTAATTTATCTCTGTTCTGTGTTGATACCCAGAGCTTCATTTAGAAATCTTGGATTCAACTACAAATGCGTCATCAAAGCCCAAATTCCAAACCTTTAGCTTAAACTTTTCAGCATCATCCTTCGTCAAAAAATCACCTACTCTAACCTTATAAAAGGGAGAAACATACTGAACGTAAACATTTTCAGTAAAATTCTGCCTCAGTTGAGCCGCAAATTGATTAGCCAATTCCTTATTTGAGAATGCACCAAGCTGGACTCTATATCCGTATTTTGATTCTTCTGGCATTTCTTTAATAGTTTCTGCTGCCGTTGTCTCTGCAGGCATAGTTTCTTGTGCCAAAGTAGACTCCTGATTGATAGCCTGGCCAGTAGTATCTTCAGTAACTGTAAGCCCCTGCGTACCTGTTTCCTCAACAAAAACAGGCTCCTCTGATGTACTTGTAGTAGGCCTTGTCTGTTTTACACAGGACAGAGTAAAAAACATAAACACAGCAATCATTAAAAACTTTTTCATAAATCCTCCTTTTTATAGATATTTTTCCATAACTTCCTTCAAAAATCTTCTTAAATCTTGTGCCCTCGCCTTTGGCAAAACCAATGTGGCATCCTCTGTATGAACAATAATATAATCGTTTAAACCTTCTGCAAGTATAACTCCATCCTGAGAAAATAATATACAATTATTATTATTTATATTCAAAACATCTCCTTTTGCAACGTTTCCTCTCGCATCTTTATCAAATATCCTCTCCAGGGATGTCCATGTCCCAATATCATCCCAGGAAAAATCAGCTACAATCATAGCCACATTCTTACTTCTCTCCATAACGCCATAATCAATTGAAATAGGTTGACCTATAGAGTAAAAAGCCATTATATTTTCTTTATTAAAATTTTTAATAAGATTGTCAATTGCTTTTACAAGGTGGGGCTGATACGTTTTTACCTCATTTATTATCTTTTTTACCTTCCAAAGAAAAATTCCACTATTCCAGAAAAAAGTACCACTTTTTATAAACTCTGCTGCCTTCTTTAGATTGGGTTTTTCTGTGAACCTTTTTACATTGTATATATTATCTTCTAATTTTTCGCCAATCTCAATATAACCGTAACCTGTTTCTGGCCTTGTTGGTTTAATCCCAAATGTGACAAGTGTATCATCATTAACGGCACTCAATCCTTTGTCTATAACATTTGCGAATTTCTTTACATCTCCAACAAAGTGATCGGAAGGTACTGTGATCATACTCCCTTCCGAGTCCATTAAGTAGATAACAATTGCGGATAGTGTTATCGCATATAATGTATTCATTCCAAAAGGTTCAAGAATCAATTTCTCTTCTGGAATGCCAATATCTATAAATCTTTTCTTGAGACTATCTGTTGTGACCACGTATATTCTTTCTTTGTCAATAATTTTCTCAAGTCTCTTAATAGTCTCGAGCACAAGGGGATCTTTACTGACTAGTTGTAGAAATTGCTTTGGCTTTTCCCTCCTTGATAGAGGCCAAAATCTTTCTCCCCTTCCACCAGCCATAATTACAGCATAGTTCATTTTAACCTCACTTTTAAAATTGAAGCAATTAAGGGAAATAGTATTTCTTCCCTGCATACAAAAAAATAACCTTTTTTTACAGGTCTACTTACAACATTTTCCAACTCCCTATACTGTAAATTCATATCTATAACTCCTGATATAAGATCAATATCACCATAAAGATTTCTTGCAAGGTTTACTGCTTTTAAAAATACCTCTGGTACAACTACTGCAGAGCCCATATGCAGTACTACACCCTTTTCCATTTTACCAATAAACCATACCAACCTCTTGAAATCTCTCATCCCTGTTTCACCTATTGCAGCCCCAGAAGCCTCTGGATGTTGGTTAATAATATCTGTTCCTATACAAGGATGAACAAAAACAGGAATACCAAATTTATACGCAGATGCAAGCACAGAGTACTCCGCATATTTACCCTTTGTAAATTCTTTCCCAAATGATTCCCCCAGTCCAGTTTTTTCATTATAACCTTTTAATATAAACTCGTTCATTTTTTTACCTGTTTCTTCTGCCATACCAAATAAGCCGTTCCTCAAATATTTCGCAACATCCTCTGATGTTCTTCCAAAAAATGCTATTTCAAAATCGTGAATAGCAAATGCACTATTTATAGATAATCCATCTATTATCCCCGCTGTCATTAAATCTATCATAATTGGATTTAGGCCAAGTTTTACAGGATGGGCACCACTATTCAACAAAAGTTTTCCTCCTGATTTTTTTCTCTCAATAATCTGTTCGATAAATTCTTTTAAATCCTTTGCAGAGAGTATAGACGGGAGCGATGATAGAAATTGTCCCATATCCCCCTCAAATGGCCTACCAAATTCTTTAATATTGACTTTTGAATCCCTCTCTTTTATTTTAATTCTCCTTAAATTATTAAAGTCGGCCTCTTTCACCTTTTCTCTCCTTTAATACAAAATTAATGCTGCCAAAATAGAGCTTTGATTTAATCATAACTGGCACTCTTTCTTTGTCATCCGATAAATATATAAACAGTCCCCCTTCTTCACCAAAGATTTTTTCCCCTTTGACGATAGGCTTTAAAACATAGGTTTTAAATCTACCTGCAGGAACTGAAATTTCTAATGTATTAACAACTGGGACTTCCATAATATTAGGTTTGCCTCCGGTATGGACGGGAATCCTTAACGTATCGCCAACTTTTATGTTTAACCTTCTTATGTAGTAAAGCGCGGAAAGAATGTCCCTGTATCTCTTATCTGTATCATATCTCCTATGATCTGAATAAACTATAGAATCGTCATAATAATCAACTGTTATTTCTTTTTTAAATTTACCCTCCTCGATATGTGTAAAAAATCTTAATGGGGTTAAATCAGAAGACCTTGCAAAAGAAACATACTTGTCATTAACCTTATAAAAATAAGAGAAAAGACCCTTTGTTTTTTCTATAGAGGTAATTACGAAGATACTCTCACCCCTAAAGACAGATGGTCCCTCCGAAGTTAGAGTCGCCTCTCCGACCTTAAATGGACCAAATCTGCCATCGAACACCAGGACTTCACAAAATACTATCATTAAAACCATATACTCATTATACTGGAGCGTCATCAACTTTGCAAGCAAAAAATTGACATCCTATAAATTCTTAGTATAATTCCTTTATGAAATGTCCTTATTGTGGTGCAGATAATGACAGGGTTATAGACACAAGAATTATCAAGGAAGGAGAAGCTGTAAGAAGAAGGAGAGAGTGTCTCTCTTGCGGAAAGAGATTTACAACCTACGAATACGTTGAAAAAACCCCTATTTATGTAATAAAGAAAGACGGAACAAGAGAGGCATTTGAAAGACAAAAACTTCTTCAAGGAGTTTTAACAGCCTGTCACAAAAGGCCTATATCACGGGAGAAAATCGAAAAACTTGTAGATGAAGTAATAGCTGTTATATCCGATCTTTCAAAGGCAGAAATCAAAAGTAGGTTTATCGGTGAAGAGGTTATGAAAAGATTAAAGGAAATTGATGAAATTTCCTATGTGCGGTTTGCCTCAGTTTATAGGGAATTTAAAGACAAAGAAGAATTTTTAAAGGAATTAAAGAAACTTTAGAATTGATTAAACTATTTCTTCCCATTTGGGGAAAAAGAATTAAAAGCTTCTTTAAAAGAGAAAGTAATTTTAAAATTGCTGTATATTTTTTTACTATTATAATATTTTTTATCGGTATTTTTCTATTTTTTCTAAAACTTTTTTCATTTTTGAATAAGGTAGAACTAATAGGGCCCGTTATAAGTGGGAAAATACTTTCTTATTCTTTTTTTATTTTTTTGTTCCTCCTATTAATAAGTAATTCAATTACTGCGTTATCAACATTTTTTAAATCAAGGGAAGTGGAGTTTCTTATGAGTTTACCTGCAGAGCCATCAGATATTTTTTCCATAGAACTTATCAGTACAACATTCTACAGTTCCTGGGCTACCCTTATAGGCGCAATACCTATAACACTTGCATATATTCTTGTGTTTTCAAGATCCTTTCTTTCCATACTTTTTTTAATTCCTTTCTTTCTCTTTCTAATAATTCCTTCATTCACAGGCGTATTACTACTCCTATTACTCAAAAGGTTTAATCCACAGTTAACAGTCAAACAATTGGGGATTACTCTCGGAATATTAGTTATAATTTTAATAGGTCTCTATATAAAAACGAATCCATATTCCTTCAATTTTCCTGATTTTAAAAGTCTTGAAGCAGTAAATAAATTTGTGGATGGTTTCAGATTAACAAATCCTTATTTTCCAAATGAGTGGTTTTTTAATTCTCTTCAAGGACTGATAAATCGGCAATTCTGGATTTTTTCCAAATATTCACTTTTGCTGCTCCTCGGCTCTGTATTACTTACTATTTCTCTGTACTTTGCCGTCATATCATGGTATAGGTCATTATGGCTATTATCCGAAACTGGAAAAAGAAAAACAAAAATCAAAGCAAGTCTCCTCCTGAAACAGCCAACACAATGTTATAATATTATATCAAAAGATACAAAAATATTTTTCAGGAATCCCCAGCAATGGGTTCAATTCCTTATTATTATCTCACTTCTTGTTTTTTATGTAATTTCTTTGAGAAGAACACCTTTGTTTGTACATGATCCATTCTGGTTAACCATAATTGCACTTGTAAATACTGGCTTTGTAGGTTATATATCTGCAACACTTTCTTTAAGGTTTGTATTCCCTTCAATTAGTCTCGAAGGCTCAAAGTGGTGGATATTACGTTCATCTCCCCTATCGCCCAATTTAATTCTAACTTCAAAGATCGTTCTATTTGCGCTTTTTAATTCAATTGTGTCTATTTTTGTAGTAGGTCTTTCAAACATGCGATTAACAGGAGATCCGATCATAACCTTTATTTCTATAATTATTGCCATTTGTTTTTCTATAACTACTGTCATCCTCTCCGCTTCCCTGGGAACAATTTTTGCTGATTTTAATGAACAAAATCCTGCAAAGATTGCTTCTAGCGCAGGAGGCCTGATATCAGCAATAGCCTCATTAATGTACATAGCAATATCCCTTTTTATATTCTTTCATCCGTTATCTTTGTATATACAAAGCTTCCTTCAGGGAAAACAAATAGATGTTCTTTATATACTAAGTTTGCCAATGTTAACATTCTTAATCTTCACTGTTGCGACTGCAATTATTCCATTCAGAATAGCAATAAGAAAAGTAAGGATTATTGAAACATGAATAAAATTATTAAAATCTATACAACCTTGTATAAGTCTTTTGGACCTCAGCATTGGTGGCCTGGGGAAACGCCCTTTGAAATTATGATAGGCGCCATTCTTACACAGAATACAAACTGGAAAAATGTAGAAAAAGCAATATCAAACATTAAGAACAAGGATTTACTCGACCCATTCAAACTCAACTCCATCAGCAATAACGAATTGCAAACATTGATAAAACCTTCTGGATTCTACAGATTAAAGGCAAAAAGACTGAAAAATTTTTTAGAATATTTTATAAAAGATTTTAATGGAAGCATAGAAAATATGAAAAAACTTGATAGAGACAAATTAAGGGATTATCTGTTATCCATCAAAGGAATAGGTAAAGAAACTGCTGATTCCATTATCCTATATGCCTTAAGCAAGGCAATATTCGTCGTTGATACATATACACAAAGAATTCTCTCCCGTCATAACCTGATAAAATTAGGTGAAGATTATGAGCTTATTCAATCAATCTTTCATAATACCCTACCTGAGAATGTTAAACTTTTTAATGAGTATCATGCATTACTTGTAAAGATTGGAAAGGAATTTTGCTTCAAAAATTCTCCCTTGTGTGACAAATGCCCTTTAAAACATTTATAAAGGAGGTAATATGAAAATCGTTAACTTTCTTGGTAAATCTGGAGTATCATTTGGTATTTTACAGGATGATAATTACATCCTTCCTATACCAGAAATTTTCTCTTCTAAAAATTTAAAATATGAATGGCAGTACAACATAATGTCTTTCATCAACAGTTACCCCTATTCTATCAAAATCTTAAAATCCCTGTTATCAAAAGAAATTAATTTTGAAGATAACTTCATTCACTCAAGGGATGTAAAAATACTTCCGCCTGTTCCCAGCCCATCAAAAATTATCTGCCTTGGTTTAAACTATAAAGACCATGTAAAGGAAACAGGGAAAAAACTACCTTCAAGGCCAATGCTTTTCTCAAAGGCACCTTCATCAATAATTGGTACAGGTGACTCTATTATTCTACCTGAAGAAAATGGAAAAAAATTGGAATACATTGATTATGAAGTGGAGCTTGCTGTCATAATTGGGAAGAAGACAAAGGGTATTAATATCGACGAGGTAAAAAATGGAAGTTACATCCTTGGTTACACAATTCTAAATGACGTTACTTCAAGAAGAGATCAAAAGAGGGATGGACAATTTTTCTTTTCAAAGTCCTTTGATACGTTTGCACCAATAGGTCCATGGATTGTGACTTCTGACGAACTATCAAACCCTCAGAATTTGAAAATGATAACCGAACTCAATGGGAAGGTTATGCAAAATTCCTCAACTTCTGAGATGGTTTTCAATGTATTTGAAATTGTCTCATATATATCACAAAAAATAACCCTGTTGCCAGGCGATATTATAGGCACAGGAACACCATCCGGTGTTGGATTTACAAGAAATCCTCCTGTATATCTGAAACCAGGGGATAATCTACTATTAAAAATAGAAAATATTGGTATACTGGCAAATACGGTAAAATAAAAAAGGGGGACTGTCCCCCCTTTTTAACAAAACCTAAATTATACCCAGCCTCTTAACTTCATACTGTACCCACTCAAAATAAGAAACCGTTACACCACCAGCATTCGCAAGAAAATCAGGAATTACACATACACCATTCTTGTAAAGAATTACATCCGCTTCAGGGGTAGTCGGCCCATTTGCAAGCTCAACAACGATTTTTGCTTTTATATTTCCAGCATTTTCTTTTGTGATGACATTCTCCAACGCCGCAATTCCGAATGTGATAAATATGTTACTACCATGCGCCGAATATCTTCTGTAATTCTTGTTTGTACAAAGGAGTAATTTTTTCATTTGACCTACGTTGTTAAGTTGAAGGGAGCTATCTAAAACTTATGAAAAGTTTATTTAATAAAATATCTAATCCCTCAGGATCCTCGTTAAAACTCACGCTGACCGATTTTGTTACTCCTGAATTAGAAAAAACCTCTCTCTACCAAATTTGCTCCTGGCACAACATCTTTTTCTTGAAATAATCTTAAAGAATGAGTTTCCAATTTCACTTTATAGACCTTATAATAAAACTCTGGACTGCAACAATATTCTATATCTCTCCCAGTTACAGCAGATATTTCCGTCAATATACCATATCCTCCAGTCATGAAAAACAGAGTATTCAAATAAAGATCATCTCCAGAATCACTAACAGCGAAAGCAGATGTTGTAACTGAAAACCGTTATAGTTTATAGCCAAATGGAAAGATTAGTGTCTCTGCCTAACAACACAGACACTTTTTCCCTTTTTTGTTAGGGTGGAAGAACTTATGGAAAAATCCCCCTTGTTCTTGTCGCCTCTGCTACCCTGCCAATAGCAATCATATAAGCAGCAGTTCTCATATCAACTTTTTCTTTCTCTGCTAAGTTCCGGGTGTTCCTATAAGCCTTAATAAGTTTCTCCTCAAGTTTGCGAACAACCGTTTCATACAACCACTGCTCTCTCTGTATGTTCTGCACCCATTCAAAATAACTTACAGTTACTCCGCCTGCATTAGCAAGAATATCCGGAACAACGATTATGCCTTTTTCGTTAAGGATTCTATCTGCGTCAGGTGTTGTTGGACCATTTGCACCTTCTACAACAAACTTAGTCTTAATATTTTCTGCATTCTCCATAGTAATCTGATTTTCTAAAGCAGCAGGGATCAAAATATCTGTGTTGACTTCAAGTATGCTTTCTTTTGGTGAAACATGCTCTGCTTTATCATACCCTTCGAGAAGAAGTTTATTCTTTTCGGCGTACTTTCTTGCATCCTCAACATCAATTCCATCAGGATCGTATATAGCTGTAGATATATCGCTTATTCCAATTATTTTCACTCCTTTCTCAGCAAGAATTCTGGCTGTGTGATAACCAACATTTCCAAAACCCTGCACCACAGCTGTCAAATCTTTTGGTTCAAGACCTTCATCTTTTACAAGTTCCAGTGTTACAGTCGCAACACCCCTCCCAGTGGCTTCAGCTCTTCCGTAACTGCCGCCCAAAAAAGTAGGTTTCCCTGTAACAACGCCAAAAACATCCCGCTTTTGCTCCATACTATATGTGTCAAGCATCCAGGACATTACCTGCGCATTTGTGTTCACATCAGGTGCAGGAATATCAACATCAGGACCAATAATATCACTTATTTCATAAGTGAAACGTCGTGTCATTCTTTCAAGTTCAGGTCTTGACATCTTGCTTGGGTCACAAAGAACTCCCCCCTTTGCCCCACCAAAAGGAACATCTACAACGGCAGTTTTCCAGGTCATCCATGAAGCTAATGCTTTTACTTCATCTAAGTTAACTTTTGGACTATATCTTACGCCTCCTTTATACGGTCCGCGAGAGTTATTATGCTGGACCCTATAGCCAGTAAACATCTTTATACTTCCATCATCCATCTTGACCGGAAAATCAACTGAAATATTTCTATCAGGAGTCTTTAGTAGATCTCTCAACCATGGTTCTAAGTCAAGTTTATCCGCAGCCTGATCAAATTGCATCTGCGCAATCTCAAACGGATTTAGTTTTTCCATAACTCCTCCCTTTTGTTTGTTATTTTTTTCACTAACTGACATATACATAACATTTTTGACCATCTTGTCAAGTGTATTTTTTTAAATCGTGATTTAACCGCCTTTATGCATAAAACTGTGGAAAAATATGAAAAGTAAGTAAGGACAGAAAAATCTTATGGTGAATTGGGGAATGTCAAAGGTTTAGTCCCATTTTTTAAAAGGATATGTCCTCCTAGAAGCCCTGCTTTATCCCCCAATGTGGATACAACAATGGGAACCTTTCTTATAATTCTTCTATTTACTTCTTCCTTTGTTGCTTTCAAAATTAGATTCCTTGCCTTAGCTATTCCTCCACCAATAATAACAATGTCGGGATCAAGAATATTTATTATTGTTGAAATACCCACTCCAAGCATAATTCCTGTCTCATTCAAAACATATATTGAAAGCCTGTCACCATTTCTTGCAGCGTTTACTATATCCTTTACACTTTCGACATTCTTTTCACTTGTAGAAATACCCTTCTTCAGAAGGCCTTTATATCTTTCGATGATTCTGTCAGCTCCAATATAAGATTCAAGACAACCTCTCATTCCACAACCACAAACTGGTCCTTCTGTATTCATAACAATATGCCCAAATTCAGAGGCAAAACCTATTGAGCCAGTGAATAATTTACCATCTATTACAATACCCCCACCTACCCCTGTACCCAATGTAAGGAGTACTACTACTCTGTGGTGTCTACCTACACCATAGAATGCTTCTCCAAGTGCATAAAGGTTAGCATCATTTTCAACTACTATAGGAAACCGCACAATCTTACCTATTTCTTCTTTAAGATTAATGTTTTTTATGGGTAAATTTGGAGGTGAAGTAACTACGCCATTCCTTACAAATCCTGGGAAACCAATACTAATACCCGATATTAGCTCCTTTTTATATTTTTCTATTATATAAATAAGGGAGGACAAAATATCCTCCCTCTTCGTTTTTAATCTATGGAATTCTATAACTTTATGATTACTTACGAGGCCATATTTGATATAATGTCCACCAACATCAATGCCGATGGTTGTCTTCTCTATTATAACCTCCCTTTCTATATCCTTCTCTATCATTAACGGATTTTTTGGGGCGTTCTTTCCTCTCTCCATCTCCCTGTGAAAGAAGCGCCTTTCTTGAAAGACTGATTTTACCAGAGTTATCCACAGAAATTACCTTAACCATTATTTCATCACCTTCTTTTACCACATCTTCTACTTTATTTACCTTATAGGGTGCCAGTTGGGAGATATGGACGAGTCCCTCTTTATTTGAGCTCCCAAGTTTTACAAAAGCTCCAAAAGGCATAATCTTCATTACCCTACCTTTATGTATACTTCCTACTTCAACATCCTCTGTTATTTCCCTTACCATCATCTCTGCATTGTGAACAGCCTCAAGGCTATCCCCAGAAATAAGAACCTCGCCTTCATCGGATATCTCAATTTTAGTACCCGTTTTTTCACTTATTCCTCTGACATTCTTACCCCCAGGACCTATAAGCTCACCAATCTTTTCCTTTTTAACAGTTAACACTGCTATTTTAGGCGCAAATTCAGATATAGAACTTCTGGGTTCAGGTATAGTTTTTTCCATAATTGAAAGAATGCTAAGCCTTGCTTCTTTTGCCTGATAAAGGGCTTCCTTCAAGATTCCAAGGTTAAGATCCTTGATTTTTGTATCAAGTTGTATTGCAGTTATACCATCTCTGGTTCCTGCAACTTTAAAATCCATATCTCCGCTATGATCTTCCTCTCCTGCGATATCAGTTAGTATCTTATATTTTTCTCCGTCTTTTATTAATCCAAGTGCAATGCCAGCAATATGTTTCCTTATTGGTACACCTGAATCCATTAGTGCAAGTGAACCCCCGCAAACTGTAGCCATAGATGAAGAACCATTTGATTCTAAGATGTCAGAGACAACTCTCATAGTATAAGGAAACTCATTCTCATCGGGGATAACAAATTTAAGTGCTTTCTCAGCAAGGGCACCATGCCCTATTTCCCTTCTTCCTGGTCCCCTCATATATGCAACTTCACCAACACTAAATGGAGGAAAATTATAGTGAACCATAAAACGTTTAAATCCTTCACCTACTAATTCTTCTATCTTCTGTTCATCCTGTTTTGTCCCTAAAGTGACGCTACATAAGCTCAAGGTTTCTCCTCTTCTAAAAAGGGCAGATCCATGAGCTCTTGGGAGTACACTTACCTCAGATTTAATCGGCCTTATATCTCTGGGTCCTCTTCCATCTATTCTAACATCGTCATTAATAATCTTTTCTCTCATTCTTCTATTTCTGTAATCCTCTATAATATTTAGTACCTTAGGCCTCAAAGCCTCTTCATATTTCTCAGATTCCCTTTTTAATATCATATCATAGAATTCTTTTCTCTCTTTTTTCCCAACAATGGAAAGCGACTGCTCTACTTCTTCCTTGATATCCTCAATTATTTTATTGACTATATCTTCTCTTATCTCAACATCCTCAACATACAAAGGCATCTTTTGTTTTCCAACTTCTCTAATTAATTTCTCCTCCACTTCTATTACCTTAACTATTTCCCTATGGGCAATTTCCATTGCCGTATAAATAACCTCCTCGTCCAACTCTGATATTCTTCCCTCCATCATTGTGATAGATTCCTTTGTCCCGGCAATTACTAACTCCATCTTACTTCTTTCAAGTTCAGAGATGCTCGGATTCACAATAAACTGATTGTCTGTATAACCTATCTTAACAGCCCCCAATGGTCCTCCAAAAGGAATGTCTGATATACCCAAAGCGACAGATGCTCCAATGATTCCTGGAATGTCAGAATCATTTTCGCCATCAAAAGAAAGCACCATTGCAATAACCTGTGTATCATTGTAAAATTCCTTTGGGAAGAGTGGACGTAAAGGCCTATCTATTAATCTTGATACAAGAATTTCTTTTTCTGATGGTCTCCCTTCTCTCTTAAAGAATCCTCCTGGAATTTTTCCTGCTGCATATGTTCTCTCAATGTAGTTCACAGTTAAGGGGAAAAAATCAACCCCTTCCTTAGGCTCCTTTTCTGCGCATGCTGTAACTAAAACAAGGGTATCGCCCATCTGAACGGTGACAGCACCATTTGCCTGCAGAGCAATTTTACCTGTTTCAATCTTAATGGGTTTATTACCAATCATTGTATTTACCTCAAACATAATCTATCCTCACTTTCTCAGACCAAGTTCTGTAACTAATGATTGATACCTTTTATAATCTTTATTTCTTAAATAGGACAGTAACCTTCTTCTTCTTGATACAAGTTTAAAAAGTCCCAATTTAGTATGATGATCATATTTGTGTTCTTTCATGTGCTTTGTAAGCTTATTTATCCTTTCAGTCAAAATTGCAACCTGAACTTCGGGGGAACCTGTATCCTTTTCATCTCGTCTAAATTTCTTGATGATTTTCTGCTTTTTCTCTTTTTCAACTGCCATTCTTAACCTCCTTAAAAGTTTTTTCTATCTCCTTTTTATCCAAATACAACTGATCTCTTAGGGAGCCAATACTATCAAAACTTTTTTCATCTCTGATTCTCCGGATAACTTCCACATCTATATGTTCACCATATATATTTTTCTCAAAATTTAATATGTGAACTTCTACAACCCTTTTTTGTTTCTTAAGCGTTGGTCTCCTCCCCACATATAACATAGCATTATATTTAAAACCCGCAACCTTCACCCTGGCAGCGTACACTCCATCACAGGGAAGAACTTTAAGAGCCGTATCTATTGCTACGTTGGATGTTGGGAAACCGATCCTATTACCCAGACCTTCACCCTGAATAATAACACCTCCAAAGGAATAAAATCTACCCAAAAATTCCTTTGCCTCTAAAACTTTGCCTTTCCTTAAAAGTCCCCTTATCAACGAACTTTTTATTTCTTTGTTATTTTTTTTAACCTCGGGGAAAATTATGACATCCAGATTAAATTTTTTACAGTAATCTTTCAGAAAATTCGCACGCCCAACGCCTCCTTTACCAAAATTATGATCAAATCCTACAATAATTCTATCTGGCTTTATTTTAGAACAAATAACCTTCTCAATGTAAAATTCCGGGGGGAAATCCGCCAATTCTTCTGTAAAATGAATAAAGAAAACATTATCTGCACCACTATTCCTCAAAAGATTATACTTCTCCTCATCTGTATTGAGCAGAAAATCCTCCTTTATATTTTGAAGGACAATTCTCGGATGGGGTGAAAAGGTCATAACATTTAACTTTCCTAATTTTTTACCGTATTGAAGTAATTTTCGATGACCTAAGTGAACACCATCAAAACTACCAATTGCAACTACCCCCCCTATACGCTTAAGTTCTTGCCAGTCAAACACCTTCATTGAATACCTTCCGTGGTTTTAAAATATAAGTATCTCCAACGCCAATACCAAGCGGATTGTCAAGTTTATCTTTTACAAAATATAAGCCCTCAGGATAATACCCTCTAATTGTACCACCATGTCTGAATCTGTAAACATTCTCTCCCATAAGGGTAACAACAGGCAAATGTGGCAGTGTATCCTTCAATAAAATAATATGGAAATTGCCAGCCTTAATACTATCCAAAGTATACGCATTCTCTATAGAAAAGGGTTCTACATACGTTCTCTTTAATTGATATAAATATGCACCACAACCAAGAAGTTTCCCAATATCCCTTGCCAGAGCACGAAGATATACACCTCTTTGGACAACAGTCCTTATAGATAAAAAAGGTGGGGAAAAATCAAGCAGTTCAATTTTTTCAATTATTACTTCCCTTTTGGGCAATGTAACACTCCCTCCCATACGTGCAATTTTGTATAACCTCTTTCCATTTATTTTTACTGCACTATATAACGGTACTTTTTGAATAATCTTGCCCTCGAAATTCTTAAGAACTTCCTTTATCTTTGTTTCATTTATCCCGGAAATATCTTTTTCTGAAATAACTTCTCCCTCCGGGTCATCTGTAGTTGTACTT
This sequence comes from uncultured bacterium, assembly GCA_964596115.1. Taxonomy (GTDB): domain Bacteria; phylum Hydrothermota; class UBA3072; order UBA3072; family B12-G15; genus CAZQRW01. The sequence continues at coordinate 14,817 of CAZQRW010000022.1, forward strand.
ACCCCAAGTCTGAGTTGTGAAATATATTCCTTTTTATTTCCATAATAATCCATTAATTTGGTTGCCTTTCCAATAAGAATCAAAAGAAGGCCTTCTGCAAAAGGATCAAGAGTGCCGCCATGTCCTGCATGTTTCAGTTTGAGAGCTCTCTTCACACGATTCAGTACAAATGTAGAACCTTCACCAGGGGATTTGTTTACTAATAAAACTCCATCTTTAATATTAGAAGGAGTATTGTGCTGAGATTCTGTAGTTTGATGTGGGGAAGTCATATATTTTTGAATCTATTCCAATATCAAATCTGAAATTTCTGTATGAGAAACCAGCCCCAAAGGTTGGTCCCAACCTTTTTCCATTATTATCAATAAAGTATCCAAGTCTGGCATTTAGCATATTACTGAAGCTATATTCAATACCGATTGCCTTCCATGTATCGATCCATTCATCATGAAAATTTGTTGTCGTATTAACAAGAATCTTTATTAAGTCACTTGTAATCATAAATCTATTTAGCGTATTCTCAAAGGGCACATACGCAACACCAACTCTCAGCGTCCTTGGTAATGGATCCCTTTCACCGCCTTCGACGAACTGAAGCGAAGTGCCGAAATTTTGGAGTGCGAGTCCAAAATTAAGGTTATTTTTAGCCTTATAGAATGCAGACGCATCTACTGCCCACGCCCTTCCCTGTCCACCACCTTTTCCAGCTACTGCCCTCACTAACCAATCGGGAGCAAGGAAACTGAATATATACTTTATACCAAATGAAACACCGTAATTCTCATTAAATTTTTGAGCTACAGCAAGCTTAACTGCAAGGTCGTAATTGATAAATGGCTCTACAGGTGCACCTCCAATGGAATCAATGTATGTTTCACCCGTAGTAATGTAGGTCAATGCGAAGGTAGTCACAAATTTATCTTTTATTGGGTAAACGCCACTGAAATATTCATAATACATTCCAGGGTATAATCCAGGCAACCAACTGGTATGCTGAAGTCCAAGATATCTATTTTTTACAAAGGCAAGTGAAGCATTATTATAGTATGTTCCATAAACATCACCTTCCACTGCACAAAATGCACCTCCAAGTGCAGTAGCCCTTGAACCAGGGAATATCATAAGAAATACACCTCCTGGATCAAGCGAGCTCCCAATTAATGAGACACCAACTGCAAATAATATAAAGGACCTTCTCATATAAAAAACCTCCTTTTCCGATTGTTGGTTATTATCATATTACAAAAAATAAATAAAAATGCAAGCAAATCAAACAGGCCTCCTCGTTTTCAAAATCGCCTTTTCTCTTGGAGAATCTATTAATTTTTTTAAGCCAATAAACACAATTAGAGAGGTGCCGTATATAATTTTAGGAACCTCATATCCAAAAATTAGTGCGAGTATTAAAAGTAACATAAAGGCAATGGACATCGAGAATTCCCATTTTTTTGTTATTTTGGTAAGAATTAAACCTGAAGATATCCCAACAATGGTTTGAATAGGCATCAAATAAGTCAAAATCCCCAGTGTCGATGCCATTGCCTTACCTCCATAAAATTTCATAATTACTGGAAAATCATGTCCTAACACAACACCTACACCAGCAGTGAATTTTAATGGCAATTCTTTAAATGCAGCAACAATTATAAAACCTTTTGCAAAATCTAAGATCGCTACAATAACCCCCTCTATCTTGCCAACATTTTTGAATGTGTTCTCTGCTCCTGGATTTCCATCACCCAGTTTTCTTATATCCTTTCTATTCTTTATATAGGTGACTATATATGCAGAAGGAAAGTTCCCAGCTATATAACCTAAAATAAAGGCATATATAAATTTCAATTTTGCCTATTTTAAGAAAAACTTTACAATCGAGTATTTCACAACAAAGCCTGCAAATACAATCGACACCATTGACATTAATTTAATAAGTATATTTAGCGAGGGGCCAGCAGTATCCTTTAATGGATCACCTACCGTATCTCCTGTAATTCCAGCCTTATGGGCTTCACTCCCTTTCCCTCCATAATGCCCATTTTCTATATACTTTTTGGCATTATCCATTGCTCCACCCGCATTTGCCATAAAGATTGCAATTGAGAATCCAGAAGTCAAAACACCGGCAAGAAGACCTATTACACCGTTGGGCCCAAAAAGAAATCCTACAATAATAGGTGTAACGAGAACAACAAGCGAAGGGAGAATCATTTCCCTTTGTGCAGCTACTGTAGAGATATGAACTGCTTTGCCATAATCAGGCTTTGTCTTACCCTCTATCAGACCCTTTATTTCTCTGAATTGTCTTCTCACCTCTTCAACAATCTTTGAAGCTGCCCTGCTAACCGCTTTAATGGCAAGAGAACTGAATGCAAGTGGCAACATTGCACCAATAAAAACACCTGCCAATGTAAAGGGATCCATTAGAACGGGGACCAGCGATTCTTTCAGCTGGGCAATATTTAATTTATCAACCCACAACTTTACACCATGATAATATGCGGCAATAAGGGCGAGGGCGGTCAGGGCTGCTGAGCCTATTGCAAATCCCTTTCCTGTAGCTGCAGTGGTATTCCCAAGTGAATCAAGTGCATCGGTTCTCTCTCTAACATATTCAGGGAGATTTGCCATCTGTGCATTACCTCCCGCATTGTCTGCCACAGGCCCATATGCATCTGTAGCAAGTGTAATACCAAGTGTAGAAAGCATGCCTACTGCCGCAATTCCAACGCCGTACAGACCAAGACTAAAATTGCTAAATCCACCTGAAAACATAAAGCTCAGTATGGAGGCTGTTACAACTGTTAGAACAGGAATAGGGGTCGAAAGCATTCCTACACTCAACCCTTCAAGTATAGCGGTTGCATGCCCCGTAGTGGAAGCACGGGCTATCCCTATCGTTGGTTTGTATGAAGCAGAGGTGAAAAATTCAGTAGAAATACCAATAATAACACCTGCAACAAGCCCAACGACCATAGAATACCATACACCCATATGTGTTGGAAGCATAAATCTCATAATAAAGAATGAAACAATCAACATTAATATGCTGCTTCCCCAAACACCCTTTCTCAATGCCAGAAGTAGTGCTCTCTGGCTTACTTTCTCAGATGTCCGTACAAAAAATATCCCAATTATAGAAGAGATAACACCAATGCCTGCAAGAACCAAGGGTATCATAACCCCCTTTATACCGAGTCTTGCAGATGCAGCAAGGGACATAGAAGCAATAATAGAGTCTGTATAAGACTCATAAAGATCTGCCCCCATTCCTGCAACATCACCGACATTATCACCTACATTATCTGCTATTGTAGCTGGGTTTCTTGGATCATCCTCTGGGATTCCCGCCTCAAGCTTCCCAACAAGGTCAGCACCTACATCTGCAGCCTTTGTAAATATACCTCCACCAACCCTAGCAAATAAGGCCTGCGTCGATGCTCCCATTCCAAAAGAAAGCATTGTAAATGTAATAGATTCAAGAAGTTGATTTCCCGTCAATCCAGCATGCACTGAATAGAACCATCTCAATATAGAAAACCATATACTCATATCAAGGAGGGCAAGACCAACTACTGTTAATCCCATAACTGCACCAGCAGAAAAGGCAATCCTGAGCCCACTATTCAGGCTATTCCGTGCTGCATTTGTGGTTCTTGCACTTGCCCTTGTGGCAACACTCATTCCAATAAATCCAGAGAGTCCAGAAAAGAATCCTCCTGTCAAAAATGCGAAGGGGACAAATATAGGTTGAAGTTTACTTAACGCAAGAAATATCAGAAGAACAAAAGCTACTGCAAAAAATAGTGCAACAATTTTATATTGCCTTTTAAGGTATGCACTTGCACCTTCTCTAACTGCTTCAGCAATACGCTTCATTGCATCGGTACCTTCGCTCTCCCTCAATATTCTTCTGGTAAGAATAAACGCAAAAAGAAGCGCCAAAAGCGATCCACCTGGAGCAAACCAGTAAAAGCCATTCATTCATTCCTCCTTTTTTTTAATCAAAATACAGGTGAATATATAATAAAATAACGAAAAATCAATAGTTTATCTCCTGACTATACCATAAAAAAATATTACTAACATCAAAAAATAAACAAATATTCTAAAACCGACAGAAGCAATAAGGCCTACAATGGCATAAAAGCCCACTTTAATGCTTTTCTTCAGTTTTCCCGTTGAAAAAAATTCAAACAAGAAGGAAAATATAAAAGGAAATGTAAGTAACAAAAAAATATTACCTGTGATTACACCCATTATTAAACCGATAAATGCACCAATCATACCCCATTTTGAGCCACCTGCCAATTTAGCGGAAAGACTACTGGAAACCCAATCTGAGACTATAGATAAAACCATAAGTAAGACTAAACTTATGTATATCGGTACTGAAAAAAATCGGAATGAAAAACCAAGAAAAATATAGCCAATAAATGCTAATGGAATTCCTGGTAATACAGGGATAAAAATACCTGCCAAACCTACAATCAGAAATAAAACACCAATAATTAACAATAATATGTGCACATACAATATTATTTGTAATAGATAAAATGTCAATATAACCTTTTTATTAACTGTAAAATAAGGAACCGATGCACTAAGAATCATTTCTTACTTGATTTTATTTTTAATTTGATTTATAATTCAAAAAAGGAGGTGATAAAATGGAAGAACGAAAAGAGGGAAGAAAGGGATATCCTTTAAAAAAAACCCTTAAAACGAAGGTTTCTATTCTCTTACTTACTACTTACTTTCTTTTATTTGTGATGCTTGCATTCATACTTTCTCTATTTTTAAACTGGCAAGGATTAAAAAGAGGGTTTTACGCCTTGGGAGGGGAAGAAAAATTGGTCTCCCATGCTATGGAAGGTGGACTTATTGGACTTACTATTGTGTTCATAATTTACCTCATTGTAATTTTCTTACTTATATATACAATAGCAAGAAACTTCACTGGTCCAATCTACAGACTTGAAAAAACAATCAGTGAACTTGCTAATACGGATAAGAAAGTTAAGCTTATCTTTAGAAAATCTGATGAGACATTTTTCCACAATATCTCAAAAAATTTTAATTATTTAATGGATCGTTTAGAAAAAGACGAAAATTTACTTGATAAAATTTCAGGTATACTTGAAAAAGAAAATTGCTGCAAAGAACTCATAGAGGAGATAAATTCAAGGAAAGGTAGCTAATAAACACAAACACTATGCAAAAATCGTCCAGATATATAGCACTGAGAAACACTACAAGGGTAATTTTAGCTTTTTTTTATGTTTATCTTTTTCTGGTAGGAATAAAATTACTGGAATTATCTCTTAAAGGTTTTGGTATTGATTTTGCACGCTCTCTCATCTCTGTAACTTCTAATTCCTTCGTTGGCTTATTCATTGGTGTCATATCAACAGCAACTATCCAATCATCCTCAGCAACAACTTCGATAGTTGTAGGTTTTGTTTCATCGGGTGTATTGACCATAAGAAATGCTATACCAATAATTATGGGTGCTAATATTGGAACTACTGTTACAAATATCATAGTTTCACTCGCACATATTTCCAGAAGGGATGAATTCAGCCGTGCATTTCCAGGTGCAGTTGTCCACGATGTATTTAATCTTCTAAGTGTAGTAGTTTTTTTCCCACTTGAGATGTATTTCCATTTAATCGAACGCCTATCAAAAATTTTCGCTATGGCCTTTGTTGATATTGGTGGAATAAAATTTACATCTCCACTAAAGATTATAGTTGAGCCAGTATCAAAATTATTCTTGAAGTTATTTCACAATTTCTACCTGATATCCCTTATTTTTGCCTTTTTCTTGGTAATATTTTCTCTTGTGCTGTTGGTTAGATTTATTAGAAGAGTATCCTCTGGAAAACTGGAGATTCTTGTTGATAAATATCTCTTTTCGAAGGCTATAGTAGCAGGCATCCTTGGTTTATTTCTTACTATGTTTGTTCAATCTTCTTCAGTAACGACATCCCTTGCAGTACCACTCATTGGAGCAGGTATACTAACCGTTGAAAAAGTCTTTCCATACACACTTGGCGCAAATGTGGGGACTACATTTACTGCCTTACTTGCCTCTCTTGTTACTGGAAATTTTCTCCCAATCCAAGCTGCCTTTGCACATCTATCATTTAATTTAATGGGCATTATTGTTTGGTATCCATTAAAGATAGTTCCTATTTCCATTGCAAAATGGCTGGGCTCATGGGTATCAAAAAAAAGGTGGCTGGCTATATCATATATATTATTTATATTTTTTATTGTACCAGGTTTATTTATTGTTATCTTTAGGAGGTGAATTATGTTTGAAAGTTTTCTATCTTTTTGGAAACAATCTGATATTCTGAGCGTTGCATATAAAGAGGTTGGAAGGATGCTCTTAATCGCAAAGAATATGTATTATTATTCAATGAATGTGCTCTTAGAGGGACAGCAAGAAAAGCGGGATTTATATAAAGAAGACCAGGAACTAAACAAACTACAAATTGATGTTAGGAGAAAAGTTCTTGAACACCTTGCCATATCTCCAAATCAAGATATAACTCCCTCTCTAGTTTTAATAAGTATAATAATAGATATAGAAAGGATAGGTGACTATTCAAAAAATCTTCTTGAACTTTCCCATAAATATCCGGAAAAGATGGAAGGCACTTATGTAAAAGAGATAATAAAACTTAAGAAGGTCGTAGATGATAACTTTGAAAAGACAATAGAAGCATTCACGAAATGCAACAAAGAACTGGGCAAAAAGGTTATGGAATCGCATGCAGAGATTGCAAAAAAATGCGAAGCCATCGTCGAGAGACTTGTGGATGACCCACATATTGGCTCAAGATTAGGAATAATATATGCATTGCTTGCAAGGTATCTAAAGAGAGTAAGTGCACATTTGAAAAATGTGTCTTCAAGTGTCGTAAATCCCTTTCACAGACTGGGCTATAGACCAGAAGGAAATTAAGGGCTTGACAAAACAAAAATCTAACATTATTTTTCAGTGTTGCCGAGGTAGCTCAGTTGGTAGAGCACGGGACTGAAAATCCCGGTGTGGGCGGTTCGATTCCGTCCCTCGGCATATTTTTTATCCATCTAAACTTTTGTCGATAGATACTATGATTACAATATTAAATTATATGTCTCTAAAATAATTTGTAGACATTCAGGTTTTCAATGTTTCTATTTTTGTCCTGTTGATGCTATCATTGTCTTACGACTATACTACCTTAGCCATACATCTGCTGTCACACTTGCAACATTAGCTGCAATATCGTCATCAATAACTTCGTAACCGTTAAATGTTTTTTCCTCTCTTGGTTTTAAATGTAGTTTGTTCTGATAACTATCATGTAACAAATTACCATTTTCATCAACAAATTTTATTTTGGCGTTAAGTGTAATTGCTTCATTGCTGTTGTTCTTAATGGTAAGCCACCAAACGAATTTCCACCATATATCATTCGCCTCAGTAATATCTGATTTTATATTTACTATCTTCCAATCAGGAATCTTCCTTGGCTTCAAAGTTTGGTTTAAAAGGCCATTTACTCCATGACCAGTGATGACATACTTATAACCATTCCTATCACTTTCGTATCCTACAATACCAGCCTTTTTTGCTGTACCAGACATATAGGCAAAATCGGGTCCTTCCTTTCCATTTACGGGATTTTTAAAGTTTCCTAAGAGATACTCGCTTGCCCAAGAAATATCACTGTTTTTTGGATAATAGCCACTATCAACACGGAAGATCTCAGCAGCAACCTGAAAATTACGCATGTTATTCTCTACGCTTTCCTTTACAGATTTTACATTCGATGAGAACGAATTAGTTGCGGATGAACCCAAAGGTGGGATGGCTAATACACCCACTAAAACACCTATTACGAAAGCAAGAACAATAAACATTATTGATAATGATTTTTCCATATACCTCCCCCTTGTTTATTTTTGCTTCTTATTACTTATATTAAATGACTTTTATAAAAAAATCAAGTAATTTATAAAAAAATCTTCTTAACAATTTGATTAGACATAACTAAAAATTAACATAATAAAAAACTTATCTTCTTCTCAGGATATCGGCTTTTTCCTTAATCTTCTTGGCTTCTGCATTGTAGCCCAATGAGTTGGCACATTCTGCTTCCTCGTACAGAATTTTTGATACCCTTTCAACATCAGTCCCGGCAGTCTCCACTGCCTTTCTATATATTTCTAAAGCCTTTCTATCATTCCTTTCACAGTAATATTTTGCCTCAAGTAATAAGAGATCAACCTTCCCACTGTCAGAAAGGACTGTAAGCCCACTCTGGATAAAATTGAGGAAATCCTCTTCGATGCCGTCATAATAATAACCTTCAGCAAGAAGCAAATATGCCTTTTCAAAGTAGTCAGAATATTTATAATCTTCAATAATTTTCCCGAGGGCAATTTCTGATTCTCTGTAAAGACCAGAACTAAAGTAGGCACGGCCAATCATATAGAGCGCGTACGGCTTTAACTCCTCTCCTTTTATCTTTCTGAAAAAATCAATTGCCTTCCCGATTTCATTCTGGGAAAGATAATATTCACCAAGAAACTGGAAAACTTTATCTCCAGCCTTATTTTGACTGATATACTCGTTAACAAATTTTTCTCCTTTTTTATTCTTACCCATTAATCTATATGCTTCAAAGATTTTCAGTACTATCTCATCACGATTTTTATAATTAGGGAATTTTTTATAAAATTGTAGTAATACTTTAATGCCCCTTGTATATCTATGAGCTGAAATATAAAAATCTGATAAAGCGATCATTAATTCTGGAACCCTGTAATTATCAGGATATTTCTGAATAAAACTCCTATAAAAGTAAATTAGAGAGCCATATTTTCCACATTTGTACCTGGCGTATTCAAGGTTATAAATGAGTTCATCCTCAAGGGACTTAGGTGGATTGTTCTGTAGCCCTATATTAAAATACTGTTCAGCCTTCTCAAATTTTCCCAGTTTTAGATAGATATCACCAACATAATTTGCTGAATAGGATATCCAGGGACATTCGGGATAATCAACCATCAATCTTAAGAAATATTTTTTAGCCTGCTCAAGCTTATCTATAAGATAGTTTATTTTACCCAGTAAAAATAAAGCATCATCCGCAATATCAGAATCAGGGTATTTCTCATATACCTGATAGAAGTATTTAAGGCCTTTCAAATCACCCATCTTTAAATATGCCCTGCCAACCCTATAGATAGCGTATTTTACAAGTTCTCCCTTATAACACGAAAGGAACTCATTAATAAATGCTATCGTTTTTTTATAATCCCCAAGTCTATAGTATATCCAGCTTAGTGCAAATAGTGCATGTGGTCTTAATCGATTATCAACTGTATCCTTTATAAAAAATGTCTCTGCTTCTTTATACATCTGAAGGTTATATAGTGCAGTACCAATTACAAAGTTTAACAAAGGTGATTGATAATTTGCACCGCCTATAAATTTTATTATTTCATTCCATCTATGAAGTTTCAGTAACGAATAGGCAAATAGATCAACAAGAAATTTATCATTTCTATCTTCTTTGTATAACCTTAAAAATATTGCATATGCCTTCTCTGTAGAATCAGATTTAAGGTATGCATACCCTTTCCCCTCTTCTTTCTCCTTTTCGCTTATTTGTAACCTTGCTAAAATCTGGTTAATAGTATCTGGATTTTCTTTATAAAAAATGAGCTTAAATTTATCCTCATCACTGCCAAATTTTTTTATAATTTTGATCCCAGAATCTTGGTTAACATACATCAGTGCTATACCCTTTAAATAATCAGTCCCTTTTATATTGTCTACATAGAAAAGGGCAGAATCATATGCGCCTGTAGAGTACAGAAGTATTCCCTTGAGTATCCTATACTCTTCTTTTTTACCCATATACTTAAGCAAATCAATATATTCTTTTGCATCTTTAAAATTTCCTTCTTCTAATAATTCCACTGATCTCCTTACTAATACTTCCGGATTATACTGATATGCAGGTGATATCTTTAAAAGGACGGAGAGACTTACAGAGAGAATTAAGTTAACCATATTTTTTAATAAGCTCCCCTTCCACTCATAACTGCTGGAATTGTTTTGAGAATAATTTTTAAATCAAGGAATAACGACCAATTATCTATGTACTTCAGATCAAGTTCCATCCATTTGTCAAAACTTACTTCATTTCTACCACTTATCTGCCATAAACAAGTAAGCCCTGGTTTCATAGAAAGCCGTCTCCTTTGCCATATTTGATAATTATTTACTTCATCTGGAAGAGGAGGCCTTGGTCCAACTATAGACATATCCCCTTTGATAACATTTATAAGCTGGGGCAGCTCATCGAGGCTATATTTCCTTATAAATTTCCCAGTGCTCGTAATCCGCGGATCATTCTTTATTTTAAATGCAACTCTGCCCATTTCATTTCTGTTTGCAAGCTCTCGCTTTGCAAGGTCAGCACCAATATACATCGTTCTGAATTTATACAGTACAAACTTTCTACCATTTAGTCCTGCTCTGACCTGTTTATATAAAACAGGTCCTCTGGACGAAAGCTTAATCAGGATGGGTATCAAAAAATACAATGGAAAGGTTGAAAAAATTAATATCAATGCAATTGCTTTGTCAATTATATTTTTGACAAATAATTCTAAATGACGCATTGTAACTCTATGAAATGAAATAAATAATTCCCCACTAACATTCTCAAGGGTAGCAAAGGAAAAAACGTTCTTAAAAACCGGTCTGACTGGATAAGACACTGTAATTCCCAACTTTTCACAAATACCACCTAAAATAAAGTATTTTTTTTCAAGGATAATTGCCCAATCAACAGAGGTATTTTTGAGCCTTTTTTCAGCTATTTTTAAAAAATCCTTGTTTACCTTTTTTGCGTTAAGTCTGCCCACATCCTCAATAAAGAAAAAAGAATTTTCCTGAAATGCACCAACCAAATGATCAGAGTATTTTTTACTCCCAATGAAAATAGTTCTTATCGAAAAGAACCTCTTCCTGGCAATTATTTCTCTTTCAAGAATAAGAACAGCAGAGGAAATAATAGTAAATATTACCAATGCTATCCTCGATTGAGTAAATAGCTTAAAATAATAGAGAAAACCAATGCTCACAAGAAGACCAATAACTAATGTTATTAATGTTCTAATATAATATTCAGTTTTGACAAGTGGAAACTCCGTCAATTTAAGATTATTGTTATAGAAGGCAAAAATATATACAAAGAAAATTATAGGCAAACCTCTAAAAAGACGGTATATGTTAAATTCACTATAGGAGATATCCGGGGTAATTAGCCACCTAATCAGGTGGGAAATATAGTAGGAAATCAGAATTAAGAACACATCCAGTAGCGTTATCGTCCAAATGCTAAAAACCTTTCTCTGATGCATTTTAATAACCCTTCATTTTATAAAGAGCATACCAAAAATGTATCACTAATATTCTTAAAAGGAGTCCTAACCCCAGAAAAAACAATAATGGGTATCGTATATCATATATTTTTCTTAGATATCTATACATACTTACATTATGTTCTATTTTAGCCTTTAACATAATATGTTTAGTACTTGCTCCCAATTTATGATAAAAGACGGCTTCGGGGAAATAACATACCTTCCTACCACTTTTCTTTATACGATAGCAATATTCAGTATCTTCGAGAAAAAGAAAAAATTCTTCATCCATGCCACCCAATTTTTTGTAAAGTTCCAGCGGCGTCAACATAACTGCACCCCTCAACCAATCTACATACTGGGTTTCATTATAATTAACATCGTATAACATATACTTCTTGGAAATTGGATTGCCTGGGAAAATCTTTCTTAAAAGTGATTCTCTGCCAAAAAAAACATTGAATATGTTAGGGAATTCTCTACAAGAATATTGAAATTGACCATCAAAATCGAGAAGTTTGCCTCCAATTACTCCACATTCCTTGTGATTATCAGCAAATTTCAACATTCTATCAATTGCTCTCTCAGTAACTATAACGTCTGGATTGAGAAAGAGTAGATAGTCCCCTTTCGCAATTTTTGAAATCTGGTTACATGCCTTTGAGAAACCTATGTTGTAAAGATTCCTGATTATCTTGATACCCCTAATCTTTTTTAAGGTTTTCAAACTATTATCTGTGGAAGCATTATCAACAACAATAATTTCAAAACTACAATGAGGAGGGTAATGCCTTATACTTTCAAGAAGGCTATTAATGTATATTTCTGTATTATAATTGACAACTCCAATGGTAAGTTTCATATCCTTCTAAATAATCTATAGAAACCCAAACGTAAAACTATTAATAATGCCTCAAATATTATTTGTTTGGACATCTTGGACCTACCGGATCTTCTATCAACAAATATTATAGGTATCTCCTTTACCTTAAATCCAAGATAGTATGCGTAAAAATGCATCTCTATTTGAAAACCATATCCGTCTGCTCTTATCAGATCTAAGTTTATTTTCTGAAGAACTTTTCTTCTGAACCCCTTAAATCCACTTGTTAGGTCCATTACTGGGACTCCCGTTACAAGCCTGGCAAAAATATTTGCAAAAAAACTCAGCATCACCCTGCTTATTGGCCAATTTACTACACTTATTCCATTAGAGTATCTCGATCCTATTACCAGATCGTACCTTTTGAGCTCATCATAAATTCTTGGGAGGTCATTGGGATTGTGAGAAAAATCTGCATCCATTTCAAATATATAGTCATACCCCTCTTTAATCGCCCATTTAAAACCTTCAATATAAGCTGTACCCAATCCCTTTTTGTCTGGTCTCTCAATAAGGTGAACTCTCTTGTCTCTTTTTGCAATGTGTCTAACTATCTCACCTGTGCCATCTGGAGAATTATCATCAACAATCATCACATCCAACTCTACTGGTTGAGAAAGTACTCTATTTATAATATTATCAATATTTTCCCTCTCATTGTATGTTGGAATTATTACTAGTCCTTTATTCATCTTCGCCTCAAAATAAGATTTAAAACAATTGTCAAAATAACTGAAATTAAAATTGAAGTGGCAAGAGGAAAATAAATTACAAAATTATTCTTTTTTATCGTAAAATCACCGGGTAGGTTACCAAAAAAGGGTAAAAACTTAAAGAGATAAAATATACCCCCTATAGTAAAAATAATAATACCTGTTATCATCAACATCTTGCCTATATGTACACCCATCATTTGTCACTTATTATAAGGCTTATTATCTCTTCCTCATAATAAATATAGTTTTTATTCTTAGCCATTTCTCTAACCATAATATAATATATTAGTGTTATAAAAAAATGTCAATAAAAAATAATCATTGATAAATTTACTTAATTGTATACTATTTATATATGATTTTCCTATTATTGTTTGATATTGGACTAGCTCTGGGAGGAGGATCTGCCTTTGGCTTTGCTCATATAGGTGTTCTGAAGGTCCTTGAACAAGAAAAAATACCTATATCCTATATTTCAGGAACAAGTATGGGTGCTATTATAGGTGGCTTGTATGCAGCTGGGTATTCTCCAGAAGAAATTGAAAGCCTTACAACTACAGTTGATTGGGCTAAATTCTTTTCTTCTCAAAATATCCCACTTCCCCGATATGAAATAAAGACTTTATTTCCGTATATCTCAGAATTCACTCTTGGTATAAATGGTTTCAAACCCGTCCTACCAGAAGGAATAAACAATGGTTATAAAATTGAAAACTTTCTAAAAAAGTTGCTTATGTATGCTGAAATACATTCAGGCGGAAATTTTGACAGTTTAATGATCCCATTCAGGTGTACAGCAACTGAAATGAATAGTGGAAAAATAAAAATTTTCAAGAATGGAGACCTAACTTCGGCTCTAAGAGCATCAATAGCAATGCCAGGGATCTTTTCTCCTGCAATAATGGGTGACTCCATATATCAAGATGGAGGTATACTTGACAACGTGCCTGTAGACTGTTTACCCGAAGAAAATCTAAAACTTGCTTCCTATATTTTAAGAAAAAAACTGGATAAGGTTAACAATCTTCTGGATGTATTAAAACAGAGTCAGATTCTAATACTTAATTATTTGAATGAATCATCAGCGAGCAATGCAGATATAAAAATCCCAATTTTACTAAAGGACAATTTTAATTTTATATTTAAGAACGCAAAAAAATATATCTCCTCTGGTGAGTTTTATACAAAATTAAAAATCCCAGAAATCAAAAAATTTTTGCCTCAAGAAATAGACTATAACATAGAAGAAAAAAGACATAATTTCACAAATAAGCGGAATTACTATATAAAATCCATTAACTTTGAAGGTACAAAGATAAAGCCAGAAATAGTATTAAAAAATTATTCTCTTAGGCAGGGGGATATTTTAATACCTGAAAGGATATACGAAACAGTTAATAATTTATATGCTACGGGTCTTTTTAGAAAAATAAGCCTATCTTTAAAAAAATTGAATGCAAGTGACTCAGTATCCTTAAATTTTTATGTAAGTGAAAAAAAGCCTTCCACTCTACGAACTGGCTTCTTTATCGACAACTTTCACAACAAAGAGGTTACTCTTTCTTATGGATTTAAGCATATCAGAAAATATTATTTCGATTTTTCCTTTGGTGGTGCATATGGTGATAAAAAAATAATATATTCATTACTTTCAATGGAAAATCTAACAAAAGAAAATTTTGAATTTTCTTTGCTGTTACACTATACAAATGATACTATTAAGTTTAAAAATACAAGAATAATACATTATGGGACTCTTATAAGAATAAATAACTTCTTTAAAAATAACAGAATCCAATCATCGCTGTCCCTGGGATTAGAGAACAAGTCACTTTATTTTATAAACATTTTTTATAATAAGCCCCCCAACGAAGTGAACCCCTTTAACAGGCAAGGGCTTTTTTCTCAATTTATGTTTGAAACAGGTGTTCCTCATTTTTCTAGTTATGATTACTCTGTCGGATACATAAAATTAATCTATTACAAAAAAATTTCAAATCAATTCAGGATATACACTGGCGCCCAATTCTATATAGAAAATGGTTATCCCCCAGACTTCCGTAGAAAAATCCTCGGTGATGTTGACATTTTGCCTGAACATCCTCTTTATCAATCTGCTGTGGAAAATTTCTTTGTTTTAAATACCTATCCTCGGTTTAGACTACTTTCTTTTAATGTCTTTAATATCAATACAGATCTATATTTTTCATCTCACATAGACCTCGGAATAATAAACAATAATTACGATAACATAAATATATACATATCTCCTTTCTTAGAATTATTCCCGGGTCCAATAAGAATAGGGCTAATTTCAAAAAAAATATATGTCTCTTTTGGCAAAAATTTCTTTTAGGTTACCCCTGCAAGCAGCCTATTTGCAACGATTTTAAGGGCTTCATTTGATAGTGCAAAATTGAATCTCACCTTTCTTTCGCCCGCCTTTTTATCATTGTAAAAACTTGACCCCGGGACAACTGCGATTCTTTTATTTTTAACGAGAAATTTAGCAAAGGCCCAATCATTTCCCTCCCAGAGACCTTCAAAACCTGCAAAAATGTAATAAGCCCCTTCTGGTTTATAGAAATCAAATCCAGACCTTTTAAGAATTTTCATAAAAAAATCTCTTTTTTCTTTATAAATCTTACGAAGCGAACTGAAATAATCTTCTCCCCATTTAAATTGTTCTACTGCCCATTGGAATGGAGAAGGTGCACAAACTGCAAGGTAATCATGAACTTTCCTTATGCCTTTCATAATGGGTTCTCTTGCAAGGACATAACCAATCCTCCAACCAGTAACTGAAAATGTCTTAGAGAAACTACCTACTATAACACTCCTATCAACAATTTCAGGGATATTCAAAGGAGAAACATATGGATTCTCAAATGTTATATATTTATACGTTTCATCTACCAAAAGATAAGCATCCTTTTCCAAAACAGAATCTGCAATGAGTTTTAATTCTTTCTCTTTAAATATCCTACCTGTTGGGTTGTGGGGAGAATTCAAAATAAATAATTTGTAGGGGCTAAGTTTTTCTATCTCGGCCTTTGTAATTGAATAGTCAGACTTTTTTAACTTGAGAAAAATTGGTTTCCCCCTTGAAAGTGCAACAAGCGGGAAATAACTCTCATAAAAAGGCTCTGGTATAACCACACTGCTTTCACCTTCAATTAAAGAAAAAATTGAAGATGCAAAACCCTCACTTGCACCCGTTGTTATCAACACCTCTGACTCCGGATCGAATTCAACACCTGTCTCATTATAGATAATCTCGCTTATTTTTTTCCTTAATTGGGGTCTACCATAAGTTACAGTATAGCTATTAAAGTCACCTCTAATAGCCTCTACTGCAAAATCAAGCAGTCTCTCAGGAGGTTCGATCCGTGTAATGCCTTGTGCAAGATTAATGGCATTATTTTCAATTGCGAGTCGTGTCATTTCCCTGATAACTGACTCACCAATGTCTTCCAACAGTGTAATCATAATACGAATTATAAAGAATAAATCAAATTAGTCAAGAATTTTATTTTCCTTGTAATTACTATCTAGAGATGTCACATTAGACAAGGAAGTAGGCGATATATTTTTTTCTTTTGGTATTCTTTTGC
>CAZQRW010000023.1:0-31133 GCA_964596115.1 uncultured bacterium
TTATCTGTATAGAACTATCGGGTAGGAGTGAGATATTTGTGCTATCATAGGTAAAGTAGACAGTAGAGCCCAGTGTATCTGTTATCTCTGTATGGACACCAAATGTGAAGGCAGAATCACCAAAGTTGAAGAATGTCGAAATTACATTATATACACTGTCTAACATCATAAGGGAAGGAGGAGAATCAAGGCCTGTTACACCAATATCATACATACCTCCACCACCAAGATGGGCATTTAGCTCAACATTATCAATAGCATATGCCCAAGCCCATGTTGCACTTTGTTCAAAGTATACGAAATCTATCTGAACAGAATCAGCAGGGAGAAATGAAGAAAGATCAAGTGTATCTACAAAACTTGTATCAGACAAGTATGTTACCAGGGTATCCCAGGTGCCCCAGGAACCACCGGTAAAGAAACGTGCCCATACCTGACCTGTAGGAGAACCAAGTATGTTAAATCCCACACCGTAGATAAGCACAAGACTGTCATAGGTTGCAATACCGAATGTAGGTGTCTGGAGTTCTTCGTTCCCTGCAGGGGCACTGCTTCCAGCATCATCATCAGAGTAATAGGCGTATGCCGTTCCATAATTTGGAGGGTCATAACCCAATAAATCTGAGGTGGTCCCAGTAGTCCACATATAACCATCCCCATTATTGTTAACGACCGTCCATTCAGCAGGCATCCCCGATTCAAAATCCTCTGATATAAGGGTATTCCAGAGTTGCTTTCCAACTTTCACATTCGTCTTAACACCAGGGGCATAGATCGGCTTTGAATAGGTTGGGCGATCCAACAATTTCTTCTGATGGCTGACTACATCAGAGGTCGGTGCACCTGATAAAGAAACAGCCATCAATAGGCCAAGAACAAAACTCATAAGTCCCTCCTTTGTTAAAGTTTCCATTATTATATTTAAAATTAAAATTTCGTCAAGTAAAAAATTTATCTTTTATATCTTATTTAAAATTTGTTTTGTTTTTAAAATCCGGGTCTGTTACCTGCCAAGATTCCTTAGAACTGCCCTTGCTGCTGCCTTTAATGATTCAAAAACACCGATACCCTGGGGTGCCACCCCTTCAAAGGCAGGGACGTGAAGAACATTTAACGTGTTATCAAGTTCTTCTATGGGGGCAATATTGGGGAGGTCTCTTTTGTTATATTGAATAACAAACGGAATATTGTCAAGTTTCAGGTTATATTCCCTTAAGTTTTCAATCAGGTTTTCCATACTTTCTATATTGTCTTCAAACCTTTCGAGTTGTGAATCCGCTACGAATATAATACCATCGACACCCTTCAGGATTAATTTTCTTGAGGCATTATAGTACACCTGGCCCGGGACTGTATAGAGATGAAATCTAAGTTTAAATCCCTTCACTGTTCCAACGTCAACGGGCAAAAAATCAAAGAATAATGTTCTGTCAAGCTCTGTGTTCAAACTTACCAATCTACCCCTCGCCTCTGGTGATATTTTGGAATATATAAATTTAATATTGGTCGTCTTTCCACCAAGACCAGGCCCATAATAGACGATCTTACAGTTTATTTCACGAGACGCATAGTTTATCAATGACATTGTGTGTCCATCATTTGAATAAATTATCCAGTTCCGACTCTGCCTCCTTGAAGAAATCAGAATCAATATTACTTTTATATTCTTTCTCTATCTTTTCATATATTTTGGTAAAGAGGCTCTCCATTCTTTGTGATGTCTGGTTTACCTTTATCCTTATTAATCCAAGGGTTGTCTTTTTGTCAAAAACCACTGCAAGAATAACCTTCTTTGCAACAATAGATATGTAAATACTCTGTCTTTCTCCCTGGTGGAAAAGTGTGGAGAAAGTATTCTCGCCAATTATTGAAGCCAGCTGTGCAGTTGCCGCAAAATCGGCTGCTGAAAGTGTAGCAAACGAGGGGATATCAATGTTGCTTGTCTCACCTGCAGAAGTTATTAATTGACCAGCTTTGTCAACAAGGAGGACGGAGCGGGCATTGGTTTCCTGGAGCAGTTTTTCCAGCTCCTGGTTTATCTTCCAGAAATCCTCCTCAAAGATATTTACAGAATCGGTCGCCAATTATAGACCGGCCTCCTCAAGTTTTAAGAGCCTCTCCCATCTTCTATCCACTTCCTTCTGGATGTGTTCAATCATCCATTTGTTTTCATCCTTGAATAGATGCCTGAATCTACCCTGGCCCTTGAGCCATTCCTCTACTGGCTTAAATTTTCTTGGCTTTACTGTGATCCTATGAACGCCGTTTTCCACCTCGTATAGTGGCCAGTATTTTGTCTCCACTGCAAGTTTTGCCATCTCAATGGTTTTTTCAGTGGGATAATACCATCCTAATGGACAGGGTGAAAGCACATTCATAAATTTCGGTCCTTCGATGGAGAGCGCCTTTTGAACCTTTTGCATAAGGTCTTGCCAGTGGCTTGGTGCTGCCTGTGCGGTATATGGGATATCGTGTGAAACCATTATCTCTGTAAGGTCCTTTCTCCACTGTAGTTTTCCAGGGATTTCCTTGCCTGCAGGGGAGGTTGTTGTATGTGCCCCATAGGGCGTAGCACTTGAACGTTGAATACCCGTGTTCATATAGGCTCCATTATCATAGCATATGTAGAGAAGATTATGTCCCCTCTCCATCGCACCTGAAAGTGCCTGAAGCCCTATATCATATGTTCCACCATCACCACCGAACGCAATAAAATTCAGCCTTTGATTCCCTGGGATCTTTCCTTTTCTCTTCAATGCCTTAAATGCACTTTCTACACCGCTTATTGCTGCAGCAACATTTTCAAATGCAACATGGAGAAACGGGACATTCCAGGCTGTATAGGGAAATATTGTGGTTACCACTTCCATGCAGCCTGTGGCAAAGCCTACAACGGTATTTTCACCCGCTGCCGCAAGTACCTGTCTTATAATTACTGTAGCCCCACACCCTGCACATGCCCTGTGGCCAGGTGCAAACAACTGTTCTGTCTTTGCTATTTGTTTTAGATCTATTGGCATTTCTCCTCCTATTCCCTTACACCTAAGTAGTTCAATCTTTCAAGTTTGCCAGTTGGGGCTTTTTCCATAAGGTCGGTAAATACTTTTTCTATGTCGTTTGGTTTTGTATCCCTTCCACCAAGGCCATATATATAACTATATATACCAGGCCTTTTTTCATTATCGTATAGGGCAGCCTTTACCTCTAAAAATACTGGTCCTCCAAATGCATTCACACCGTCCGCCCTATCCATAACACCGATAAACTTTACATTTTTTAATGCATTTCTTATTTCATCAGCTGGAAATGGCCTGAATACCCTTACCCTGAGAAGACCTGCCTTCGTCCCTCTATCCCTCAAATCATCCACAACTTCCTTTGCAGTACCTGCGGTAGAACCGAGGACAATTACTGCATAATCAGCATCATCCAGCCTGTAGTCTTCAATTAATCCATACTTTCTCCCAAACCTCTTTCCAAATTCCTTTGCAACATCTATGATTATTTTTTTAGCCTGAATCATTGCATCTGCTTCCTGTCTTTTATGTTCGAAAAAATAATCCTGGAGGTCCAGAGGACCCACGGTAATGGGATGCTTTATATCAAGCAAGTTGTAGGGTCCTTTGTGTTCCCCGATAAACGCCTGCACTTCATTATCCTCGAGCATATCTATTCTCTGCATTGCATGGGAAAGTATAAAACCATCCGCAGTTACCATAGCAGGGAGAAAGGCATTCTCTGCAATCTTCATTGCCTGGATGACCGAATCGTATGCCTCCTGGGAATCCTCTGCATATATCTGGATCCAACCGGAATCCCTTACATTCATAGTATCGGAATGATCACAGTGGATATTTATTGGTGCTGAGAGAGCCCTATTTATTTCACAGATAACTATTGGTAACCTCAATGCGCCTGCAATGTAAAGCACCTCATCCATCAATGCAAGCCCCTGAGATGCAGTAGATGTCATTACCCTTGCACCTGCTGAGGCTGCACCAACACAGGCACTCATTGCAGAATGTTCACTCTCTACAGGAACAAATTCGGTATCGACAAGGCCATCTGCAACAAAGGTACTGAAAATCTGGACGATTTCTGTTGCAGGGGTAATGGGGTAGGCAGCAACAACATCAGGATTGATCTGTCTCATTGCCTCTGCCATTGACTCATTTGCAGTTTTGGCTACAATTTTCATTTATTCCTCCTCCCTTTCCATTTTGATAGCCTTTGTAGGACAAACATAGGCGCAGATTCCACAGCCCTTGCAGTATTCATAAAGGAAACCTGTCATTTTTCCATCCTCGACCTTAATGGATGAATCAGGACAATAAATCCAACAAAACATACAATGTATACATTTATCAGGATCAAGGACAGGTTTTTCAGTTCTCCAGTCACCTGTCTCAAACTTCTTACTTGTCCCAGGTTCTGGTATAACTGCTCCAACAGGGAGTTCCTTCCAACCTTCTTTTTTCATTTTTCCCCCTTTGTTTCATTGTAAGCCCTCTTGATCGCTTCAAGGTTTTTTTCAACAATATTACCACCCTTTCCCCTGAATTTGACATTGAGTTTTTTCTCTACACTCTTGAGAAAGTGGTCAAGGGGTAACATATTGGTTGTCTTTATGAGTGCCCCAAGCATTGGGGTATTCGGTATTGCCTTCCCAATGGTTTCGATTGAAATAGTATATGCGTCTAAAGTATAGACCTCTATAGAATCTGGAACCTTCAAGGATGTCCTTGTCTCCTCAGGAGATTTTTTGGTGTTAATGATAAGTGCTCCCCCTTCTTTAAGGCCTGCAAGAACATCCACCTTCCCAATAAGGGTGGGGTCAAGAACAATTACAACATTTGGGTTCTCAATACCACTATGGATTCTTATAGGTGTTTTGCTCAGCCTATTATACGAAGAAACAGGTGCACCTGTTCTTTCTGGACCATATTCGGGAAAGGCTTGAATATACATACCTGTTTCAAGGGCTGCTTCTCCGAAGAGAAGCGCAGCAGTCTTTGCACCCTGACCCCCTCTACCATGCCATCTGATTTCGATCATATCTTTATTCATAGCCATCTCCTTTTTTTTATGTAGTTTAATAATTAAAATACTAATGTCAAGAGGATTTATTGGTGAATATTTTCACCTTAAATCCCCCCTTGATTTTAATGATTAACAACTTAATATTATTAAAAACAGAAGGAGGTTATAGTGAAAATTTTTATTGATACTGCAAATGTTGATGAAATTAAAGAAATTGCCAGTTGGGGAATTCTTGATGGAGTGACTACAAATCCTACACTCCTCTCGAGAGAAATAAAGAGAACAGGAAGAAAACCCGAAGAAATTCTCAAAGAAATTTGTGATATCGTAAAGGGACCTGTAAGTGCAGAGGTTACTGCCCTTGATTGGGAGGGTATTACCAAAGAGGGTAGGGAACTTGCAAAGATTAGTGAATATATTACCATAAAGGTTCCTATGACAATAGATGGTTTAAAGGCAACAAAATTGTTAAGAGCAGAAGGAATTATGACTAACACGACCCTTGTCTTCTCCTTAAATCAGGCACTTCTTGCTGCAAAGGCGGGCACGAATTTTGTGAGTCCTTTTATAGGAAGGCTGGATGACATAGGTCATGAAGGTATGTATCTTGTAGAGGAAATTATGGCAACATTTGAAAATTATGCATTTTCAACGGAAGTAATTGTAGCCAGTGTCAGGCACCCAATGCACGTTGTTGAAGCAGCAAGTATAGGAGCGGATATTGCTACTATCCCTTATAAGGTATTGTCTAAAATGGTGAAACATCCTCTTACAGATATAGGTATTGAACGATTCCTTGCAGATTGGAAAGAGGTAATGGGTGGGTAATCAGTTAAGGACTTTTTTTTTCCTTACAATACTTAGCGTTTTACTTGTTCTTCTGGGTAGTATTTTCGGAAGAGGTGGTGCAATATTTGCCCTGATCTTTGCATTTGGATTAAATTTTCTGGCTTATTTTTTTAGTGACAGAATCGTTCTCTCAGCCTATCGGGCAAGGGAAATATCTGAAGATGAAAATCCACGGCTCTTCAGTATTGTTAGAGAGCTTGCAACAAGGGCTGGTTTACCTATGCCAAAGGTGTACATTGTGCCATCACCAAATCCAAATGCCTTTGCCACAGGAAGGGATCCAAAGCATGCAGCAGTAGCAGTGACTCAGGGGATTTTAAAAATTCTTGATGAAAATGAGCTAAAGGGTGTTCTTGGTCATGAGTTAACCCATATTATTCATAGGGACACCCTTATTTCTACTATTGCAGCTACCATCGCAGGTGCCATTACATTTATATCACGGTTTGGTTTATGGGGAAGTATGTTTGGAGATGATGACAGGGGTTCCAATCCTCTTTTCTTGCTTTTACTGATACTGATGCCTATTGCAGCTCTTTTAATACAGCTTGCCATTTCTCGCTCCAGAGAATACCTTGCCGATGAAGGTGGTGCCAAGATTTCTGGTAACCCTATCTACCTTGCAGATGCCCTGGAAAAGCTTGAGTATGGTAATAAAAAATTTCCTATGAGGGGAGTAAATCCTTCTACCTCTCATATGTTTATAGTAAATCCATTTAAGGGGAATGGTATAATTTCATTATTTTCTACACATCCTCCCATAGAAGAGAGGATTAAAAGACTTAGAAAGATGGCAGGTAGATATTAGTAGAACTCCCTGGGATCAATATTGTATTGTTTAAACTTAAGATAAAGATTTTGTCTAACCATACCTGCAATTTTTGCAGCCTCAGTTACATTTCCTTTTGTGTACTTCAGGAGCTTGGTCAGATATACACGCTCAAATATCTCTTTTGCACTCTTGTATTCGATTAATTCTGGCATTACCTCAGGGGTCTGTGGGTTTAGGATTTTGTCAGGGAGAAGATTTGGAAGGATCTCTTTTCCTCCTGAGAGTATTACCGCCCTCTCAATAACGTTTTCCAATTCCCTTATGTTACCGGGCCAGGGATAGTTTAGAAGGATATCCATTGCCTCTTCGGATATTCTTTCTACATTTTTATTATGTTTTCTATTATAGGTTTCAAGAAAATGTTGAATAAGGAGGGGGATATCATCCTTTCTTTCCCTTAAAGGGGGAAGTTTTATTTTCACTACATTAAGTCTATAATAAAGATCCTCCCTAAAACTTTTTTTGTTTACTTCTTCTTCAATAATCTTATTTGTAGCAGAGATTATTCTTACATCGACTTTTATAGGATTTGTAGAGCCAAGGGGTAAAAAGTAGCCATCCTCAAGTACCCTCAATAATTTACTCTGAAATGCAGGGGCGGTTCCGCCGATTTCATCGAGAAATAGAGTTCCACCATCTGCTGCCTCAAATAGTCCCTTCTTTGAGCCAACAGCACCAGTAAATGCTCCTTTTCTATAACCAAATAATTCTGATTCCAGTAGGGTTTCCGGTAATGCACTGCAGTTAATGGGAATAAAGTTTTGATCTTTTCTTTTTGAATTCAGGTGAATTGCCTTGGCAACGAGTTCTTTTCCTGTGCCTGATTCGCCCTCAATTAAGACAGAAACGTCTGTCGATGCCACTAGTTCGAGGATCTCAAAAATTTCTCGCATCTTTTTATTTTTTCCTATTATTCCTGAAAATCTAAAACTCTCTTCTGTCATTTTCTTGAGATTCTTGTATTTTCTCGTGACCTTGAGGTTTTCAATAGCCCTTTCAAGAATACCTGTAATCTCTTCAAAGGAGAATGGTTTTTTTACAAAATAATATGCGCCCAATTTCATTGCCTTTACTGCCATTTCTATAGTCGCATGGCCTGTCATAATAATTACAGGAAGTTCAGGCTGTGTTTTTTTTATTCTTGTAAGTATTTCTAATCCATCCATATCTGGAAGCACTACATCGATTAATGAAGCATCAAACACTTCGTTGTCAAATTTTTCTAAACATTCTCCTCCTGTAGAGGCGGTAACAATTTCATAATCTTTACTGAGGCCCCTCTTAAGGAGTTCAAGGATGGCTTCCTCATCATCAGCAATAAGTAATCTTTGCTTATCCATTTTTCTCCTCCAGCATTTTTAAAACAACTTCTACTATCTTTGGGTCGAATTGCTTACCGCTATTTTCCTTCAATTCCTGTATAATCTTTTGATGAGTCATTGTGGACCTGTATGGTCTCTTTGATGACATTGCTTCAATGGAATCAGCAATAGCAATAATTCTTGCAAAAAGAGGGATATTTTCACCTTTAAGACCATTGGGAAAACCTTTTCCATCGTATCTTTCATGGTGATGCAAAATGGCATTTATAATATCTTCATCCTCTATTATGGGTTTTAATATTTCAACACCTGTTACGGGATGTTTCTTTACCTTTTCATATTCTTCCGCTGTAAGTTTGGCAGGTTTTAGTAGAATGTTATCAGGTACACCTATCTTTCCGATATCATGAAGTAGAGCAGCAATAGAAAGAGCCTGGATTTTCTTATTGTCCAATCCCAATTTCCCCCCAATTTTTTTAGCAAGTTTAGCTACATTTTCTGAATGGTCCTTGTGGTATGCATCCTTCGCTTCCAGGGTCTTTATAAGTGAGGTAATTGCTTTTAAATATAGATTCTTTATTTTCTGCGATTCTTCTCTGATCTTTGACTCAAGAAATTTCTGATAATCCTTTTTCATCTTTATAAACGAGTTTCGATCCTCAACTTTTTTCAGAATTGATCTTATTTCTTCTATTTCTATGGGCTTAATTATATAGTCAAAAGCCCCTAATCTCATAGCCCTTCTCACTATATCAATATCTTCTACACCTGTAATCATCACGACTGAAATATCTGGATCCATTGTCTTTAGTATTTTGAGTACCTTTATACCATCTATGTCAGGCAGCCCGATGTCAAGTAGAAGACAATCGAAGGTATTGTTTCTGAAAAGAGATATAGCCTCTTTTCCGTACCCTGTCCCAATAGAAGAGTGCCCTATTTTATCAAGACTTCTTTGAAGAAGATTCCTTATCGATTCGTCGTCATCAACAACCATAATGTTCATATGATTATAATAATTAAAAAATCGGGTTTTGTCAAGCAATTTTTACATATGGTAAAAAATTAAGTATGCAGCTTAAGTTAATAGACTTATTTTCAATCAAGTAGAATTAGAATGATTTTTTTAGTTATATTTATGGAGGTGAAAAATGATTGCTTTAATTATGATGATGGGAACTGTAAATGTTGATAACTCAAGGGCAGTTGCAGAGGCAAGGCTACTCTTTATTTTCCCAAAGAGCAGTTTCGTCAATTATTTTGAACAGGATTCCACATTCACAATAGAGGATACAATTGAGGATTCTGTTATGAGTAAGGATAGTTTATGGGTGAAGATATTTACTCCGGATAGTATTATTCAGATAAGGTTAAGTTCCAAAAAAGTAAAGGAGGGGCTTTGGATAAAAGGGCTAACAGAGTCTGGGAAATCGGTGAAATAGATTTTTTTATTATTTTTAGGTGGCTACTTATCCTTCTGGTTTTATTCCTCACAGGTTATAACTCGGCGGGATGGAGTAGATTTACTCTTTCTTACAAAATTGCAGTAATATACGTAGTTTTCAATGTGGTCATAAGATTTAAATTCTTCAATTTTTTAAAAAAAGATTCTTTTCTTTTTCTGATTTACTTTTTTGATATAATTTTTGTTTCTGTAGCCCTATATACGAGTGGGGGGATAGATCAAACATTTTATGTTTTTTATTTTCTTACCATCTTGATGGCCTCTATTAACAGTGGATTAAAGTCATCTATACCCGTGGCTATCATAAGTTCCTTTATATATATCTGGATCACAGGCTTGAGTAAAGATCTTGGATTTAGCCTATTCCGTGACCCATCATATCTTATGAGAATTCCATTCCTTTTCTTAATGGCATTTATGAGTGGCTTGTGGAAGGATATAATGGATAGAAAAATAAAGACGAAGGAAAAAGAAAATAAGGAAACTATAAAAAAACTTAAAGGATTTTATGAAAATGTAATTAACTCCGTGACAAGTGGCATTGTGGTAATAAATAATAAAGGTGAAATAATTCTTACAAATCCTTCATACAATAAACTCATTCGTGATGGTATAGATGCTGAACCCATACTTGAAGGGATAAAGATATCACAAAAAAAGAGGGTAGAATTTACAACCTCATTCAAAGAAAAAAGTGGAAGAATTTTGACTCTTATAACATCTTTTTTAAAAGATTCCGGGGGAAGAATCAATGGTAGTATAGGTATTGTTAGCGATATTACCAAGGAGAAGGAGATGGAGACAGAACTCGAACATTCAAAGCACCTTGCCTATCTTGGGAAAATGGCGTCTTTTATAGCCCATGAAATAAGAAATCCACTGGGAGTAATAAGAGGAATGAGCCAGTTAATTGAGATGAAGAGTAATGATGGTATAGATGGATATGTAGATAAAATAAAGGAAAATGCGGATAGAATAGACGGGATAATCGATGATATCCTTGATATTGCAAAGAGGGAAGATGGAAAGAAAGAAATTGTCAATATTGCAGAAGTGATGAGGGATGTCATATCCTCACTTAGAGAAAATGAGAAATACAGAAATTCAGATATAAAGTTAAAGGTAGATGAGGAAATTATCGTGGAAGGAGATAAAGAAAGGTTAAGACGGGTGTTTAATAACATAATTTCAAACGGTATAGAAATAAAGGGAGAGGATGCAGAAGTAAGAATAGCAATTTATAAGGAGAAGGAGAATGGTTATGTAGATATAAAAGATAATGGCCCTGGCATACCTGAAGATAAAGTTGAAAAAATTTTTGAACCCTTCTTTTCAACAAAAGAGGGTGGGACGGGATTAGGACTGGCAATAGTTAAGAAGATACTTACCGAACATAAAGGGAAAATAAAGGTATTTTCAAGGTTGGGAGAAGGGGCTCTCTTTAGAGTCATACTCCCCATTCGAAAATCAAAAGGGAAGGAAAAGGAGGTGCAGAATGAAGGCACTTATAGTAGATGATGAACCTTCAATCAGGTATCTTTTCTCAGAGTTTTTAAAACTAAAGGGAATTGAAGCCGATGAAGCGATAGATGGCTTTGAAGGCATCAAAAAGTTTCATGAGAATGGATATGATCTACTAATTCTTGATATTAAGATGGGCGAAAAACATGGTATTGAGGTGCTGGAAGATATAAGACGACAAGGATACAAAACACCTGTAATTGTATGTACTGCCTATAAACACCTTAAGGAAGATGTGATGATAGTTTCAGATGAGAAGGTAGCCTTTATGTCTAAGCCTGTCGATCTTCAAGAACTCTGGAAGGTGATAAAAGATCTGACAAAAAATGGAAATTAAAGAGGTTACATTCAGGGATACACTGGCAAGGATACTCGATCTTGCACAGGGATTGCTCCAGAGTGAGGCAGCAACAATATTTCTTCTTGATAAGAAAAAAAATGAACTTGTCTTCGAGATCGTAAGTGGTTCTGAGTCTGAAAAATTAAGGGGAAAAAGACTCAAAGTAGGAGAGGGCATCGCTGGTAGGACAGTCATTGAAGGGAGAGGAAAAGTTGTTGTCAAGGCACAGACTCATCCAGATTTTGCCAAAAAATTTGATAGAAATACAGGATTTAGAACGCAATCTCTCCTTACCGCTCCGTTAAGAATAAAGGACGATATAATAGGCGTTATTGAACTTGTCAATAAAAGAAATGGAATATATAATAATTCAGATCTTAAGGCCCTGGAACAATTTGCAGAAAGTACATCTTCAATCTTAGAAACCTCCTTATTATATGAAAGAATAGAGCAGGCAGAGCGATTTCTTGGTGACATACTGGATTCTATTCCAAACCCTATAATTATTCTTAACGAAGATGGAAAAATAATAAAAACAAATAAAATCTTTCGTTCTAAATTTAATGGATACAATGCGGATATGTTAAAGAGTAAGATAAAAGCCGCTGCTGTGAAAAATCCACCAACAATTATCATAAGGAAAGGGGTATTTGAGATCCATAGTTCTCAGTCACAGGAGATAGATGAAGAAGGAAATATTGAACACTACAGCATATTTTTATTAAACGAAATAACGGAAAAGATTAAATTGGCAGAAATAGAAGCAGAAAAGAGGATAAGGGAGCACACCATTGCTGGTCTTTCGCATTATATGGCAAACCCTCTTACACCCATAAAGGGTATTTCCCAACTTATTATGGAAGAAAATCTGGATGAAAAACAAATTGGTAGATATATCTCAAGAATATATAAAGAGGCATGCAGGATGGAAGAAATTCTTACTCTTTTTACCACCTATACAGGGTCTTTTTATGAAGGAAAAAGAAGCAAAACAGATATAGTAGATTTGTTAAATGAATTAAAGAAAAGGCACAAATGGATTAATCTAAGGTATGATAAAGATGGATATAAACTAAATATAGAAAAAAATAAAGTTTTCATTGCCCTTTCCAATTTTTTAATATACCTTAAAGAAAATGGTCTGCAGATTATTACTTTAAAAGAGGAATGTAATGGCAATAGGGTTATTCTTGAATTTCGCGGATTAGAGGAGCATATTACAAACAAAATCAAGGATACCTTGGATTCACCGGAGATTTTCTCAGACCCTTTATCAAGTGACAGTGATATAGAAAAGATCAGGTTACTGATATTTAAAAACATAATTGAGAAGAATGGGGGGGAGATAGATATCAACAATCACAGTACAAGGGTAACGTTTAATAATGCAGAGGATCACCTTGCCAAAATATAAATCCCGGATTTCGATATTGACATTTAGAAAATTTGGGTTTAATATATTCACAATAAATAAGTAGAATGTTGGTATGGATAATCTGAAAAGGAAAAAATCTTTTAAACAAAATAGAGTAGAACAGATGAGACTTTTAGAGACCGCATTTGAAAATATGGAAATCGGTTTAGCGATTATTGATGAGGATAAAAATATAATTTTGTCTAATCCACAATTTAGATCCTTCTTTCCTAACATTACATCCATCGCTAAAAATAAAGTATTGAATGAATTTTTTAGATCGTCCTTTAAAAAATTGAAATCAAATAGGAGATACATTACATCAATGAAAGCTGAGAAAAAAACTCTCAGGGTTGTTATATACAGAATGAAAACTGGGGATTACGCATTTGTGGTAAGTAATATGTCAAAGGTAGAGAGACAGGATATTTTTTTCCATACCCTCATTGACCTTTATGAATACTTCTTTAACAGACGCACCACCATCCCGAAAATGATGGAGAGGATTATAGACGATCTATCCAAATTTAGTGGTTTTGAAAGAGGTATCATCCGTTTATTTGATGAAGATGGAAAAACGAAGTATCTTTCTACATTTGGAATTGAGAATGTTAAAAGTACTGATATTCCAAGGGAAGCATTGGATTACTTCCTTCAGGATAAATTCAAGTATGGAAGTTTCTATTATATACCATACTCAGAGAGAAAAAAGATTAAATCGTTAAATACGGATTTTCTTACACCAAGTAAAAAAGGAGAGGAGATATTTAAAGGAAAATGGCATCCACATGACATATTGATTGCCCCTGTGAAAAGGGGAGACAAATTGCTTGGTATTTTGAGCTTTGACGATCCATTATCGGGAAGGGTTCCCACTGAGGAAGAGCTTCAACCAATTGCGGTTTTCGTTCATATGATCACGGAATTTGTCGATACGATGCAGGGAATAAGGAAGATAGAAGACACTGAGAAACAGGTTAAGGATATATTTGAGAATCTTGATGAGGGTATTGTTGTAATTGATGAAAATCAACATATCATATTCTCCAATTCTCTTGGAAGAAAGATTTGGGGAGAGCCCAAATTAATCAGCTTTGAGGAGGAGGAGATCAGAAAGGAATTCTTCATTGATATAGGTGGCAGAAAAAGAAATATATTGACTTATTCAAAAAGGATTAATTCGTATGTAATGTATGTTTTTATTGATATAACAGATAAAAAAAGAAAGGATGAACACTATAAAAATACGCAGAGGCTTGCCCAGCTGGGAGAACTCTCTGCAGGGATTGCACATGAAATAAATAACCCCTTACAATCAATAGTTGGCTATGCACAACTTCTGAAGGAGGTTGTTTCTAAGAGTGAAAGAAAGGAACTGATAGAGTACAGTAACTTGATCTTGAGTTCAGCTATGAGGGCGAAGAAGGTTGTAGATTTTCTTGCATCCTTTGGAAGTGAACTGTCAATACAAGAAAAAACAATCTATAACATTTCAAAGCCAATAAAAGATGCCTATGGAATAATAAATAATTATGGAGAACTTGGTGATATCAGGTTATCGTACTATATAGATAATGATTTTACGATTGAGGGGAACCCATCACAGATGACCGAGGCTATTATTAATCTATTGCAAAACAGCGTTGAATCGATAAAACGAGGCCATAAAGGTAATAAAATAAATATTTCTACATATACAGCAAAGGATAAGGGAATAATTGAGATAGAGGATAACGGTGTCGGGATAGAAGACTCAGAAACAGGAAAAATTTTTGATACATTTTACACAACCAAAAAAGGTGGTGCAGGCTTGGGTCTTGGCATTGTCAGGAGAATAGTTACGCTGCATAAGGGGAAGATAGAACTTGTTAAACATACAGGTAGCGTTCTTTTTAGAATTACACTCCCAATATCAAAGGAGGAAGATAATTAAAAAAAGAAAAATAAAAAATGTTTTAATAATTGACGATGAGATAATGATAATAAACCTGTTCAAAAGGATACTTGAAAGTATGGGCTATAATGTGCAATGTGCATCAAGTGGTGAAGAAGGGTTGAAGATATTACAAAATAATATTTTTGACCTTATCTTTCTTGATATAAGAATGCCCGGTATGGATGGATATGCGGTTTTCAATAGTATGGATAAAGAAAATCAAGATAATGTTGTTTTCCTTTCGGGAGATACCTTGAGTCCAGAGGCTTATCTCTTCTCTAAAAGACATAATGTTCCATTCATAAAAAAGCCCATTGGTATAGATGAACTGAGGAATTTTCTTTCAGACATTTCCTCCAATTCCTGAATTGGTATCTGGTTTTGCCGATATTCTTGAGAGGGTCTAAAGAGATGGATATCAGACATTGTTCACCAGGGTAGCCGTTTTCTCTTATATCCTTTAACTATTGCGATAAAAGAATAAAAGGTTGACAATTATTTGTAAGGTTTTATCTTATCTAAAAAAGGAGGAATAATGGAAGATAAAAATATCAACTTGAACATCCAGAAAAAGAGAATGGAAAAAACGAAAAAGATAATGGTGTTTAGTGGAAAAGGTGGTGTTGGTAAAACAACCGTTGCAGCCAATCTCGCCTATGCCCTTGCCGTGGAGAAGGGGGCTGATGTTGGTGTAATGGATATTGATATTCATGGGCCTAATCTTCCAATGGTTTTGGGTATTGATAAAGAAAGATTAATGTCTATGAACAATAAAATAATTCCTGTAGCTGTGCTACCAAATCTAAAGGCAATTTCTATTGGCTTTCTTCTTGAGAACCAGGATACCGCGGTAATATGGAGAGGGCCTTTAAAAACAAAACTTATAAGGCAATTTATAGACGATGTAGACTGGGGTGAACCTGAATATATGATAATAGACCTTCCACCTGGAACGGGTGATGAACCGCTTTCCATAGCGCAGGAGTTTCAGAATGTTGATGGCGCTATCATCGTTACCACCCCTCAGGAACTCAGCCTTCTCGATTCGAGGAAGGCAGTAGATTTTGCTAAGAAGTTAAATATACCGGTGATCGGTGTAATAGAAAATATGTCGGGTCTAAGATGCCCTCATTGTGGTAAGATGATATATCTATTCAAAGAGGGTGGGGGTGAAAAGGCGGCGAAACAATTAAATGTGCCGTTTCTTGGCAAGGTTCCTATTGATCCAGAAATTGTCGAGCTTACAGATAAGGGTGTGCCATTTATAAAGGCGCTGAAGGACTCAGATACTTATAAGGCAATGATGGAGATTGTAGATAAGGTGGTTAAATTTTTTGTCAAATGAACATTGCCATCTCTTCTACATTGAACAAATCCGGCTCTATATATGATCTCATTGATTCCCTGGAAGATTCAAGCATAAATAAAATTGAGATAAGGTGTGAATCGGGACATATCAATTATGATGATGTAGATGAGATAAAAAGACTTAAAGGATATCTCAAAAAGAGAGAAATGATTCCTCTCTCCATCCATCCACCAAGCTGGATAAATACAGGGGATGGTGATGAGTGGAACAGAATTCGTTCAGTAAGAGAGGTAGAAAAGTGCATACTCATCGCTCAGAAAATAGAGGCAAAGAGTATTATTCTTCACCCATCGGAATCTCTCAATAATGTTGAGCTTGTAAAAAAAAGCCTTAGAGAAATTAAAGGTTTTTCGGCTGAATATGGCGTTGAAATACTCATTGAGAATACCTTCCCTGGTAAGTATGGTTCAGATTTAGAAGATATAAAAGAGCTTTCCTCAGAATTTGGTGTGGGTGTATGTTTTGACACATCCCATTATTTTTCAAATAATAGGATATATGAAGATATTCCTGCTATAACAGGATTGACGGAAGAGATACATATCTCGGACTCTAATATGAATGGTAAGGACGACCATCTTCTGCCTGGTGAAGGAAAAATTGATTGGGAGAGAATTTTTGATATTTTTAATATTCGAGACGTTGATATTGTCTTCGAACTTATGCCTGTAAAAGATTTAAAACAAGGGATAAAAAGGGTTGAGGAGGTGATAGAAAAATGGTCAAAAAATGGTTTCCTCCATTAGTTTTTTTTATTGTTTTTTCAGCCTGCGCCAATAGTAAGAAAATAGAAGTGGTTACCAGTATATCAGTTTCTGCATCTATTGTCAAAGAGGTTGGTGGAAATAGGGTGGAGTGTATAAGCCTGGTTACAGGGGCTGAGAATCCTCATACATTTAGTTTAAAGCCAAGGGATTTAAAGAAGATTACTGCATCTGATGTTATATTTACGATTGGCTTTCATATGGATGATTGGTTACCACAAGATGGGAGTAAAAAGAGTATTCCACTTTACGATGAAAAAACGAAAATAATTGACAATAATCCCCATTACTGGCTTGATCCAGATAATGGGATTGAGATGGCGCGTATAATTAAAAACAATCTAAGTAAAATTGCTCCCTGGGATTCCACCTACTTCAAGCGAAAATTTCAGGTTTTTGTTGATAGAATTAGTAATATTAAGCCACCTGATATATTAAAGGGTAAGGAGGTCATATCCATATTTCCTGCATTTGATTATTTATTTTCTTTTCTCGATATTAATGATACTATGGTTGTACTTGATACGCCGGGGAAAAGACCGTCACCAAAGAGAATTATAGATGCCATTAATTTAATAAAAAAAGAGAATATCGAGGTTATTATTACAGCCCCCTTTTCTGATTATGGTATTACAGAAACGATTGTAAAAGAAACGGGTGCAAAGGTTGTCACACTTATTCCATTGACAGGACTTGAAGAGAATATCAACGATTATATATCGTTGTTAAGGGAAGATATATCGAGGCTTGAGGATGGATTCATTAATTGAGATCAAGGATGTTACAGCGGGGTATGGTAGAAAGGTTGCAATAGAAAATATAACACTTTCAATAAAAAAAGAAGAATTTGTTGGGATTATTGGGCCAAACGGATCAGGGAAAACGACCCTCTTAAAGGTAATAATGGGCACCTTAAAACCCTTCAAAGGAAGCGTTTCTGTACTTGGAACCAGCCCAGAGAAGATTCTTAAAAAAATTGGCTTTGTTCCTCAATTTTTTAATGATGATCCATTTCAACCATTTATCACACTTGAAGTTGTCTTATTTGGACTTTATCCTGTCCTGGGACCATTCAAAAGAGTAAGAAAAAAAGAGACCGAAATGTGTATGGAGGCATTGAGGCAGGTAGGTATGGAAGAGATGGCTCGGGAACCATTTGGTCATCTTTCTGGTGGCCAGATGAGGCGGGTAATGATAGCAAGGGCAATTGTCAGTAAACCTGAAATATTAATACTGGATGAACCTACATCTGGGCTTGATGTTGAATCTCAAAGAAGAGTTATATCGCTTTTAGCTGAATTGCAAGACAGGCTTCACCTTACCGTATTACTCGTTACACATAATATAAATCAGGTTGTGCAGTATATTTCAACGGTCATCTATATAAAGAGAAAATTATATGCTGTAGGAAAACCAGAGAAGGTTCTGTCGAAGAAGGTTTTGAGCAGTCTTTATGGAGCGAATGTTGATATATTCAAGAGAAAGGGTCAGATCTGTGTAATGATTGAAGATACCCATGCCTGAAATACTCCAATTTGCCTTTATGAAAAATGCATTATTTGCATCATTAATTGTAGGTATAATTTGTTCTCTGGCAGGGGTTGTCGTTATATTAAAAGGGCTATCATTTATGGGTGGAGGGATTGCCCACGCATCCTTTGCAGGTGTGATGCTTGCCCTTCTTATCGGTTCTGACCCTTTTCTTTTTTCTCTTGCATTTTCAGTCATTGCAGCACTCCTCATTGGATATACAGGTAGAAAAGGGGGATTTAAACTCGACACACCCATAGGAATAATGTATTCCTTTACTATGGCTCTTGCA
The DNA here is from genome assembly GCA_964596115.1 of uncultured bacterium. Taxonomy (GTDB): domain Bacteria; phylum Hydrothermota; class UBA3072; order UBA3072; family B12-G15; genus CAZQRW01. The sequence goes on from CAZQRW010000023.1 coordinate 18,675, forward strand.
ATATTGTTTATTGGCCTTATGAAGAGATACGATGCAAGAGTAATGAATTTTCTTTTTGGAAGTGTCCTTTCTGTTTCACCAAAAGATCTTTGGTTACTTTTGATTAATGGAGTCATAATGATTCTATTCTTTTCATTTTTTTATAAAGAGTTAAAATTTACTATTTTTGATGAAGAGCTCGCCAGTGTATCCGGTATTCCATCTGCATTCATTTCTTATCTATTTCTTACCCTGCTCGCCCTTACTATTTCTACATCGCTTAAATCAGTTGGTGTAATTCTTGTTTTTGCAATGATTGTAACACCTGCAGCAGCTGCATATGAACTAACACACAGATTTGGTGTTATGGTTATTTTTAGTGTATTGTTTGGTATTATTGCATCTGTTTCGGGATTATTTATTTCTTATTATCTCAACGTTCCTTCAGGTGCAACCATTGTACTGGTGATCACATTTATTTTTATAATAACAATGGTCGTATCGCCTAAAAGAAGAAGGGCAGGTTGAAAGAATTATATATATATCCCTCAGATGGTTACTATAATTTGAATAAAAAGATTGGTGATTTGATCGAGGCTTCAGGAGGGCTTAAAATAAAAAGCGGTGATAAGGTTCTGCTTAAGCCAAATCTAATAGCAGGTAAACCTATTGCAATAACGCATCCTTTGTTTGTAAGGGCGGTTGCTGAAATCATTGAGGATTATGGCGGAAAAGTGGAGATAGCTGACAGCCCGGGTTCGGGAGAGGATATCGATTCTTTTATAAGTGCAGGATATGGAGGATTTTCCTACCCCTTCTATAAATTTGACGATTTTGGTGTTATTAATATAAATGGCTTCCCTATAACTGAAAAAATAAATGAGTATGATTTTATAATAAACCTGCCGAAGTTAAAAACACACCTTTTGACTGTCCTAACATTGGGGGTAAAGAACCTCTTTGGTTTTATCCCTGGAAGACCAAAGAAAAACTATCATATTGAATATCCAGATGGTTATAGCTTTAGTGAGATGCTTTTCTCACTTTATAGGAGTGTCAAGACCGACGTTACTATTCTTGATGGAATAGTAGGAATGGAAGGAGATGGACCTACAAATGGAACAAAGGTGAAGATAGGAATAATTGCACTTGCGAGGGACCCGATGGTTATTGATTATGGTATAAGCGAAATCTTTAAAATTGAAAATTTTCCTTTGAGGAATATATACGAAGAGCATTTTGGTAAAATGGATATAGAGATAATAGGTGATATACCTGATATTCCTGAAATAAAACTGCCTTCATCAAGAATATCAAGGATGCCACGTATTGGTAAAATCAGGAGACTCCTTATCCATAAAAAACCAATACCTATTAGGAAGAATTGCACGCTTTGTCGCAGCTGCGAAGTGAATTGTCCAACAAAGGCTATTTCCATTGAGTATGGAAATATTTATATTAATTATAAAAGGTGTATAGAATGTTATACCTGCCTTGAGGTATGTGCATTTAATGCCTTAAAGGTAAAGAAATTTATTGGGTTTCGGGTTCGATAGAGTGAGAAATTTCAAGTTGAAATCTTAATAGGGGTGGATAATCCACCCCTATCTGTATTTGTTACTCTGCTTTTCTTTTTATAGCATAAAAAACAACGAGGGCAATGCCTACAAAAAATACTATAATTCCACTGGCATAAAAGGCATAACCTGCATCTTCGTCGATCAACTGCATCATAAGACCACCAATTCCAAGACCTGCACCGATGGCAAGGGAAAGAAGACCCCTTCTTAAGTAGTCCATAGCACCAAGTGGAGGCCTTACTGGCTCTGGTGGAATTTCTACTCCTTTTTCTATTGCCTTTATCCTCTCCTGCCTCTTTACCTGTTCTTTTTTGTACCCGAAGTAAAGGGCAAAGATGGGTATCAACAATGCAACGATTGGGATAAAAACACCAACAACATCTGCTCCCATACCTACCTCCTTTTTAGGTTTTTGAATTCTCTTTCGATAAATACGGTTTTAAAGCTTAAATCTATAGATGGTTGATACTTCTTTCTATACTTTTTAAATCGTTTGCCCAGTTTTATCATTTTACACCTCCTTTTTATGTGTGACGTAAAAGAAACAAATTTGTTTCACTTTAACTTTAGAGATATTTTTTATTTCCCATTAATATATAGACAAGAGTAAGCCTTCGGATGTATGGATATAAAAATAAAAGGTATTGGGCTTGAGTTTACATAAAATCATTACGGGGGCTAAATTTAACGAAGGAAAGAATTTCTTTGGAAAGTGCAAAGAGATTGGGTTATATTTTTATAATAATTTATAATAATTACATATGCTGAAATAATGGTTGAAATATATTTTATATCCTGTAAACTGAAACAAATGTGACATTTTTGCATCAAACAAAATGAGAGATGAATGGAAATAGACATTAAAAAATTAAAAGCAAAATCGGAGGATGAATTTGAAAAATTTTATCAATTATATATCAACAGAATATACACCATTATCTATCGTATCGTTAAGGACGAAGCAGATGCGGAGGATCTCACTATGGAGGTAATGATGAAGGTTTATGATAAGATAGATAGTTTTCGAGGCGAAGCAAGACTATCAACCTGGGTATACAGGATTGCATATAACCATTCATTGGGGTTTCTTCGAAAAAAGAAGCCCGTTGAATCGCTCAAAGAATACGATAAATCCATTGATGAACCCCATTTACTTCAGATTGAGAGGGAAGAGATTAGTAATCTTTTGAGGGTAAAGTTAATGGAGCTGCCTGAAAAACAACGGATTGCACTTACACTTTTTTATTATGAAGAACTTTCATATAAAGAAATATCGTATACAATGGGGGTTGACATAGGAGCTGTAAAAAACTATATACATAGAGGAAAAGAAAACTTAAAAAATATTCTGGATAAAGTACAGGAAGGAGCAAAGGATGGATTTTGATAAGATGATGAGGAAAATAGCAATAGAAGAGGCACCCAGGGACCTTGTTAAAAGATGGAAGATCGAGTTGAGTATGAGACAGACAGCTGCACAAAGAAACTGGAATTGGTTATATATAGTTGCTCCTCTTCTTTTAGCAGGAATTTTCTTTGGATTGTACTTTTTCAACATCAGAATACCATGGAGGATAGAAACGTCAGATTTTGCTCAATTTTTTAATGCAATACATTTCGTGCTTTCTTCATATGAGTCCTTTGTCATTTCCTCCCATTTTCTCATCGGTTCTATTATCTTCTCTGTCATCGTAGCGTCACTCTCCTTGATCTGGTACTATATAAGATATAGTGAAATAAAATTCTGAATCTCCTTTTAAAAATAGATACAAGATTGTAAAATGAAAATTGAGAAGGTGGTAGACCCCCTGTTCCAATGGAAAATATTATACGGAAATAATCTCTTGACATCCAATAAAAAAACCCATAATTTGTATCAAGAAAGAATAAATTTAATCCTCAGGAGGTAATTATGTTTATTTTTAAAAATACTTCCTTACTGTTTATTGAATTAATCATTTTTAATCTCGCCTTTGCCCCGAATCTATATGGAAAGGACTATGCTAAAAAGGAGAAAAACGCACTTAGAACTGCGATAATACTTGGTGGGGTGGGTGGTCTTGTCGCATCCTATGGGTATAGAGATATAAACAGTCTCAAGGCACTTATCCCGCTTTCACTAATAGACATATCCACATTTTCTATTGCCAATTATTATTTTACAAAGACCCTGATAGACAGGAAGATTTCCTTCCCAAGGTCAATACTTTACGGAGCAGGGGCAGGTTTAGTAGCAGGCGCTATTGTTGGTATTCTTACTTTTACACCCCATATGACAGTAGGCTGGGCAATGAATACGGTATCTACCGGAAGGCTTGATGCCTGGTACGAAATTGTAGGGATGTCAATGCTTGCAGGCGCATTCTGGGGAGGACTGTCAGGCCTTGCTATAGGGGTCTTTGAAGCCCCCATATTTTCAATCGTTTTAAAATTTTGATCCGTGCTTTCGAAAAAAAGTTTTTCTAACAAAATAACCTCCGAATACATTATGTAGTCAATTATTAGGTCTATAATTTGCCTCATTAAGTTTCGAAATGGGGAAAGTGCTTTTGTAGGAGGTACTTAAATCAAAAATTTTATCCTCATTTACTCTTCATATTTCTATATTTTTTCTGTTAGGTTGCTTACTTGACAGGAAGATTTATTTATATTATTTTGAGTTAGTCTAAAGGATGTTCATTTTTGTTATGTAAATCTTTTTAATAATAACAAAAGGAGGTTACAATGGGAAATGCGATATTTAAGATTGAGAAACCATCCAATGAGCCTATCCTTGCCTATGAACCCGGAAGCCCTGAAAAAAAAGAGCTTAAGTCACGACTTAAAGAATTGAAGGAACAACAGATTGAAATCCCACTCATCATTGGGGGAAAGGAAATCAGGACGGGCGATCTTGGTAACTGCATAATTCCACATGAAACAAGCAAGAAATTGGGTGCGTATCATAAGGCGGGTAGAAAGGAAATAGAGATGGCGATAGAAGCGGCAATTAAGGCAAGTAAGGAATGGAGCAGAATGGACTGGGAGCACAGGGCATCTATCTTTATGCGGGCAGCAGAGCTACTTTCAAAATCCTGGAGGAGTAAACTGAATGCGGCATGTATGCTTTGCCAGAGTAAAACCGTTTTTCAGGCAGAGATAGATTCAGCCTGTGAACTAATAGATTTCTTCAGATTCAACTCATACTTTATGAGAGAAATATACTCAGAGCAGCCAGATTCTGTAAGGCCTTCCTACAATAGGATGGAGTATAGACCTCTTGAAGGATTTATCTTTGCCGTTACACCCTTTAATTTTGCATCCATTGCAGGTAATCTCCCCGCATCGCCAGCCCTGATGGGTAATGTAGTACTGTGGAAACCAGCTTCTTCAGCTGTATATACAGCATACTGGATTATGAAACTTTTCCAGGAGGCCGGTCTCCCTGATGGTGTGATTAACTTTATTCCGGGTCCTGGAAGTGTAATAGGTGACGTTGTTTTAAGAGATTCTCACCTTGCCGGAATCCATTTTACAGGATCTACCAATACCTTCCAGACAATGTGGAGGATTGTCGGTGAAAATATAAAGAATTACAGGATTTATCCCAGGATTGTAGGGGAAACTGGTGGGAAGGACTTTATTTTCGCTCACCCCAGTGCAGATAAAAAGGCATTACTCACTGCGATAGTGAGGGGTGCTTTTGAATATCAAGGACAAAAATGTTCTGCAGCATCAAGGGCATACATTCCTGAGAGTATCTGGAATAGCGAATTTAAGGACGAATTAATCCAAACAACCGAATCCATAAAAATGGGTGACCCCGAGGACTTCAGAAACTTTATGACTGCTGTTATCGATAGAGCCGCCTTTAACTCAATAACAAGGTACATAAATGAGGCAAAGAATTCCCAGGAGGCAGAGTTCATTGTTGGTGGTCAGTATGATGATTCCATAGGTTACTTTATAAGGCCTACTATTATTCTTGCAAAGAATCCTAAATATAAAACAATGCAGGAAGAGATCTTCGGTCCTGTAATAACAATATACGTTTACAAAGATAATGAATACGAGGAAACACTTCATCTCTGCGATGAAACTTCCCCTTATGGACTAACGGGTGCCGTATTTGCAAGGGATAGGAAAGCTATAACCCTTGCAGAAAAAATACTGGTGCATGCAGCAGGAAATTTCTATATCAATGATAAACCTACTGGTGCAGTCGTCGGTCAACAGCCCTTTGGTGGAAGCCGTGCATCTGGGACCAATGATAAGGCGGGCAGCAAACTCAATCTAATAAGATGGGTAACTCCTCGGTCCATAAAAGAAAACCTACATCCACCAATCGATTACCGCTATCCGTTTATGGAAGAAGAATAGAAAGATAATTAACATTGACAAGGGGACAATCCTCTCTCGTAAGATTACAATCTTACGAGAGAGATTCTAACTTACCCTTCGAGAGGCATAGTCTGAGCCTTCCTTGAGGTTTTTGAGCAGTTTCTTAATAAAATTAAACCCTCAGCTGAATTTTAAGGGGTGAAAAATTAATTGTTGACATTTTCCATTTTATAGTATAAACTGACCCAATGGAAGAGGCAAATTTTATCTCATTGGTGGTGAGATTGGCAACAGGCGCCTATGTAGCAATGGGTCTGGTAGAAGATCCTATCACAAAAAAGAAAAATAAGGACCTTGATGTGGCGCAATATACAATAGATTCTCTGGATATGTTAAAAGAGAAAACAAAAGGTAATCTTACGAAGGAGGAAGACGCATTTATCAATGAAGTACTTGCAGATTTAAAATTGAAGTTTGTGAAAGTAAAGGAGGAGAAAAAATGAATAAATTTTTATTGTTTCCATTAATATTTGTAACTTCTATCCTATCGGGCAAAGAGTATACCGTCGTGAAGGGCGATTGTTTATGGTTTATTGCTGAGAGACAATACGGGGATCCATTTCTCTGGCCTATAATATATGAAGCAAATAGAGACAAAATTGAGAATCCTCATTGGATTTATCCTGGCCAGGTATTTGTTATTCCTCCATATCAGGAGAAGGAAATAGGTGTGACACCTACAGCATTAGTGCCACCTCCAGCAGAAACAACTGCTCCAACGGCTATGACAGAATCACTTCCTCAAGAATCATTACAACAATACTCTCCACAGCAGGAGGAAGAGTTTGGAGAGGTCACGACTGTGGTTGGAGAAAAAAAGTTTGTTTTCTCAAAAGAAAGTGCACTTTTGGCCGGTTTTATTACTCCAAAGAAGAATTTACAAACGGGAAAGATTGTGAGAGGCTACACACACCTTAGTAAAGACTTGGTACTGGGCAATAAAGTAATTCTTAATAAGGGAATGTCAAACGGGGTAATGGTAAAGGATAAAATTTTATTTTTCAGGTATGGAAGGGGCGTTCACTCTTACGGTACAATAGTCAGGATACTTGGTATTGGTTTGATTAATGAAGCCCATTCTAATAATGCTATTGCTGAAATAATTGCTTCATACGAGCCAATTCATAAGGGTGATTATTTTATGCCATACAAAGAAATTATCCCTCCAGAAGGGAAGATTTCACCTGTGCTGGATAATGTCGAGGGTAAAATAATTGCATTCAAAAATAAAGCATCTGTTGTTAAACCATACGATGTTGTTTATATAACACCTGGTAATGGTCTTGTTAAAGCAGGGGATCTTTTTCTTATTTATAGAAAGGGGAAAATCAAGAATGTTGGTAAGGATCTGCCGATTTTTCCCGTAGGCAAAATTTTAATTGTTGATGTTAGAGAAAAGACATCTTCAGGATATGTGGTTACCATTATGGGGCATATGGATATTAGAAAGGATGATAAGGTACGATTGGTTGGAAGGGTTGAATGACGATAAGAGGCCTCCAAAAAAAGAAAGACAAAGGGGAGAAGGCTGTTCTTTTAACCGCTTATAATTATACTCTTTCTAAGATAGAAGATGAACTTGGTATCGATCTTGTCCTTGTAGGCGATTCAGCAAGTATGGTAGAGTGGGGTTTTAAGGACACAGTCTATGCTGATTTTAATTCGATGTTAACTCTACTTAAGGCAGTTATAAACGGTAGAAAAAAATCGGTCATAATTTTCGATATGCCATTTCTGTCGTATCATATATCGGATGAAGAGACATTGCGAAATGCAGGGACCGTTATGCAATTAGGGGCAGATGGAGTGAAGATAGAGGGAATCGAATATATTGATAGAATAAAGCTTTTAATTAAATCTGGTATTCCTGTTATGGGACATATTGGTTTGCTTCCGCAGAAGGTGAGGGTTCTTTCTGGCTATAGAGTAGTTGGAAGGAACAAGGAGGAACAGAAAAGGCTGGTAGAAGAAGCACTTCGTTTACAGGATGCCGGAGTTTTTTCTGTAATACTGGAGTTGGTAACCGAAGAGGCTGCAGCTGAAGTTACCGAAAGGTTGCATATTCCTGTTTATGGTATTGGCGCAGGTTCATTTGTTGATGGTCAAATTCTGATAGTGAATGATATTCTTGGGCTTTATGAGGAATTTAAACCAAAATTTGCAAAATGCTATGTGAACCTTTCAGAAATCATTAGAAAAGCCATCGGTGAATATATCCAGGAGGTAAAAGAAGGTAAATTCCCTTCGGACGAGCATAAATTTCACATCGATTAAACAATGCTTAACTTCATAGAAATAAAAAACTTCAGGAACTTTCCAGGTATTGCATTTGATATTAAACCAGGCATTAACATATTAACAGGTGATAATGGTGTAGGGAAAACAAATTTTCTTGAGGCAATCTATTATCTTTCCCGTTTTGAATCTTTTAGAATGGGTGATGATGTTGATCTCATAATGCACAATAAAGATTATTTTTATCTAAAGGGTGTCTATAGGAAGGATAACATTGAAGTATCTTACGATGGCAATAAAAGGGTCAGGAAGAATGGAAGGGTAGAACGGAAAATCAGTAATTTATATGCCTTTATACCCGTTGTTTCATTTACACCCCTTGATACGATAATTGTGAGTGGTTCCCCTGAGAATAAGAGAAGATTTTTGGATAATGCAATTTCAAGTGTATCAACAATCTATATCAATTATCTAAAACGCTACACAAGGGCATTGAAGCAAAGGAATGCCCTGTTAAAGGCAATTTCTGAGGGGAAAAGCAAAAAAGGAGAGATTAATATCTGGAATGAAAAACTTGCACAGCTTGGTGCTGAATTAATAAAGAGGAGGTTTGACTATATTAAACGGTTAGAGGAGAAGACTAAGAAAGTTTTTCGTAATTTTATGAGGTCAAGTTTGTCAATTTTGTATAGGACATCAATAAATATAGATGGAGACATTGAAGAAAATTTGATTAAAAATCTTGAGGAAAAATTTGACAGGGATTTGATGCTTGGGTATACTAATATTGGGCCACATCGGGACAATATTGGAATCTTAGTTGATGAATATGATGCTCAAAGGTATATCTCAAAAGGGCTTCAAACAATAATATCTTTTTCAATTAAGGTAGGTGAGGCTGATTTAATAAAAGAGGTGAGAGAGGAGTCCACTATTTTTCTTGTAGACGAAACGGTAAATGAACTTGATAAGCAAAATAGAGAGATTTTTATAAAAATATTAGAAGGATTTCCGCAATCTTTTATTGCAACAATTGAAATTGAATTTGCAAAATCATCCGCATTTAATATATTTAAATTGGAGAAAATGAATGAAACCACAGAAATTAGACAGGTTAATTGAGGAAGTTTTAAATAAAAAAAGGATAGGAAAAGGACTTCGGAAGATAGAGATTTTTAGGGCATTCAAGAAATGTGCTGGCGAAAAAATAAACGAATTTTGTATGCCATATGACTTTAAAAGAAATATATTGTATATTAAGGTGAAGTCCTCTGCTTTTTTAAATGAGATTTACTTCCTCAAGGAGGAACTTTTAAAGCGGATTAATCTCAATCTTGAGAATAACTTTGTGAAAGAGATCAAATTTTTCGTGAGGGAGGAGTGATGGCTTATGATGCTAAAAAGATAAAAGTACTTAAAGGGTTGGAAGGTGTCAGGAAAAGGCCAGCAATGTACATTGGTGACACAGGTGAGAGGGGGCTTCATCATCTTGTCTTTGAGGTAGTCGATAATTCCATTGATGAAGCAATGGTTGGGTATTGTGATCGCCTCAGTATAACGATACATAATGATGAATCTGTTACAATTATTGATAATGGGAGAGGAATACCGGTTGACAAACACCCTACGCAAAATAAATCTGCACTTGAGGTCGTTATGACTATGCTTCATGCGGGGGGGAAATTTGATTCAAAGGCATATAGAATATCTGGTGGCCTTCACGGTGTGGGTATATCTGTTGTTAACGCCCTTTCCGAGTATATGATAGCCGAGGTTATGAGAGATGGTAAACATTATCAGCAGAAGTATGAAAGAGGGAAGCCAGTTACGCCAGTTAGGGTTATTGGGAAAACAAAAGAAAAGGGAACAAAAATTACTTTCAGACCTGATAAGGAGATTTTCGGAGAATTTGCTTTTAAATATGACCTGCTTTCTTCGAGACTGAGAGAGCTTGCATTCTTAAATAAAGGAATTCAGATAACCCTTGTTGATGAAAGGGATAACAGAACAGGGGTATTTAGGTTTGATGGAGGGATAAAAGAGTTCATTGAATATATTGACCGGAACAAAAAACCTCTACATAGGCCTCCTATATATATATCAAAGAGGCTTGAAAATATGGAAATTGAAGTCGCAATGCAGTATAATGATTCTTACCAGGAAAATATTTTTAGTTTTGCCAATAACATAAATACAATAGAAGGGGGAAGCCACCTTATTGGTTTAAAGACTGCCCTTACAAGAACATTCAATGATTTTGCAAAGAGGAATAAATTAGTAAAAGAAAGTGAGCCTGCGTTTTCTGGGGACGATGTCAGAGAGGGACTTACAGCCGTGATTTCTTTAAAGATACAGGACCCGCAGTTTGAGGGGCAGACGAAAACAAAATTAGGAAATCCAGAGGTTAGAAGTATAGTTGATTCTGCTGTTTCTGAGGGCCTTGTACTTTATCTTGAAGAGCACCCTTCTGAGTCCAAAAAGATAATAGATAGAATAAAGCTTGCATCAAGGGCGAGGATTGCGGCAAAAAAGGCGAAGGAACTAACGAGGAGAAAGAATGCCCTTGATTCTGCTGATCTCCCCGGTAAGCTTGCAGATTGTTCAACAAAAAATCCTGAAGAGGCAGAATTGTTCATCGTAGAAGGTGATTCAGCTGGTGGCTCCGCAAAACAGGGAAGAGACAGGATTTTTCAGGCAGTACTGCCTTTGAGAGGGAAAATTCTCAACGTTGAAAAGGCAAGGCTTGATAAAATGTTAAATAACGATACAATAAAGACCATTGTGAGTGCTCTTGGAACTGGTATTGGAAGGGATGATTTTAATATTGATAAACTGAGGTATCACAAAGTGATAATAATGACGGATGCAGATGTTGATGGTTCCCACATTAAAACATTGCTCCTCACATTCTTTTTTAGGTATGCAAAGGAACTTATTGAAAAGGGTTTTGTTTATATTGCATTGCCCCCCTTGTATAATATTAAAAAAGGAAAAAAAGAGCACTATGCTTATAGTGATGACGAGTTAAAGAAAATTACTGCAAAATTGGGTAATGGTGTTCAAATCCAGAGGTATAAAGGCCTTGGCGAGATGAATCCAGAACAATTGTGGATGACGACGATGAATCCAGAAACGAGACTGATGAAGAGAGCCAGCCTTGAAGATGCCTACATTGCCGACCAGGTATTTACAGTTCTTATGGGAGATGAGGTGGCTCCAAGGAGAGAATTTATAATAACGAATGCTAAATTTGTAAAGAACCTGGATATATGAGAAAAGGAATCCAGGTCCTCATTATCATAGGTGCTATAGCCCTAATTGTAATAGGGCTTTTTCACAATGAGTTTACAGAAGTTATTAGGCGAGGTAACCTCATCTGCTTTGAATGTATAGGCATAGGCTAATGGCCGGTTTCAGGAACAGATGGAGGAAACCGAAGTTAAGGAAAAAATATGGTTTTCCAACGATTTTTATTCAGGCGATTTCAGCCTTTATCTTAAACAGCTATTTTTATGTTTTCAAAAGACCAAGTCTCTATCAAGGAAAGGGTAAGGGACTGATATGCCCTTCTCTTAATTGTTATTCCTGTCCACTTGCATACACATCCTGTCCTATTGGGATTATGCAGCATTTTGCAATAATAAGGCAATTTCCATATTATCTTCTTGGTTGGTTGGGACTGGTCGGGGTAACGACAGGGAGGGCACAATGCGGCTGGATCTGTCCCTTTGGGCTTATTCAAGATTTGTTGTATTCTATAGGCAGAATAAGGTTAAAACTTCCAAAATGGACCATTTATATAAAGTACGTTGTTCTCTTTGGTATGATACCCCTTTCATTTATTACCCTTGACCCTGTCTTCTGCGAATATATCTGTCCTGCAGGGACACTGGAGGCAGGTATCCCTCAGGTCCTGTGGATTTCTGACTACAGGCAACTTGTTGGCCATCTATTTGTATTGAAGGTTTCGATACTCGTTATTATAGTGCTCCTGTCTATCCTCATAAAGAGACCCTTCTGCAGGACCCTCTGTCCACTCGGTGCATTTTATTCCATTTTCAATAAGATAAGTGTAATGAGGATGAAGGTAGATATGGATAGGTGCATCGAATGTGACCTCTGTCAGGAGGTGTGCCCCATGGATATAAAGATATACGAGAATCCAGATTCCTTAGAATGTATAAGGTGTAATAAATGTATTCGCATCTGTCCAACGAATGCCATCTCAGTAGAGATCTTCGGTAAAGAAAAGAGATTAGAATCAAAATTAGTCGTAAAAAAAAGG
>CAZQRW010000024.1:0-30973 GCA_964596115.1 uncultured bacterium
AATATGAATCTATAAGGAGGTTATAATGAAATTATCAAAATCTCTTTTCGTTTTTTCTCTATTAGTATCAATAAATCTCTTTTCTCAGAGTATAGTAAAAACACTTCCACTCCCGGGTTTCTGGGATGGATACTACGCACATGGGCTTACCTTTGATGGTGAACATTTGTGGGTGGGTGATGATTATGATGGAATGGTGTACTGTATAGACACAACGGATGGGTCCATAATTGACTCCTTTATGGGCACACCAAATTACAGTTATGGATTGGCATTTGATGGCCAGTACTTCTGGATTCCATCTACATATACATATGGTCCTTACTACTTTTTCAAATTTGATTCATTGGGGAATAAAATAGATTCACTTTCAAGTCCTCTTAATAGCAGATATATAGGTGGTATTGATTTCCAGGGGAATTATTTATGGGCATCAAGATATTATCCGAATACCCAACCAAATCTCTTCAAAATAGATACAACAAATGGTACAGCCGTTGATTCAATCCCTACACCTGGACTCCAGCCTATGGGAGTGGCATGGGACGGGACAAATATATGGATATCAATGGATGACAATGATGGTGATCCTGAGAAAGTTTACAAATTAGACCCTGCGAACGGGAATGTCCTCTTATCTTTTGATGTCCCAACCACGAATCCCAGGGGTCTCGTGTGGGATGGGGAATACCTATGGCTTATTGCAAAACATCCCGATTCAACAAAGGGGCTACTATATAAATATGATGTTAATGTCGGTATGCCTGAAATTAATCTGTATGCAAGCTTTCATAACTTTGGAATAGTTATCCTTGGTGATACAGCAACCTGGAATCTTGGATATTCCAATACAGGAAATGGAGATTTGATTGTTGATTCTATGATTATCACAGGTCCTGAATTTTCTCCATCTATGGCCTTTCCTGAAACATTACTCCCTGATTCTTCTTCATCAGTTGACATCTACTTTATTCCAGGCACCTGCGGTTCATTTTCCGAGACGATGTTTGTATACTCCAACGATCCCTTACACCCTATTGAAGCAGTTTACCTGCAGGGAGAATCATATACAGATAGTGCCAATATTGTAGTTTCTGACACATTACATAACTTTGGCAATCTTTGGTATAAGGCAAAACACTACTGGAATCTCGGAGTACAAAACCTTGGGCTCGATAGTTTAAAGATAGATAGTTTAACATTTCATACGAATTTCTTTAAAGCCAATGTATCAACCTCTGTGGTTATCCCACCTACTTCAGGTGATACATTCAGAATTTTCTATATGCCCAATATAATAGGAAACCATAATGACACATTGAGAATATACTCCAATGACCCAGATGAACCAATTACGGAAATCGCTCTAATGGGAAATGCAATTGATGTTAATTTTGACAGTTGTGGTATCCCTATCTGGTCTTACACCGCTCAAGGCGACATCTGGAAACACATAAGGTCCATAAAAGTTCTTCCAGATATCGATAATGATGGATATGATGAAGTACTGGCTACAAGTGAAAATGATACCCTTTATTGTTTTTATGGAAACGGTTATGGAGAAGGGCAAGCCGCATGGACTTTTACTGATGCAGCTTGTTGGACAGAAAGGGGGTTAATTACTGTACCAGATATAAACGGTGATAGTATTAATGATGTAATATATGGAACCATATGGGGATCGAGAAAGGTCTATGCAATATCTGGGTCCAATGGCTCAGTAATTTGGTCATACGATACCCATGAATACGGCGATGGAGGATGGGTTTACGAAGTGGCACCCTTCGTAGATATAACAGGGGATAACATCATAGAAATATTGGCAGCAACTGGGAATGATTCATATAATACAGGCCCAAGAAGAATATTTTGCCTGAACGGTGCAACGGGAGAAAAAATATGGGAAAAACAGCTCTCTAACTATTCAGGTTTCGGAGTCAGAATGACAGAAGATATAACAGGGGATAACATACCAGAAGTTGCTGCATCCTCAGGGGACGGTGTCTCTTCAGCATACAATGTCTATCTTCTGGACGGATCCAGCGGAAGCCAAATGTGGGTAACAAATATTGGTACAGGGGCAGTCTGGACTGTTATTCCTGGATGCGATGTAAATGGGGACGACACAACTGATATAATAGCAGGGTATAATGGAGGAGTATGTGCCCTGAATATTAAAAATGGAGATATATTATGGAATAGAACAATTAGCGGAGATGTATTAGAATTAACATTGATACCTGATATAAATGGAAATGGTTCTCCAGAGATTATTCCCCAGGGAGCTGCAGTAAGTAACTTAAGTGTGGTAGATTGCCTTACAGGGAATATCATTTGGTCAAAGACACTTGCCGATGGTATATATTCTGTTACAGATATTTCCGATCTAACAGGTGATGGAAAGCGCGATCTTGCGGTAGGAACTGGGTATACAAATAATTACTTATATCTCATAAATGTATCCAACGGGAATATCCTCTACTCATCCCCTATGTCGAGTGCAATGGAGACAATTAATAAAATGGAGGATATTACAGGTGACGGATTCGATGAGATTCTGGTGGGAGAAAGAAACGGAAAAATCTCATTACTTTCCAGTGGAAATTGGTCAGGGGTATATCAGGAATTCGATAATAACAGGTTCAAAAATGGAATAAGTTCAAGCACGATAGTCAAAAATATTCTTAAAATACGGTATTCTTTACCTGTTAAAACAACTGCAACGCTTCTTATTATTGACATTCAGGGAAGGATTATTAATGAAAAGAACCTGGGAAATACTAAAGAGGGACTGATAAGCATATCAACCAAAAAATACCCTTCAGGTGTCTATCATATAATGATAAAAACAGCAAAAAAATCGTATATCAGGAAGGTGTTAATAATCAAGTAGAATTATACATTAATTTTTTACAAAAGAAAAAAATTATTTTATAGTAACAACAAAGCAAAAAACTTTTATTGACATTTTTTTTATATTTTGTATTATGAAAATATGGGCATAAAAAAAATCTTCCTATTAAATTTAATTGTCCCTCTTACAATTGCAGGAATTATGCTTGTTACCTTTATCTATATTGTAACAATGACAAAAATGGGTATAGGCCAAAAAATCCTGGCAAACAAAGAACTTGAACTACTCGCTTCAAAAATCCCTTCAAATCCAGATAATAGAAAGACTATAAGGATAATAGAAGATTATATAAAATATAAACCCAATGTAAAAAATGTGGACATAATTGATGCTGAAACAAGAAAGATAATAATTTCTTCTGAACCATTAAGGGTAGGGGTAACTTTTACAGGGCAGACTTCTGGCCTTATAAAAGGAGAAAAAAGAGGCAAATTTTATTTAGTATCATCCGTTCCTATTAAAAATAAATTTTTTCTCCTTCAAAAAAAAGATATATCTCATATAATTGCAACTGACCAAACGATAATTCTGTACTATATTGTTTTTACTGTTCTAATTCTTCTACTGATCTCTTTTTACTTCAATAGAAATCTGAATCATTATTTACTTAAACCTATTAGACTTATCACAGAGAAAATTGATGACTATACAGAACGAAGGGCTAAATTTAATGAGAAATTTGAGAATTTTCCAACAGAATTTACAAGGCTATTATTTCATCTAAAAAGGATGGCTGATAAGATCGGTTATTTTGAAAAAGAAATAATGGAACTATCTGAAAAAGACTTCCGAACAGGGCTTTATAACTCAAGGATCTTTTACACCGACATAGGTGAGACATTCAGAAAAATTAAGGGTGGTATAAGGAGTACTGCAATTCTCGCAGTCATTGATATTGATAAATTTAAAAAAATAAATGATACATATGGTCACTATGAAGGTGATAGAATACTTACATCTGTAGCAGAAATGATTAAAAGGGGGGCATCTAAATCAAACATTGGAAAGGCATACAGATATGGTGGTGATGAGTTCTTTATATTATTTAATGTTGAATTTATGGAAACCGCTATCCATACATGTGAAACAATACGAAAATCAATAGAAAAGGATAAAAAAGTGACAGTTAGTATTGGCATTGCAAAAAATTTCCCGGATGACAAACCCGTTGACTTAATAAGGTGGGCTGACTATGCAATGTATAATGCAAAAAAAGCGGGTGGCAATAGTGTAAATGTATGGAAAGGTTTGGAAGGGAGGAATAAATGATATTCATTATAGTATCTTTAACATTAAATTTCTCTATAGATAGGGCTACTTTTTATAACAATAATGTCCTCGTTCAAAGAACGACAAGTAAGAAACTCATTGCTGGAGATTATCAGATACAAACAAATATAATTCCTGGAAATATCACCGGAAACATAAGAATTTCCTCTGATAGCAACGTTATTTTAGGAGAAATTAAAGCTAACACAGTATTTTCAGATTCTGTATTTAAAACCAAAATAAAGAATTTAAAAGATAGCATAAGTCTTCTAACTGACAGCATCTTAAGGCTTGAAGATATGATAGAAACCATTAAATCACAGGAGGAATTTCTGAATTCGATAAAAGTTACTATGCCAAAAGAATTTTCTACTGAATTTACAAAAGGTAAATTTGATCCGATTGCATTTAGAAACGTATTAAACTTTTTAGGTAAGAATTATTCCAGATTTAAGACCGAAAAAAGAAAAATTAACAAGAAGATATCAAACTGTAAAGAAAAAATTAACAAATTAAAAAAAATACTTAATGATTTATCTGGCACAGGCAAAACAAAATTTAATAGAATTATTTTTCCAGCAAGGGTGCTAAGTGATGGCTATCATAAGTTTAGACTTGAGTATACTATAAAAGACGGTGGTTTTTATGTCTTCTACGTTTTGAGAGAAGAGCCTGAAAACAATAAAACAGAGATAGAATATTTCGCAGATGTATGGCAATTAACAGGGGAGGATTGGAAAGATATAGGGATTACGTTCTCGACAGCACAACCTTCATATGGTGCTAATGCCCCTTCTCCTTCTCCCTGGTATGTAAATATTTTAGGATACACGTTACCCTTAAAAACAGAACTCAAAGGCTTTGAAAAAATTGCCTCTGCAAAAAATGTTGCTGAGGATAAAGAAAGAAGGGTCTTCCCCAAAACAACGCCTATATCAATCACATATAGCATTAGTGGGAAAAGAAGTATCCTTTCTCAAAAAAAACCACAAAAAGTTTTAATAAACAAGAATAAACTTGATAGTAAATTTACTTATTTTACTGCCCCTTATATGAGTAAATATGCGTTTCTTACTGCAAAAACAAAAAATACTACTAAAAACTTCTACTTATCCGGCAGGTCTTATATCTATGTCGGAAATGAGTATGTGGGGGAAGCCAATATTGGTAATTTCTTTCCTGACGATGAAGTGGCTCTTCCTGGAGGAGTTGACAGAAGGATAAAAGTATCACGAAAACTTCTAAAACGATTCCATAAAAC
The DNA here is from genome assembly GCA_964596115.1 of uncultured bacterium. Classification (GTDB taxonomy): domain Bacteria; phylum Hydrothermota; class UBA3072; order UBA3072; family B12-G15; genus CAZQRW01. The sequence continues at coordinate 5,445 of CAZQRW010000024.1, forward strand.
AAAAGGTATCTTAAAAAAATCGGAGGCAGTTGAATTCAAGTATCTAAACACTGTAAAAAATCCTCTACCTGTCTCAATAAAAATAACAGTGCTGGATAGAATTCCTGTTACAAGAGATTCTAGAATAAATATTAAGGACGTAAAATTCTTTCCAAAGCCTGACTCCATCGATAAAAATTCTGGATTTATATTTTATAAATTAGATCTCAAGCCAAACGCCATATTCTCAGATACAACTTCCTTTACAATAGAGTATCCAAAGGGATTAAGGATAAATCTGTGATAAAGGCAATATTCTTTGATTGTTGGTGGACTGTAATTAGGCCCGCCTTTTCTTCTTTGGATGAATTAACAAATATAAGAATAAAAATGTTACAGGATTTAACAGGGCTTTCTAAGTTTCGCATCATCAAAGGTCTTGATTTTTTATTTACGGAAATCAACAATAAAGATAGAGATTATTCAGTAATGGAAAGGGATATAATACTTTCCAATTATTTTGGAGTTCCTGCAGATGGAAGTTTGGGATTGGTCTTTGCTGAAAGTATGTTAAAGATACCAGTCGTTCCTGTTTGCGGCATTGATAATTTATTGATAGCCCTAAAAAATAAAGGAAAAAAGCTGGGAATTATATCAAATACACCCTTGGGCAACGTGGAGAGAATCTGGCTTAAAAAACTAAATCTACTTCAGTATTTTGACACCCTTATTTTTTCCATAGAGATTGGGAAGAGAAAACCACATAAAAAAATATTCAATGCTGCTATGGAATCCATAGGGGTTCACCCAAATGAATCCATACATATTGGTGACAGCCCTGAAACGGATATTCTGGGAGCTAAATCAGCTGGAATGATGGCTATCTACTTAAACACAAGAAAAATTGAATTTCCAAAAAATATGCCAGAACCTGATTGTAGAGAAGATTCCGTAGAAAAATTAAAAAGGATATTGGTACAACTGTGAAGAGAAAAATATTAATTTTCTTTTTTGTATCTATCCTGACTTTACTGTTTTCTTTAACAGGACCTTTCAAATTTTTAGAATTGAAGTTATTTGATAGTCGTCTTGAGGTAAGAGGAAAGGAAAAGCCCCCAAAAAATATAGTTATTGTTGCCATAGATGATGATACATATAACAATCTAAAGGTCACATTCCCATACCCCCGGACATACTATGCAAAACTTCTTAACAATCTAAAAAAAGCAGGGGCAAAAGAAGTAGTATTTGACATTGAATTTGATACTCCTTCTACTGACGATAGTATCTTTTCAAATGCAATAAGAAATTTCGGAAATGTAATACTTGCATCGAAATTAACAAGAGGGAATTCTGTTGAACCAGAATCTATCCTCAGGAACGTGAGTAAAACAGGATTTGCAAACCTAAAAGTAGATAAAGATGGGGTTGTACGAAAATACCTTTTTTCCTATAATGGAAATCCTTCCATTGCACTATCTGCCTATAAAATTTTAAATAAAATGGAAACTTTTAAAGATGTCAATTATTTGTATTTCTACGGGCCCCGAGGGGTATTGCCATACTATTCTTTTTGGTCAGTGTTGGATGATAAAACCTTTTTGGTAAAGGGTATTGAAGATTCTGCCAATGATGCAAATGTATTTTATGAATATCTTAAAGATAGCACATTTTATAATAAAATCGTCTTTGTTGGTGTTACACTTGAAGAACTCCAGGATTTTAAACCAGTCCCCTTTACCTCTAATGGCCCAATGCCAGGGGCAGAAATCCACGCAACTGCTCTTGGTAATCTCTTTGAAAATAAATTTATAAATATACTTAATTTTAAATATATTATCATTATTATTCTAATACTTACCGTGGTTCTTTTGAACTTTCCATTTTCTAAATCTATAATTAATGGAATTTTATTCTTTGTTATTTTGGCAGTAATCTTCATTGTGGACTACTATATATTTGTTAAATATTCTCTCTGGGTAAAATTAATCCCTCTCATACTTGCAACAATTCTATCTTATATTGGGGGGACTACGGATAGGCTAATTAGAGAACAAAAGGAAAGGAAGGCACTAAAATCTATATTCCACAAATATGTACCAGGTATCATAATGGAAGAACTCCTCAAAAACCCTAAAAGTATCGAACTTGGAGGTGAGGAGAGAAATATGACAGTTCTTTTCAGTGACATCGAGGGATTTACAACATTTTCCGAAGGTAAAGATCCAAAGCATATTGTCGGGTTAATTAACAGATACTTCAGTGAATTGACAAAAATAATATTTGAATATCAGGGAACAGTAGACAAATATGAAGGTGATGCGATAATGGCGATATTTGGTGCACCATATTATTATGAGGATCATCCACTCAAAGCAGTAGTATCAACACTTAAAATGAAAGAGAGGGTACATCAGCTATGGAACGAAGATTTCCCCAGATTAAAAACAAGATTTGGTGTAAATACAGGCCAGATGATAGTTGGGAATATGGGTTCTGAAGAAAGGATTGATTATACAGTAATTGGAGATAGTGTAAATTTAGCTTCAAGACTTGAAGGTGCCAACAAGCAATACGGAACAGAAATACTTATTGGGGAAGAAACAGCAAATTCTGTAAAAGAGAAAATCCCCTTACGAGAAATCGACAGGGTTAGGGTATTGGGGACGAGAAAAGCCATTAGGATATTTGAACCTTTAGACTTAGAATGGGATGATGAACTCAGAGAGATTGTTTCACTATTTCATAGGGCTATTGAATATTATAGGAACAGAGATTGGGAAAGAGCAGCGAACTTTTTCAAGGAAATTCTAAAATTGAAAGAAGACAATCCTTCGAAAATATTCCTTAAGAGATTAGAACTATACAAAGTAAGTCCTCCTCCAGAGGATTGGGATGGGACATACAACCTTACCGAAAAATAAACCTTTTTATTTTACTTCGAATATTGCATTTTGTCAGAATCACTTTGTTTCATTTGGGGATAATTTCTGCACCTACATCACCATCATAAAATGTAATATCTATTTTGTCCTTCTCCTTAAGTCTCTTACTTGACTTAATTATCTGGCTTTCTTTTTTTACTATTGTATATCCTCTTCTTAATGTATTATTAGGAGAAAGATCATTCAATTGAAATGCAAGAGATGAAATCACTCTACCCTTTTTATTTAATAAATCGACTACAAATCTTTTAATATATCTTTCCTTTTCTATAAGATTTTCTTTTAGATATCGTATAGGTGGTTCTGGCAATTTTGTCCTTTCTAACACTGTCTTAAAATGTCTTATCCTCTTCATTAATTCTTTTGTGCCTTTCTCTTCCAGGTAGTCCAATGTAGCCCTTTTCTTTTCAATTGGCAATAAAGGATTTCTCAAAATATAGGACCTCTCAATAAAACTAACCCTACTATTAGCCTCTTTTATCTTGTTTCCAACTGTGTTTACAATAATCATCTCAATAGACTCAATTTTCTTGAACATTTCACTTCTCAAATTTACAATAATTTCTGCAGCAGCAGTAGGGGTAGCTGCTCTTACATCTGACACAAAATCACTTATGGTAAAATCAATCTCATGCCCTACAGCAGATATAATTGGTATTTTTGAATTGTATATTGCTCGGGCAACAATCTCCTCATTAAAGGACCATATATCCTCAAGAGAACCTCCACCTCTTCCAACGATAATAACATCAACATTATCAAATTCATTGAATTCACGGATTGCTTCAACAATATCCTGTGCAGCATCTTTGCCCTGCACAAGGGTAGGCCTTATTAAAATTTCGACGCCTGGAGCTCTTTTTTTAATTACACTTATTATATCTCTTACAGCGGCTCCTTCCAAAGATGTAACCACTCCTATCCTTTGAGGGAATTCAGGCAAAGATAATTTATGTTCATCATCAAACAAGCCTTCTTCTTGTAGTTTTTTCTTTAGCATTTCAAATTTTAAAGTTAGTTCACCCATACCCGATGGGAAAACATTCTCCACTATTATTTGGATTCTACCTCCACCCGCCCAATAATCGAAATTACCGTATATAACATATTTTTTACCATCCTCCAGTTTAAAGAGTATTCGTTCCCTTCTGGAACGAAAGATAACACACGGAATTTGAGAATTGGAATCTTTTATAGTGAAATAGATATGTTGAGAAGAATGGTACTTCAGATTGGATATCTCACCCTCAACAAGAAATTGACCTATCTTTTTTATATTTTTATTAAGTATATTAACAAGTTCACTTACTGTGTATGTTTTCATAGATAGGAAAGATTCTTCATCAATAAAGCCGAGGTTATACTGCCCACACCCCCTGGTACAGGTGTTATACCTTTAACATAGGAGGATACATCCTCAAAATTTACATCTCCTTTTATTCCTTCCGGAGTTAGGTTTATCCCCACATCTATTACAAAGGATCCCCTTTTTACAAAGCCAGAATCAATAAAATTTGGTTTACCAATAGAAACAACAAGTATATCTGCTTTTTTTGAGATCCCCTTCAAATTTTTTGTTTTTGAATGGCAAACTGTCACGGTTGCATTGCCAGTTTGAGTTTTTAACAAAAATAGGTTGGCTATCGGTTTACCAACTACTTCACTCCTACCAATGATCACGACAAATTCGCCATCTGTCTGGATATTATAGAATTTTATTATCTCCATTACGGCACCCGGAGTGGGTGGTATAACCCTCGGTTTACCTAACATAATTTGTCCAAGATTTTCGGGATGAATTCCTTCAACATCCTTCTCTGGCCCTATTATTTTAATCATTTTTTCTATCGAAATGCCCTTTGGGAAGGGTTTAAGTAATAAAACCCCATCCATATACCTGTTAAACTCCTCAAGCTGAGTATATATTTTTTGAGTAGAGTAAGAAGTATATATCTCTACCTTTACACCTAATAGTGATGCATTTTTATTTATTCCCCTTAAATAGCTTTCAGAGCTTGGATCCTTACCAAAACGAAAAATCCCCAATCTTTTTCCGCTTAATTTTCCTGCTAAGTTTCCCCTTATTGCATCCGCTACTGGCTTACCCTTCAGAATCTTCACTTATCTCTAACCTCTTTATAAATTTCCCTTTTCCGCTCTTTTTATCAATCCCAAGCAAAACCGCATTTATACGCACATCTTCCTTTGCTAAGGCTAAACGTTCTTGATTCTGTCCTTTCATCTTATTCACCACTGAATTAATCGTCATTCCAATAACGGACTTAAAAGGCCCTGTCATACCCACATCTGTAATATATAGTGTTTTTTTAGGTAATATCTTCTCATCTGCTGTTTGCACATGTGTATGGGTCCCAACAACTGCACTAACTTCACCATCGAGTACCCACCCCATCGCAATCTTTTCTGCAGTAGCCTCTGCATGGAAATCTACAATTATTATGGGTGTTTCCCTTTTTATTTGCGTAATAATTTTACTTACAACATTGTATGGATTTTCTTTTTTGGGTTCTTCAGGCATAAATATCTTTCCTTCGGCATTCACTACTCCTATCTTTACACTGTTCTTTTTGACAATTGTATAGCCTTTTCCAGGAACACCAATATAATTTGCTGGTCTAAGCACGTTATCAAGCTGAAGTACACTGTCTATCTCCTCTTTTCTATCAATTATGTGATTCCCAGAGGTGATAACATCAACTCCGTATCTGAAGATTTTTTTCGCAGATTTAACTGTAAGTCCAAATCCTCCAGCTGCATTCTCACCATTTGCAATTACAAAATCTATCGAAAGTTTTTCTTTTAACTGCTTTAATCTCTCAGATAAAATTCTTCGCCCAGGCTTTCCCACAATGTCGCCTATGAATAAAATAATGAATTCACTTTGCAAATTCTACAGCCCTTGTCTCTCTTATCACAGTAACCTTTATTTGGCCTGGATATTTTACTTCTTGCTCTATTTTCTTTGCTATATCTTTTGCAAGTTCGTCTGTCTCCTCATCAGTTATTTTGTGAGGCTCTACTATTACTCTTATCTCTCTTCCGGCCTGCATGGCATATACTTTTTCAACTACCTCACTCTCATTTGCAAGTTCTTCAAGTTTTTCCAATCTTTTGATATAAGCCTCGAGTGTCTCTCTCCTTGCACCTGGTCTCGAACCTGAAATAGCGTCTGCAGCCTGGACGAGAACTGCATATGGAGATATTGGCTCAACATCTTCATGATGTGCCTCAATTGCATTTACGACAATGCGGTCCTCTCCATATTTTCTTGCAAGTTCAGCACCAATAGAAGCATGTGTTCCGTCAAATTCCTGAGAAACAGCTTTACCTATATCATGGAGTAAACCAGCTCTTTTTGCAATTATTGTGTCAAGACCAAGCTCCCCTGCCATAATACCAGCCAGATAGGCTACCTCTTTAGAATGTTGAAGGACATTCTGACCATAACTTGTTCTGAATCTTAGTTTTCCCAGTATTTTAACAATTTCAGGATGTACCCCTGGGAGTCCTAATTCAAGGACAGTTTCTTCTCCAGTCTTCACTATTATTTCATCAAGCTCTTTTTGCGCCTTGGCAACAACCTCTTCTATCCTTGCAGGATGAATTCTTCCATCCTGTATTAATTGAACCAGGGCCATCCTTGCCATTTCTCTCCTAACAGGGTCAAAGGAAGATAATGTAACAGCTTCCGGAGTATCATCTATAATAACCTCTACACCTGTAATATTTTCAAAAGCCCTTATGTTCCTCCCCTCTCTACCGATTATTCTCCCTTTCATATCCTCATTAGGCAAAGGAACAACACTTATGGTACTCTCGGAAATTTGATCGGTTGAGCAACGCTGGATAGCATAGGCAATAATTTCTTTTGCCTCTTTCTCTGCAGATTCTTTTGCCTTTTGTTTGATTTCTCTAATAAGCTGTGCAGCTTCGTGATTGGCTTGAACCTTAACACTTTCAAGAAAAACAGCCCTTGCTTCTTCCCTTGTCATGCCCGCAATTTTCTCCAGTTTTGTTGTCTCTTCTTCAATTAATTTTGTATATCTTTTCTCCTTTGCATCCACTGCTAACTCTCTGTGCTCAATGTTCCTCTCCCTCTTCATTAAATCCTGTTCTTTCCTTGAAATCACATCGGATCTCCTATCAATCATCTGCTCTTTCTCCATTAATCTTTTCTCTTGATGTTCGAGATCCCTTAATCGATTTTTTCTTTCTTTATCAATCGCATTGAGGCTTTCTCTTCTCAGTTTCTCTATTTCTCTCTTTGAATTGTCCTTATATTCCTCTGCCTCTCTTTTAGCAGCCTGTAGTATCTTCTCTGCATCAATCTTCTCTCTTTTTGCTTTAATATAGGAAAAAAGATATGAAAGAAACCAACCTATAGATATAGAAACTAACCCAACAATTATCAAAATCCACGTCATGTTTCACCCCTCTTTCGAAGGGCAAAGGCAGGGAAAACTAGGACATAATTTTTTCTAATTCTTTGACACGCTTTTTCAATGCATATAGCTCATCAGCTATGTTCAACGCCGTTAAAATCGCAACAGAAACAGGAGAGATAAACGGATTATTTTCTTTTATCTCTTTCATTCTCCTGTCCACAAAATTCGCAATCTCGGCTGCTTCATTTATATCCCTATCTGTATCAAGGGAATACTTATTCCCCAGGATTTCAACCGTTAATGTTTTCCCCACCGTTGCCCCTCATTGTGTTTACCTTTTGTACAATATCACTGACTTTCTTCAATGCCTCTTTATTTATACTTCTCAACCTCTCTACTTCTTCTTGAAGCTTTATGTTATTCTTCTTCAACTTTTGCAAATACTCAACAAACCTATCAAGTAATTTAAGCGACTCATCTATACTTTTATCCATTATTCCCTCAAAGTAACCTTCACTTCTCTCAAATTCTTTAAAATTTTCGTTATCTCTTCTTCCACCTCAGTCGAGGTAAGCGTTCTCCCTTCTGTTGCAAAAAATAACCTATAAGTAATACTTCTCTTTCCCTCCTGAATTCCCTTACCACTATAGACATCTATGGTCTCTACATTACTAACTAAATGAGAGCTTTTTATAATTATATCAATTACTTTTTTATTTTCAAGTGCAAAAGGAACAATAAATGACAAATCCCTCTTCACAGGTGGAAATCTTTTCGTAAGTAAATAGGCTTTTTTTCTTTTTGAACCTTTCAAAAAAACATAAATAGGGATCTCAAATCCGTATGCATCAGCTTCGATTATATTTTGTTTCAGTAATCCAAAGGCATACCTCTTACCATTGATGGAAAGCTCAAGGCTTCTTTCACTATAAAAATTAGGATTACTATTGGGAACAAATGAATATTCAGTAATAGAGAATGCTTGCAGAATATTTTCCACTATACCCTTTATATCATAAAAATCATATTGTCTGCCCCTATTATACCATAATTTTTTTTCACTGCCGACAAGTAAAACAGCAAGAAAAAGCTCTTCATTCTTATTATCAGGGAAAATAGTGCCAATTTCAAAGAGTCTTACTCCCTCAAGTTCTCGATTAAGATTCCGCAGGGCAGAATTTAAAAGACCATAAAATAAAGTAGTTCTCATTACATTTAATTCTGGCCACATTGGATTTTTTAAATAATTCATCTTCAAATTTCTCTTTTCAAAGGATGGATCCATAAAGCTGATATTCCAGACTTCATTCAAACTAAGACCCTTCAAAAAATTTTTGAAATCCCTCACCCATTTTCTTTCGTCAGTAGCTGGTTTACTATAACTGGTGTTAACCTTCTTGGGAATTCTATCATAACCGTATAACCTGCCTACTTCTTCAGCAAGATCTTCTACAATTTCGATATCCCTCCTGAAAGATGGAATAATAACCTTTTCATTGTAAACCTTTATACTCAATCTGCCTAATAACGCATCTATCTCATCATCTGATAATTCAATGTCAAGTATTCTTCTAACCTCATCCCTGTTTATTGATATCTCTTTAGTAAGTTCTATATTAGGATTTGTATCTATCACATTCCCCTTAACCTCTCCTCCGGCATATTCCAAAATTAAATTTATAGCATAAGACAGCGCAGTTAAAAGAATACCTCTATCAGCATTTCTTTCAAATCTATAGGAAGCTTCTGTCCTTATTCCAAGTTTTCGAGATCCTCTCCTGATGAGGCCTGGATTAAAATAAGCAGATTCAATTGCTATCTTTCTGGTATCTTCTTTTACACCTGAATGTTCACCGCCTATTATTCCTGCAATTGCAATTGGTTCTTTTGAGTTACAGATCAATAAGATATCCTCATCTAATGCAACCTCATTGCCATCGAGTGTTAAAATGCTTTCTCCCCGCCTACCCCTACGTACAATTATCCTATCAATGTGTGTCTTATCAAAAATATGAAGGGGATGGCCCAATTCAAGCATAACATAGTTTGATATGTCAACTATGTTATTAACTGACCTTAAGCCAGCAAATTCAAGTTTTCTCTTGATCCATTCAGGTGACTCTTTAATTTCAATGCCATCTATTGATGCAAGGATGTACCTCGCACAATCAGCTGAATCTTCAATATCAACTTCTAATTTCGGTTCACCTTTAAATGAATACTCGCTTATTCTTTTTTTAAGAGGATTACCAGTGTAAGCAGATATCTCTCTGGCAATTCCTAACACCCCAAGTAAGTCAGGTCTATTGGGTGTTATTTCAAGGTCATATACAATGTCATTGTCCTTTTTTTCAACCTTATCAACTCCAATACCAAGAGATCGCAAAACAGAGGGTAGACTATCCCAGGTTAAATCGAAATCAATCCATTCCTTAAGCCAGTTATAGGTAACTATCACCTGTATTCTTCCAGAAATTGAACTTCGTTTTCGTAGAATAACCTTATATCACTTATACCCAGGGTTAGCATAGCAATTCTTTCAAGACCCATCCCAAATGCATAACCCGAATATCCATCCAATTCCATATTTGTAAGAATTTTCCTATGAACAATGCCTGCCCCAAGGATTTCGACCCAACCAGTATATTTACACACACTGCATCCTTTACCACGACAAAAAGGACAGGAAACCTGCATTTCTGTAGAAGGTTCGGTAAAGGGAAAATAGGAAGGGACAAATTTCGTTATTGTTTTTTCACCAAAAAACTTCTTTGCGAATAAATCGAGTGTACCAAATAGATCACTCATTCTCACATCCTTATCTACATATAGCCCCTCTACTTGATGAAAAACTGGGGAATGGGAAGCATCATATGCATCTACTCTGTATGTTCTACCGGGGGAAATAATCCTGAAGGGTGGACCTCCACTTTCCATAACCCTTATTTGTACAGGTGAAGTATGTGTTCTTAACAACCTTCCATCCTCAAGATAAAATGTATCCTGTATATCCCTGGATGGATGATCGGGAGGCGTATTAAGGGCATCAAAATTATAATACTCTGTTTCCACTTCATATCCATAGGCGACTGAAAATCCCATCCCAATAAATGTGTCAACAAGTTCATTTTCGATACGGGTAAGTGGATGAATTGAACCAGAAAAACTCTTTCTGCCAGGTAATGAAAGGTCAATGGGTTCAAAAGCTCTCCTGCCTATAAACTCAGTCTTCCTATTTTCTATGGCAGAGATAATGGAATCTTTGGCATCATTCAGGGATTTCCCAATTTCCTTTCTTTTATTTTGAGGTATTTCTCTCAATTGCTTAAAGAGGAGTGTTAGAATACCTTTTCTCCCAAGATACTTTATCCTAAGAGATTCAAGTTCATCTATATCCTTTGCGCTAAAAATCTCTTCAAGCGCTTTATCTCTGACACTTTTAGGCTTCATTTACACTCTTAACAATATCTATAATATCCTTAAATACCTCGGGTTCTCTCACTGCTATATCAGCGAGTACCTTTCTATCGAGTTTAATATTACTTTTGTCAAGACCATAAATGAATCTACTATAGGAAATCCCATTTAATTTACATGCAGCACTGATTCTTGTAATCCAGAGCCTCCTGAAATTTCCCTTTTTTTTCTTTCTATCTCTATAAGCATATGAAAGTGCCTTCATAACTGCCTGTCTTGCTATCTTATAAGAGTTTTTTCTCTTCCCAAAATAGCCTTTCGCTCGATTTATCCACCATTTCCTGCGTTCCCTCGTCTGAGGACTGTTCTTTACTCTTGGCATATATACCTCCTATCTATTGAAGAAATGCCTTTACTCTTTTCTCGTCTGCCTTATCAAGTACCGTAGATTTTTTTAATACCCTCTTTCTTTTAGAGGATTTTGCAAACAGTTTATGCCTATGATAAGCCCTAAATCTCTTTACCTTACCAGATCCTGTTTTCTTAAACCGCTTTTTGATTGTCCCTTTACTATGCAATTTTATCTTTTTCATGGATAAATCAACCTCCCTTTTTGGGTAGCAATTGAAAGGAGAGAGAGTGATCCGTAGTTTTAACTTCTCCACTCATTACAGCAAAGTCTTTTGTATCATCAATAATTCTCTTGAGAATATTCTGAGCAAGCTCAGGGTGTATCTTCTCTCTCCCTCTCATTCTTATCTCCACCTTAACTCGATGTGAATGTAAGAATTGCATTATTCGCCTTATTTTTATTTCATAATCGTTTCTACTAATTTTCGGTCTAAACATTACTTCTTTTACTCCTTGCGATTGTTGCCTTTTTTTTGCTTTTTTTTCCTTTTTTTTCTCTTCGTACAGAAATTTTCCATAATCCATTATTCTACAAACAGGTGGATTAGCGTTTGGCGCTACCTCTACAAGATCGAAACCAAAATTCTGAGCTTTTTTAATGGCTTCCTCCCTATCCACAATTCCAAATTTTTCGCCTTCAGGTCCAATTAGTAAAACCCTGGGTGCAACTATAGATTTATTTACCCTATACTTCTTTGCTATATGACACCTCCCTTGCTATTATTTTTTCTTTTAACATAACTATGAAATTTTCAACTGTAAAATTCCCTATATCACCCTTCTTATGCTCCCTTACCGACACTTCCCTACTCTCTTTTTCTTTTTTACCAATAATAACCATATAAGGTATTTTATTTACCTCAGCTTCTCTAATCTTTTTACCAATTTTTTCGTTTCTTATATCCAATTCGACCCTTATCCCAGCCTCTAAGAATTGGTTATATATCTCCAGTGCAAATTCTTCTCCATCTTCAGTAACCGTCAAAACCTTCACCTGAATTGGCGAAAGCCAAAGGGGAAAAGCTCCTTTGTAGTGCTCTATAAGTCCGCCTATAAATCTCTCCATGGAGCCTAACAACGCCCTATGGATCAAGTATACATTGTGTTTATTACCATCCTCACCTATATAAAAAACATCAAATCTTTTAGCAAGGTTAAAATCAAATTGAATAGTGGGTCCCTGCCATTCTCTACCAAAGGCATCAAGTAGTTTAATATCAATTTTAGGACCATAGAAGACAGCTTCTCCTTCTTCCCTTTTATAAGGATACCCTCGATTTTTTAGTGCCTTTGCAAGAGCGGATTCCGCCATTTCCCAATCATCATCATTGCCAGCATACTTCTCCTTATGAAGGGGATCCCTAACCGAGAGATCTATCTTATAGTCCTTATATCCAAATGTCTCCATCATAAATATTGATAAGTCAAAAACCTTCAAGATCTCTTCATTCAATTGTTCGGGGGTACAAAAGATATGACCATCATCTTGAGTAAAACCCCTTACGCGTAGCATCCCATGAAGAACGCCGGATCGTTCTCTTCTATACACAGTCCCCAACTCAGCAAATCTCACAGGTAAATCCCTGTAACTATGTATTTTACTCTTATAAATAAGAATATGCCCCGGACAATTCATCGGCTTTACAACATAATCTTCTTCGTCAACAGGAAAAATATACATATTATCTTTATAAAATTCAAGATGACCTGAAATTTCCCACAATTTACTCCTGGCTATATGTGGGGTATACACCAACTGATAACCTCGTTTAATGTGCTCATTTATCCAGAAATTCTCTATCTCTCTTCTTATTATAGCACCATTGGGATGCCAGAAGATAAGCCCTGGACCAGCCTCCTCATAAATACCAAAAATACCAAGCTCTTTACCTAAAACTCTATGGTCATATCTCTTTGCTTCTTCTTGCCTTTTAATATATTCTTTCAAAATCTCTTTTTTTCTAAAGGCAATACCGTATATTCTCTGCATAGATTCTTTCTCTTCGTCTCCTCTCCAGTAGGCAGAAGCAACTGACAAAAGCTTAACAAAGCCGACTTTTCCAGTAGAAAGTATATGAGGGCCACGGCACAAATCAACAAACTCACCTTGACTATAGATAGTCACCGAATCCCCTTCAATCTCATTGATTAATTCTATTTTAAATTTATTTTTGACAAATAACTTTCTTGCTTCTCGCTTGGAAATAGATTCTCTCTTAATAGTATAGTCTTCTTTAATTATATTTTGCATTTCTTTCTCTATTCTGTCAAGGTCGTCTGGAGTAAATGGTTTCTCAAGATAAAAATCATAATAGAAACCATTCTCGATTGCTGGCCCTATGCCCGGTTTTGCATCAGGGAATAATCGCAGAACGGCTTGTGCCAGAATATGGGATGCAGAATGCCATAATACCCTCAATCCTTCTTTTTCATCAAAAGGGATAAGTTTAAATTCTCCATCTTTTACAGGAATATGGAAATCTATGATTTCACCATTTTTATTTGCAGCAATATATTCCCTGAATAAATCAGGCCTTTCCTTAGCCACTATTTCTTTTATAGTGGTTGGGCTACTACCATCAAAAACAATAGCCCCACCCTTAAAAACCAGCTTGATCAACTAAGATCCTCCTAAATAAAAGTAAAATAATGGGCGATAGAGGATTCGAACCTCTGACCTCTTGCATGTCAAGCAAGCACTCTAACCAAATCTGAGCTAATCGCCCATTCTGATTAATTATATTGTTAATAAAGAAATTGTCAATATTTATAACCCTTTCAATTAACCTATGGCTTCCTTTAACAACTTTCCAAGTCTCTTTATACCCTCCACAATTTTATCTTCTTTTGCATTTGAGAAATTAAGTCTGAAGGTATTTTCACCACCGCCATTTGCATGAAATTCGGCTCCAGGGACATATGCAACCTTTAATTTAACGGCTTTATCAAGCAATTTTTTCATGTCTATTCCCTTTGGAACAATCACCCATAAGAAAAGCCCTCCTTCTGGCTTTGTCCATTTAACGCCCTTAGGAAAATATTTTTCCATACTTTCAAGCATTACGTCTCTTCTTCTTTTGTATACCTCCCTTAGTTCCTTAACATGCGCCCTTAGTATACCCCTGTGACATAGATCCCATGCCAGGTATTGTACGAGGGTACCTGTATGAAGATCCACAGCCTGTTTTGCCTGGACAAATTTCTCCATCACGCTGGCTGGTGCAGTAATCCATCCCAACCTAATCCCAGGCGAAAGTGTTTTTGAAAATGTACTTAGGTATATGACCTTTTCCTTGAGCAGCGAAATAATCGGTGCTAAATCCTCACCTTCATAACGTAATTCACCATATGGGTCATCCTCAACAATAAAGGTATCATATTTCTTTACTAAATCAGTTAATTTTTTTCTCCTTTCGAGCGGAAGGGTAGTCCCTGCAGGATTATGGAAGTTAGGAAGAACGTAAATAAATTTTATCTTATCTTTCTTCAGTAATTTTTCAACTTGTTCAACTACCATACCTTTTTCATCCATTTTTACAGTAACATATTGAGGGCCATATGAATTCCATGCTTGGAGGGCACCAAGATAGGTGGGCTCTGAAACTATTATTTTATCACCTTCGTTAAGAAATACCTTTCCAATCAAATCAAGTGCTTGCTGGGAACCATTCGTAAGGAGAATATTTTCAGGTTCAGCAGGGACATTATACCTCTTCATATAGTCCACGAGGAAATCTTTCAAAGGAGGAAGTCCCTCTGTAACACTATACTGCAGCATTTTATCGCCTTCCCTCGGAAGCCAATATATGGCAGCTTCCTCAAATTCTCTAACAGGGAAAAGTTCTGGCGCCGGCCATCCCCCAGCAAATGATATAACACCTGGCATTTGAGTTAATTTTAATAATTCCCGTATAGCAGATCCCTTCATACGCTCAGTCCTATTTGCCAAACAATTATTCCACATTTTGATATACTTTTTATCCATTCTTCCTCCTTTTTATTTATTTCCTTTACTATTATAAGAAAAATAAAAATAAATTCAACCAAAATTTAAGAAAATATTTTTTCCACTTGTATCAATCGTAGGAACAAGGCAATTAATTAGTTCTCAAGATAGCAGCTGTGAACACAAGAGATGGGAAACAAAAATAAGAAATACGGAGTATGATAAAGGATTTTTTATGTTGACAACACTAAGTTATTAGTGTATATATATAAATAATGAGAATTGGAAGAATGCTTTTAAGGGCTAAAAAAATTACCGAGTCCCAACTTGAAGAAGCATTAAAAAGACAAAGACAATCTGGAGGCAGGCTTGGAACTAATCTGCTCGAACTGGGTTATATAAAAGAGGAAGAGCTTGTAAAAACGCTTTCAGAGCAGTATGAGACACCCGGCGTTGTTTTGTCGGAATTCCCTATGGATAAGGAAGTGCTTAACCTCCTTCCACCTGAAATAGCACAGAAATACGGCGTAGTTCCTCTTAAAAGAAATGGAAAGGAATTATCCTTGGCAATGATTAATCCTAAAGATATATTTGCAATAGATGCAGTAAGATTTCGAACCGGTCTCGATATAAAACCATACATAGCAGCTGAAAAAGCATTAAAAAAAGTTTTAGAAGAGCACTATAAAACAAAGGCGCTAGAGGATGAAGTTATGGATGAAATGGGTCTGGAAGATTCTTTGGAATTAATGGAAGTAGAAGAGGAAGAAGAAAAGGAGGGGTTTAGCGATCTTGTCGCCCAGGTAGAATCAGGTCCTGTTGTTAATTATGTAAACCATATTCTACGTGAGGCTGTAAAATCAAGGGCAAGTGATATACATCTTGAGCCATATGAAAAATCTGCTAGGGTGCGATTCAGAATAGATGGAATTTTACATGAATTCAAGCCACCACCAAAAAGACTTATGAAGGCTATAATTTCACGATTGAAGGTTATGTCCAAATTAAAAATACAGGAAAAAAGGTTGCCGCAGGACGGTAGGTTCGAAGCAAGAGTCAATGGGAGAAAGGTTGACTTTCGTATCTCAACAGTTCCTACTTTATATGGTGAAAAAATTGCGCTGAGAATTCTTGATAGATCACAGGTATCCTTTAATCTCAAAGAGCTCGGATTCGAAGAAGATGCCCTTAAGGTCTTTTTAAGGTCACTAAAAAATCCCTTCGGTATAATATTGGTTACAGGCCCGACTGGCAGCGGAAAAACAACAACGCTTTATGCTGCTATGAATGAAATCAACGACCCTAAAATAAACATCACATCGGCAGAAGATCCTATAGAATATAGTCTTATGGGTGTAAACCAACTTCAGGTTAACGAAAGCATAGGTTTGACATTTGCTTCTGCATTAAGGTCATATTTAAGGCAGGATCCAGATGTGATAATGGTAGGGGAAATTAGAGATAAAGAAACCACAGAGATTGCGATAAGGGCTGCGCTTACCGGTCACCTTGTTCTTTCAACTGTTCACACAAATTCTGCAGCAGCTACTGTTACAAGACTTATAAATATGGGTGTGGAACCGTTTCTTATTGCTTCTACCCTGATTGCAGTAATTTCACAGAGACTTGTCCGAAAAATCTGCCCAAAGTGCAAAACACCCCATGAAGTAAGTAACGAAGAACTTTCAAATTTTGGTATAGATCCCGCGGAAATTAAAGGAAAAACAATCTTTCATGGAATAGGCTGTGATGCTTGTAAAAATACGGGTTACACAGGTAGAATCGGAATTTTTGAGGTGTTACCGGTTACTAAAAAAATTAAATACCTCATACTTGATAGAGCTACTGACGCAGAAATTGAACAGTCTGCCATTGAAGAAGGGATGATTACCCTCAGGGAAGCAGCCGTCAAAAAAATGTTGAATGGTGAAACAGATATTTATGAAGTAGCCAGAGAAACAACACTGAGGTAATATGGCACAATTAGGTATAATTTTAAAAAATGCCGGGCTCATAAGTGAAAGACAGTTGAAAGAAGGGCTAGAACTTCAGAAAAAAACGGCTGAAAAACTCGGAAGTATTTTAATAAAATTAGGGTACATAAGTGAAGATACACTTTTGAAATTCTTGAGTAAACAATTTAAAGTTCCTGCTATAACAATTGATGTACAGGATGTTGATCCCGAAATTACAAAGCTCGTTCCTCCTGATATGGCTAATAGATATGAAATTTTTCCTGTCAGAAGGAAGGGGAGAACATTGATACTGGGTATGGTGAACCCTGGTGACATATCTGCAATAGATGCTGTTAGATTCCATACAGGACTTGATATTCAACCTGCAGTAGTTGCTCACTCAAAAATGGTCGAGCTTCTTACTCGTTTTTACCAGGTTTCAAAAGATGTAAAAAGTATAAAAGCCGAAGAGACCGAATCCGAAGAATTTTATTTTGATGAATTTGAAGAAGATAATATTGAAGTTGAAGAATTTGAAGAAGAAGAGGAAGATACCTCTTCTGCCACTTCAAAACCTGTTATTAAATTTGTTAATTATCTTATTGCGACAGCTGTAAGAATGGGCGCAAGCGACATCCATATAGAACCTTTTGAGAAGGTTATCAGGGTAAGATTTCGGGTTGATGGTGTTCTTCAACAAATTGCTGAACCCCCATATGGACTGAAAAATGCACTTGTGGCAAGAATAAAAATTATGACTAACTCTATGAATGTAGCTGAAAGAAGGATCCCCCAGGATGGGAGAATCAGAATTAAAGTTGATGGAAGACCAATCGATTTAAGGGTAAGTATTATTCCGGTTATGCATGGTGAAAAGGTCGTGATGAGAATACTTGATAAATCATCTCTAATGCTTGATATGACTAAATTAGGTTTTGAGCAGGATAACCTGAGAAAATTTATTTCAGCTATTGAGAAACCTTTTGGGCTAGTTTTAGTAACAGGTCCAACTGGTAGCGGGAAATCAACAACACTTTACTCAGCGCTTGCAAGGCTAAATAAGCCTGAAATCCAGATATTAACCGTTGAAGATCCTGTTGAGTACAACATAAAGGGTATAAATCAGGTACAGGTCAAAGAAGATATTGGATTTGACTTTGCAATGGCTCTCCGAGCCTTCCTCCGTCAATCCCCCAATGTAATTCTTGTGGGTGAGATCAGAGACAGTGAAACTGCTTCAATTGCCATTAGAGCCGCTCTTACAGGTCATCTTGTTTTATCAACAATACATACAAATGATGCGCCCAGTACCATAAATAGATTAATAGATATGGGAATAGAGCCATTCCTTGTTGCCTCTTCTTTGAATCTTATTCAGGCGCAAAGATTAATGAGAAAAGTTTGTCCAAAATGTAAAGAACCTGATAACCCTGATATTAGGATTCTTGAAGAGGCAGGCATTGATCCAGACATTTTGAAAGGAACAACTGTATATAAAAGTGGGAAAGGCTGTCAACTCTGTGGCTATACTGGATATAAAGGGAGAATTGCCGTAACAGAAGTTATGCCAATGACAAAAACATTGAGGGATATGATTATTAAAAGGGCAACATCCGATGATTTAAGGGAGCAGGCAATAAAAGAAGGTATGAAGACCCTTAGAGAGGATGCTTTAATTAAATTGAAACAGGGTTTAACCTCTGTAGAAGAAGTTATAAGGGTTACTTCAGCAATGTGAGGAGGAAAAATGGGAATTAATATTAGGGATTTATTGGAAGAAATGGTCAGAAGAAATGCAAGTGATCTTCACTTAACAGTTGCTGCTCCACCTATGTTTAGAATAGATGGCCAATTGATACCGGGAAATTATGATGTAATAACACCTGAAGATGCAAAAAGACTTTCCTATAGTGTTCTCAATGACGAACAAAAGAAAAAATTTGAAATGGAAAAGGAACTTGATCTTAGTTTCGGTATACCTGGGCTTTCAAGATTCAGGGCAAATGTTTTCTTGCAGAGAGGTCAAGTTGCCATGGCAATTAGAACAATACCCTGGAAAATTAGAAGTTTTAAGGAATTAGGACTCCCTCCTATTGCGAGTGAAATAACCTCAAAACAAAAGGGGTTAATTCTTGTTACCGGTCCAACAGGTAGCGGGAAATCAACTACGCTTGCTGCAATGATCGATAAGATAAGTGCTGAGCGAAAATGTCACATTGTAACGATCGAGGATCCAATCGAATATTTGTTTAAACACAAAATGGCCATAATTAACCAGAGGCAGGTTGGTTCTGATACATTTTCTTTTCAGAAGGCACTAAAATATGTTTTAAGGCAAGATCCAGATGTTGTTATGGTTGGCGAAATGAGGGATCTTGAGACAACAGAAGCAGCTTTAACAATCGCAGAAACTGGCCATCTAACTTTAGCTACTCTACATACCAACTCAGCCTCGGAATCAATTTCAAGAATTATTGATATTTTCCCAACAAATAGACAATCACAGGTAAGAGCACAACTTGCATTTGTTATACTTGCAATTATGACACAATCACTTATACCTAAAATTACTGGTGGAAGGGCATTAGCACTGGAGATATTATATGCTACTCCTGGGGTAAAGGCAATGATCAGAGATAACAAAATACATCAAATTTATAGCCACATCCAGGCTGGGCATAAATATGGGATGGTAACAATGAATCAATCTTTATATCAACTCTATATGTCAAGGAGCATTTCTCTTGAGGATGCTATCTCCTATTCCAGGAATCCCGAAGAACTTGAAAAAATGATAGAACAAAAAACTATGGTAATCCGATAGGGGGGTGAAAATATGCCAACTTATATATGGAAAGGTAAGGGTGTTTCTGGAGGGTTGCAGACTGGAGAAATAACTGCTAAAAATCCTCAGGAGGTTTACAACCTGCTGAGAGAAAGAAAAATAGTACCAACTTCTGTTAAGCCAAAACCAAAAGAATTAAGCCTTTCTTTTATGAAAAAAGGTATCTCAGGTAGAGATCTCGCTATTTTTACAAGACAATTTGCTACAATGATAAATGCTGGACTACCTTTAATAAAATGCCTTGAGATCCAGGCTGAACAGGTTGAAAAGTCTAATTTCAAATCAATATTAAAAAAAGTCATTGGTGATGTAGAAGGTGGCTCCACGCTGGCAGATGCATTGAAAAAACAGAAATCTGTTTTTTCTGACCTTTATGTTAGTATGGTCGCAGCTGGCGAACAGGGCGGCGCACTTGATGTCATTTTGGAAAGACTTGCAACTTATCTTGAAAAAAGTGCAGAGATAATAAGAAAGATCAAAGGTGCAATGATATATCCTGCTATGATTTTTCTTGTTACCTTAGGGGCAGTTGCAATTATGCTGTTATTCGTAATACCAGTTTTTGCAGGTATGTATGCTGGCTTTGGGGCTACATTACCCGCCCCTACAAGAATTGTAATGGCATTGAGTAACTTCCTGAAAAAAAATATCATATGGATTACAGTATTCCTTATTGCACTTGTTGTTATCATAAGAGCCCTCTATAAAACTGAAAGTGGACACTTTAAAATTGATGCATTCCTTTTGAAAGTTCCTATTTTTGGTGATCTGCTAAAAAAACAGGCACTTGCAAGGTTTTCAAGAACACTCGCCACTCTTCTTTCTAGTGGTGTAAATATCCTTGATGCACTTGAGATAACCGCAAAAACAGCAGGAAATAAGGTTATAGAACAAGCAATTCTGCGTTCTCGTCAGAGTATTGCACAGGGTGAATCCATTGCAAATCCTCTGGCAAAGGAAAAGGCGCTATTTCCTCCAATGGTAGTCCAGATGATCACTATTGGGGAGCAAACAGGTGGATTGGATGATATGTTAAATAAAGTAGCCGACTTTTATGATGCAGAAGTCGATCAAGCAGTGGAAAATCTGATGTCTGCCATTGAACCTATCGTAATAGTCTTTCTTGGTGTTGTTGTAGCAGGCCTGTTAATGGCAATGTATCTTCCAATATTTAAGCTTGCCTCGGAATTCATCGGGGGAGGTTAATGAAGACAAACCAACGGTGGTACATAATACCAAGGCTAATATTCTATTTCTCTATTATAACAGTGGAAATCATCCGCCTACAGGGAGAGGGGAGAAGCTTTCTCCCTATTTTTATTTTTGCAGGAATAATTCTACTGGATTCATTATATATACTCTTAATAAAAAAATCAATTGGATTAAGGGAATTAATTGCAGAATCCTTTTTTTTAACGTATTTACTTTTTATTACAGGTGGTATCGATAGCCCTTTCAGCCCATTTTATTTTATTGTTATTCTACTGGCAGCAACTTATCTTTCTGTGCGAAATACATTCCTCATCGCCACTTTTAATACAATTTTATATGGAATTTTGATATTCGGGAATCTTTTTTTTATACCCCAAAAACTCTTCTTACTCAGGCTTCCGCCTCCCCCATTTGCGGTTGCTTATCTAAAATTTCTAATATATTCACTCCTTTTTTACCTGGTGGCAGCTATTTCTGCCTTTATTGCAGAAAGGTTGCAGTCTGAAGTTGAGACACTTAGAATTACCACCGATGATATCATCAATTCTATCAATTCTGGAATAATAACTATTGACACAAATGGAAAAGTTGTATTTCTAAATGAGAAATTCTCAGAATTTATAGGCGTAGATATAAAAAAGGGTGAAAAAATCTGGGATAAACTGGATGACAACTTAAAAAAAGCCATCTTAGAACTTGTTGAAAAGGGAGCAGAAAAAGAAATAAAAATAAATAATCGATTTCTTAACTTATCAACTTTTGAATTAAAGGGAGGAAGAAAAGGAAAAGGTATCATAGCAAATGATATCACTGAGAGAAAGGAACTTGAAGAACGGATTAGATCTTATGATAAAATAGTAACTCTCGGGAAATTCTCTGCTGACATTGCTCATGAAATCAGAAATCCAATTACCTCTATAAAAGGGGCAGCAGAAATTCTCAGAAACAAAAAAATAAACGACCAAGAGAAAGAAAAATTGTGGGATTATATTTTTGTTGAGAGTGATAGAATTGAAAAAATGGTGCGGGATTTTCTTAATTTTGCGAAAAAACTTGAAATCGAGCGTGAAGAGACAAATATAAATCAGTTAATAGAGAACAGTATAAAATCAATAAAATTCCATCCTAAGTTCAACAAAAATATAAAAATATCAACAAATGTTGAAAAAAATCTTTATTATTCCCTCGATTCCACCAAAATAAAGGAAGTAATTATCAATCTTCTGGAAAATGCTCTTATCGCAGTAAATGAAAATGGAGAAATAGCTATAAACAGCTTTAAAAGGGATGGCAAATTAGTAATAGAGGTTGTAGATAACGGCGAAGGAATCCCAGGGGAGAATTTGAATAAAATATTTTCTCCTTTTTTTTCCACCCATAAAGAAGGACATGGTTTTGGATTAGCCATTGCAAAAAAAATTGTTGAGCTTCATAATGGGAAGATTGAGGTACAATCAATCCTAAAAAAAGGGACAACTTTCAGGGTTAAATTATGAATGAGAAATTGTTGATAGTTGATGACGAAAAACACCTTACAGAGATTCTAAAAATAGCATTCGAAAAAGAAGGCTACACTGTTACTATCAGTGACGATGCAAGAGAAGCCCTTGATTTGTTTAATGAAAATGGCTTCGACCTTGTAATAACAGATATTAAAATGGAGGGGATGAATGGAATTGAACTACTAAAAAAGATCAAAAACGTTGATAAAGATGTATTTGTTATACTTATGACAGCCTTTTCATCCTTTGAAAGTGCTGTGGAAGCACTGAGAGCCGGTGCAAATGATTATATTGTTAAACCATTTGAAATAGACGAAATTATTTTCAGAGTGAAAAGTGCATTGAAACATAGAAGGTTTGTAAAAGGAGTTCAAACCTTGAAAAAAGAGAAACTCGCAGAGCTGGAAATAATTGGTAAAAGTCCTCAGATAAAAGAAATAAAGAAATTCATTGAAAAGGTTAAAGATATCAATACAACGATACTTATAAGTGGTGAGAGCGGTACAGGAAAAGAATTAATAGCAAGAAAGATACACTATTCATCCCCGAGGGTTGGTAGATTTATTCCTGTAAATTGTGCAGCTATACCTGAGAATCTCCTTGAAAGTGAATTATTTGGGTACAAGAAAGGCGCATTCACCGGGGCAACTAATAATAAGGAAGGATTGTTCAAGGCTGCAAATGGAGGCACATTATTCCTTGATGAGATCTCAGAACTTCCATTATTACTTCAACCAAAGCTTTTAAGGGTAATGCAAAATCAGGAATTTGTCCCTCTTGGAGACACAAAGCCAGAAAAGGTTGATGTAAGAATAATCTCTGCTACAAATAAAAACCTGAATACTTATATAAAAGAAGGTAAATTTAGAGAAGACTTATTTTTCAGATTGAATGTTATTCCTCTTCATATACCACCGCTTAGGGAAAGAAAAGAAGATATTCCATTACTTATCAATTTTTTTCTTGAGAAAATATCTCATAGATTGGGTATGGGTGAAAAAACTTTTTCCAAGGATGCGATGCAAATATTTATGGCATATCCATGGCCCGGGAATGTAAGGGAATTGGAAAATCTTGTAGAAAGAATATATGTGCTTGAGAGTGAAAGGATTATTTATGGTAATATTATTAAAAAATATTTCACTCGTCCAACCAAGATTGAATCAACAAATCTCAAAAATCTCGAAAAAGAAATGATAAAAAAAACATTAGAAGAAACAGGGGGTAATAAAAAACTCACTGCAAAGATCCTTGGCATTCATCTCTCTACCCTCTACAGAAAATTAAAAAACTTATAACGTGGAAAGGTGCTTGCATTTTTAGTATTCGATACCTGGTCTACCATCTACTCCATTGTGAAAGTAATGTTTCACCTCTTTCATCTCTGTGACAAGGTCAGCCCTTTCTATTACATATTTAGGGGCATTCCTTCCTGTAATTATTAATTCGATTTTTGCTCTCTTTATTTCATCAAAGAAAATTACAGGGTCAAATAGTCTTACAAAAAAGACGTAGTTCAACTCATCAAGGATCACTATATCAAAATTGCCTGAGTTTATCGTTTCTAACGCAAAGTGAATACCATTTTCGACAATTTTTTTTATTTTCTCCGGTGGATTTTTAGGGTCAAAAAACCCTGCACCAAACATATAAACAGGTATCCCAAGTTTGTCTAGAATATAATCCTCTCCCGATTTTTCTGACTTAAGAAAATGTATAACTATAACCTTTTTATTTCTACCTTTTGCCCGTATTGCGAGCCCTATTGAAGCTGTGGTCTTTCCTTTTCCATCCCCTGTATACACCTGTATCATTGAACCCTCTCAATATTTGCTGACCCTGTAATATGAAATACTTTTCTCCATCTGGATTTAACAAAAAGTTCAGATTTCAAGCTCTCATTTATAATTTTACCCTTAGAAATATTGAAAAATATATTGCCATATATCTTTCCTTCCGTATTTCCCTTCGGTGTGACAATGAAAGAAATACTTGCTATCCCTTTTTTTACACTCTCAAGTTCAAATCTACTGGATTGCTCCTTATCTTCATCTATCCAGGTATCACCAACAGAAATCGGTTCTTGTGGCAATGGAAAATAAATAGTCCCGGGATTGGTTTGTTTGCTATTCGTATTTATGGATCTCGTTTTCACGATTTTACCGTTTACAATAGTCTTCAGTATCTTTGTGCCTATCAATTTATCCTTATTTGGTATATCCATTTTTTTCTTATTAAGTACGACACTCCCAGATACATCTTTAATTCTTGACATTATCACTACCGAATCTGAGGATGCAAAGAGTACCGAATCTATCATTGTTATAGACATCTTCATAGTATCCTGGTATTTAGACTTAAGTGAAGAAACCTGCTGAATCTCATTAATGAAATAAATAATTCTTTCACCCGATTTAAAATAATATTCAAATTTATACCCCTTGCCTAAAAGAGAAAATGAGATAAAAAGAATGACCAAATAGCGTTTTATATTCATAGATTCCATTTTTTTATAATACATCTAATCTTGTTTTATGCAAGTTGTCGATTTCTCTCATTAAAAATCAACATGAAATATAATACATTGCCTCATTTAAAAATCAACACGAAAATAGTAAAATATATGTCTCCAGAAAAGGAGGTATAAGAAAACGAAGAAGGGATAATGAAGGATGAAAGACGAAGAATGAAGAAGGAAGGATGGAGAATGGAGAAAAAAACTTTTCCACTTCTCTACTTTAGGGGTAAAAATAACCTCCTCGCCCTTGAAGGGAGGGAAACTTTCCCTCCATCTCTCCCCCTCAACGGGGGAGACTAAGTGGGGGTGAAGAAAAGACGAAGAATGAAGAAGGAAGGATGGAGAATGGAGAAAAAAACTTTTCCACTTCTCCACTTTAGAGGTAAAAATAAC
>CAZQRW010000025.1:0-30741 GCA_964596115.1 uncultured bacterium
TCTCCCTTGAAGGGAGGGAAACTTCCTCCCCCTCTCTCCCCCTCAACGGGGGAGACTAAGTGGGGGTAAAGAAAGAAAGGTATAAGAATGGATACAGAAAAGAGACTTGCAAAAAGAGTTGATTTCCTACGAAATTCAATATATATTTCATATAGAAATATGTATGAAGCAATGAATACCTTTTCGTGTGAATCCTTATATGAGGCAATGAAGTTTAATGATTGTGAGGCTTTTCTTTACAGGAGACCAAAAAATAAAAAACTAAAATAAACTATACCTTCTTCTACCTTGTCTTATTAGGAAGATAAACTTTCTTGCAAGATAAATAAATATGGTTAAAATTATGTTATGAAAAGGGTAGCTGTATGCGGAAGCGTCAGTTACGACATAGTCCATAGAAAAGGAAGGGTTTATGAATCCTGGGGGGGAATTATCTTTAACATTTTATCTCTATCACTCGATAATACACTCAATATAATCCCAGTAACCTATGTCGGAAGTGATAGACTCTCAGCATTATTAAAAATCCTTCCATTGAATATCAGTACAAAGAAAATTCTTATCTCTAATGGCACAAATGTTAATAGACTCCATATTATAGATGAAAATAACAGAATAGAATTTATTACTCCACTTTCTCCTCAGATAGAATTAAATCACTTAAAAGAGTTATCTAATGTAGATTTCTTGCATATAAATCCTGTTATGGGTAAAGAATTTTCCATTCAAACATTGGAGGATATAACTAAATTTTTCTCTTGCAAAAGAATGATTGATATTCATAGTATGCTTCTTGGAATTGATAAAAATGGGAAACGTTACTTTCGTAATCTTACTGCTAAAGAGGAAGACATAATATTTTCATACTTTGATATTATACAGATGAACGAGAGGGAATCTCAGATCATAATGAAGGGGAGGTTTAATTCTTTTAACTCCTTCCCATACAGTAAAATAATTCTCATAACGAAAGGGGCTAAGGGAGTTCTCGTGAATTATAAAAATATAACTGTAGAAATTGGTGTTGAGAGAAAAGAGGGGAACAGCATAGGTGCTGGAGATATATTTAGTGGAGCCTTCATATCGATGTATTTAAAAACTGAGGATCCCTTTGAATCTGCAAAATTTGGAGCAAAAATTGCCTCACAGTCTATAGGCCCAAATACAATTCAAGAAAAAATACAACAAATTAAAAGGGGAGGTGTTTAACCTCCCCTAAAACTCAGGATAGAATCTTTTTTATCTTTTCAAATGCCCAATCTATCTCTTCTTTTGTGATAATTAATGGAGGTGCAAATCTTATAACATATTCATGGGTCTCTTTGCATAATAGCCCCTCCCCCATTAATTTTTCGGCATACTCTCTTGCTGGTTTATTTAATTCAATGCCTATAAACAATCCTTTCCCACGTATTTCTTTTATAACAGGGTTGTTCAAGGTTCTGAGTTTCGACATAAAATATTCTCCCATTTCAAGCGATCTTTGAGGAAGGTTATACTTCACAAGAACATCGAGAGCAGCAATTCCAATTGCAGCACCAAGTGGATTTCCGCCAAAGGTTGAACCATGATCTCCTGGATTAAATACTCCAAGTATTTCCTTTGAAGCAGCCACAGCGGATACTGGAGAAACACCTCCACTCATTGCTTTGCCAAGTATAATCATATCTGGTTTTGCACCCTCCCATTCCCAGCCAAACATTTTTCCTGTTCTCCCAAGGCCTGTCTGGACTTCATCCAGTATAAAAAGTGCATTGTTCTCTTTACATAGATTTTTTATTCCATTTAGATAACCTTCTGGTGGTATTATAATACCTCCTTCTCCTTGTATTGGTTCCACCATTACACCTATCGTATTTTTGTTAAATGCATCCCTTATTGCATCTAAATTGCCATAGGGAACCATTCTGAAGCCTGGAGTAAAGGGCCCAAAACCATCTCTGTATTGTTCTTCTGATGAGAATGATATAATCGTTATTGTTCTGCCGTGAAAATTGTTCTCAGCAATGATAATTTCACCATTATATTTCTCAATCCCTTTTTTATAGTAACCCCATTTTCTTGCAGCTTTTAGAGCAGTCTCTACAGCCTCTGCACCTGTATTCATAGGTAGAACCATTTCCATACCTGTCAACTCAGCAACCTTTTTTAAAAACAGTGGCAGTTTATCGTTATAAAATGCCCTTGAGGTCAGAGTCAAACTATCAAGTTGTTTTTTCGCCGCATTTACAATATCTGGATGGCAATGCCCCTGGTTTAACGCTGAATATGATGATAGCATATCCATATACTTTTTACCCTCAACATCCCAAACCCAAACTCCTTCACCCTTTGAAATTACTACTGGTAAAGGAAGATAGTTGTGTGCACCATACGTTTCATCAATTTTCATAAGATCGTTTGAACTGTATGTCATACCTCCTCCTTTTTTCAGAAATGTAGCATTTAAACCTTTTCTGTCAACCCCTCAAGTACCCCTTGTGTCAGTCTTTAAATTTCAAGTTTTACCAATGTTTTTGAGGGAGGTTAGTATTTAAGGGCAAGATAAAATCTTGTGAGAGCGAACCTGAGTGTAGTAAGTAGTTTTCATTCCACATTACCATCTGTTACTTCCGCTTTTCCACTTCTTACTTCCCACTTCTCTATACTTCTACCCTGTCTTACCCAGTATCCTTCCCTTGCTTAAAATATTATCCAGCAATTGCAGTATATATCAATAAATAGTGGAGAAATGCCCCCAGAAGAATAAAAAGATGAAAAATCTCATGGAAACCAAAGCCCAATCTTTTTATAGGCTTTTTCATTATATAAAATAAAGCTCCAATTGTGTATGATATACCACCAGCAAAAAGAAATATTATTGAACTTTTGGACATAACCATTATAAACTCTTTTATTGTTACTATGCCAACCCAACCCATTATTAGATAAATTATTGTATATAGATACCGTGGCACTTTTAAATAAAAAAACTTAAAGAAAAAACCTGCCAAAACCAATGACCATTGAACAATAATAATTGCCCATCTCAAATTTCCTGTAAGATATATGAAACATATTGGTGTATATGTTCCCGCTATCATTACAAATATAGCAAAGTGATCCAATTTTCTAAAAATATTAACCTCATTTTCTTTTCGTTTAAAAGCATGATATAAAGAACTTGCTAAAAATAAAAATATGACGGAAAAACCATATATAATTGAAAGGATTGATTTTGAAACTGTTTCTCTTGAAACATATAGCAAAAGAACAGTGCCAACTATTGCTGCTATAAAACCAACAAAATGTGAATAAAATGAAAAATCTTCCTGGTTTTTTATTTTATTACCTCCATTTGTTATAATGCTTAACAAAAGGCATTGCCACAGTTACGCCTTCAATTTTGCTACCAACAATAATTATTCGATTTCCTTCAGGATTCTAACTATCTCCTCCCCTACCCTGTCCTGTCCTTCCGAAGTTGAAGCTCCTATATGTGGGGTTGCGTAGAAGTTGTCCAGATCGAATAATTTATTCCCCTCAGGGGGTTCTTTCTCAAAAACATCGAACCCTGCACCCTTAACCTTGCCATTTTTAAGGTATTCATAAAGAGCATTCTCGTCTACTATTCCACCCCTTGCACAATTGATCAAAATAACCCCATTTTTCATCTTTTCAAATGAATCTTTATTTATCATATGCCTTGTTTCCTCTGTCAGAGGTAGATGGAGTGTTATAATGTCTGCATTTGATAGTACATCCTCAAGTGAAGTAAGTATAACTCCTTCTATATCTACACCTTTAATATAAGGATCATACCCAATAACCTTCATCCCAAGACAGATAGCCCTTTTTGCCACCTCTCTTCCTATCCTACCCATCCCAAGAATTCCAAGGGTTTTGCCGAAAAGTTCTGTCCCCTTAAGTTTTTTCTTCAGCCATTCATTTTTTCTTAAAGAATCGGTACCTTTTACGATATGTCTCGAAAGTGCAAACATAAAGGCAATGGAGAGTTCTGCCACTGAGATGGAACTTGCAGCAGGTGTATTGAACACCTTTATACCCTTTGATTTTGCATATTCCACATCAATATTATCAAGTCCAACCCCCCCTCTGATGATAAATTTAAGATTACTGGCAATATCGATTAATTCCTTTCTTACCTTTGTTCTACTCCTGACTACAATTCCATCATAGATTTTTATAATTTGCTTCAATTCTTCAGCATCCACATCTGGTTTATAATCAAGTTCAATACCCAATGATTTGATACCATCGATTGCCCTTCCACTTATTGGATCTGAAACAAGCAATTTCATAATTACCTCCTTATTGGTTTTAGTATAACCTTCTTCTCTTCCATCTTAAATAAAGATATCCTACGGCAATGCCACCCAGATGGGCAAGATGAGCGATGTGTCCACCACCAGCAAAGATTAGTAAAAATTCTATTCCCCCATAGATCCAGACAAAATAAATTGCCTTAATTGGAATAAATAAGGGGAAAATTATAAGTTTCCTATTGGGGAAAAGCATACCATATGCCAGTAAAAGTCCGAATATTGCCCCTGATGCACCAATTACCGGGACCTGTGAATGAAAATTAAACAAAGAATATATAAGACCTGCCCCAATACCTGTAATGAAGTAATATTTATAAAATTCCTTTGTGCCCCAGTAGTATTCAAGTTCACTCCCAAATAGCCACAATGCATACATATTGAAAAAGATATGCATAAAACCACCATGTAAGAACATATATGTAAAGACCTGATAAACATATCCCTTAAAAAACATAGAAGGAACAAGGCCAAAAAGATATTCAAATCTATACGAAGCCGGCAAAATTAGCTCTAAGATAAAGATTGCTACATTTGCAATAAGAAGATTCCTGACGCCCCTTAGTATAGCCATCTTAACAAATACCCCAGTATTAAAACACCTATTATGCTCATTATATTAAATCTAAACATTAACCCAAGTGTAAATTTAATAAAATAAAGGTCAACCTTAAAAGGTGAAAATCCAAAAGACACATAATTCAAAAAGAAAGATTTAACTATACCTTCTGGTAGTATCATACCTATTGCCTGGCCAATTACTCCCCCAATTACTCCCCCAATAAAAATTATAAAAAGCGATAAACCTACTCTTTTGCTAATCCTCATTGGTGACACAGAACCTCCTTTTATAAAATTTTAGAAGATAAAATGTGAAAAATCCTGTTATAATCCCATTTATAGTTCCAACAATAACTAATAGTGGAAATAAATATTTAGCTGAGGGGATGCCTGTGAAAAGCAAGGAAACAATCAGTAACTGTGTAATAATATTACTAACTGACCCTAAAACACTTAGACCAATTATTCCAAATAAATGTGTTTTCCATATGGCATACATCAATAAAACAGCAACAAAAGAACCGGATATAGAAAGGATAAATGACGGAGATAAGAGCGAACCAGTAATAATAGAGCCTATAATCGATTTTGAGACACCAAGAATGAGTCCCTCCATAAAACCAAATTGAATTATAACGAAAAGCACAATAATATTCGCCAGCCCTACCCTTATAAATGGAAAAGGTTTGGGAATGAATGTTTCAATTGCATAGAGTGCTGAAGAAAGAGCGATAAAGGCTGCCATAATTGCAATTTTATTTTGTGATACAGTCAAGTTTCCCTCCAATGATTCTAATAATTACCCTATTCGGCACGCATATAATTTCTTCACCTTGTTTCGAAATATATCCTTGCTTCACACACAATTTTAATGGACATGCAGATTCTTCCATTCGCACCTTTCCTCTCCTTATTTCTACAATCGATTCTCCTAATCTCCCTTTAACCATAATCGTTTTCTCTATGTTTAGAGGATATACAAATTTTGGTCTTCCGTCAACATATATTTCTACATTTTCTCCCTTTTTCTTAGGGATAAGCAAAATAGTAGAAAATAGAACCAATATTAGGACAACATCTGAGGTCCCTATAAGACGATGTCTACTTTCCTTCCACAACGACTGCATTTTCCCCCTTTTATTCCTGATATATTTACCGAATATCCATATCTCTCTATCAGCATATTCCCACATTCCGGGCAATAAGTGTTTTCAGTCCCTTTTATAAATGCATTTCCTACATAAACATACTTTAATTTTTCTCGTGCAATGTCATATGCCTTTCTTAATGTCTCAATAGGTGTAGGGGGTCTATTATACTTGAAATTTGGAAAATATCGTGAGAAATGTAAAGGGATAGTATCTCTCAAAGATGAGACAAAATCAACAACGCTATGGATTTGTTCATTGGTATCATTATCCCCAGGAATAATGAGGTTTGTAACTTCGATATGAATTTCTTCTTGACTAATAGAAATTGTTCTCTTAACACTTTCCAGATCCCCCTTCAATACCTTTCTGTAGTAACCAGGGTCCATATTTTTTAGATCTATATTCATAGCATCTATATACTTCAGCAAATTGCGCAGAGGCTCCTCTTCAATCATTCCATTTGTTACTAATACTAATTTCAGACCTATTGGTTTCGCTATTTTTGCAACATCTAATATATACTCATACCATATCAAAGGCTCAGAATATGTAAAAGCAATAGATGGAGTTCTGTAGTACTTTGCAAGGTTTACAAGTTCTTCAGGTGAGATATATTTGGTAGGTGTTTCAAGAACTGAGATGTTATAGTTTTGACAAAAAGGGCATCTTAGATTACATCCATTTGGAGAAGTAGAAAGAATTTGAGTACCAGGGAAAAAGTTGAAAAGGGGTTTTTTTTCAATAGGATCAATGGCAAGGGATGTTGTCTCTCCATAATTTATCGCATAAAGTGTTCCGTCTATGTTCTTTTTTCCTAAACAAATACCCACTTCCCCTGGTTTTAATACACAGTGATGGGAACAAAGGTTACACCTTACTACATTATTCTCTAATTTTTCGTAATACATTGCCTCTTTCATAATCCTACCTTTATTTCGTTTTTAAGTGAATCTATTATAATTCCTCTTATATTATTTTTTTCCATAAAGTTTTTTCCTTTTGTCGGTCCCATTATAAATATAGCGGTTGCAAGACCATCTGCAAGTTCACCATTCTTACTGATCACTGTGACAGACATACACCCTCTTGAAGGAAATCCTGTCTTGGGGTCGAGTAAATGATGGTATCTTTTCCCGTCTATTATAAAATACCGTTCGTAGTCCCCTGATGTGGCAACTGTACAACTATGGATCTTAAGGGTATCAAGTATAGATTCTTTATCTCTTGGATCCTGTAAACCAATCATCCACTCACTCTTTCTATATTTTTTCCCAAGGAGCTTAATATCTCCACCAGCGTTAACCAGACCACTCTTTATTCCAAAGGATTTCATAATCGCAATAGCTGTATCGAGTGCATATCCCTTCGCAATACCTCCCAGATCAATTACCTGCCCCTTACCAGGTAGGAGAGTATCACCTTTTATCAAGATCTTTCTATAGTCAACAAGACTTATAAGTCTTTTTATCCTGTTAGAATCTGGCAGAATAGGTTTTTTGAATCTATTCCATTGACGCGAAATTATTCCAATTGATGGATCAAAGGCTCCATTAGTAAAATATGACAACTTTATTGCATCCTTTGTGATCCTTGATATCATCGGATTAACAACCGCTGTATCAATCAGATTAGAACCCACAGAATCAATATATTGGAATGTTTTCTTTATTCTTTCAATCGTCCTTTTTTTAATGATAGGATTCCTATAATAAAATTTCATCTCTACATAGGTATCAAAAAAGAACATCCTCTCATCAGCTTGTTTTACGCGTAGGAAGATAATGGAGACGATGACAATTAAAACTACTATTACAATCAGAGCCCTTTTAATTCAATGCCTCCATAAGCAGTTCTAATGCCTTTTCAGGTGTATCTGGGACAACATTTTCAATCATCACATGCCCATTCTTATTGGAAAATACCCAGCTTATATCATCTTTTTCCATAATAAGAATAGCTTTGGTTGGTCGTCTTGTTTTAAACCCTTCCTTTTTTTCAAGCCTGTCAAGATCATAGGTGATCTTTTTCTCAGGGATAATCTTGTAGTTGCCCCTTCCGCCTTTATGGCATATCGGTGTAGGTTTAAACTTTACATTTATCATACCATTCCCTTTATTTCATTTACAGCATTCAGAAACATATCTATTTCCTCTTCTGTGTTATATATATAAAATGATGCCCTGCAGGTACCAAGGGGTCTATTTATTATATGCTTTAATATATTGTATGCACAATGATGTCCTGATCTAACGGCTATGTTAAACATATCGGATAACAAGAATGCTGCTTTGTGTGGGGTTAAACCCTTTATTTCAAATGAAACGACACCGATCCTTTTGTTATAATCTTTGGGACCAAAGACAGTTACTCCAATAGATTTAAGGCCTTCTATTGTTTTTATGCTCAACTCATTCTCATGATTCATAACATTTTCCATTCCTATTTTCATTAAGTAATCAGCAGCCTCACCCAGTGCAATACCGCCTGCAATATTAGGCGTCCCAGGTTCAAAACGCTCGTATGGATGATCAAGGATGTACGAATCAATATCTACATCTTTTATTGTTCCACCTCCAATAAGAGCAGGTTTTAATTTATCGAACCATTTCTTATCTATATACAGGATACCTGTACCAGTGGGACCGAGCATCTTATGACCGCTTGTTGCATAAAAATCAACACCGAGTTCCTTGAGATTTACTGGCAGATGCGGTGCAGCCTGAGCCCCATCAGCCAGGACAGGGACACCTATCTTTTTAGCAATCTCTACGATTCCCTTTATATCATTTATTGTACCTAACACATTAGATACATGGTTAACAGCAATTAACTTTGTGTGTCTATCAATTGCATTTTCAAAATCCTTAAGATTAAATATACCCTCTTCATTGGGTTTTATCTTTATCACTTTGGCACCAAAAATTTCAGAAACTTTAAGCCAGGGAAGAAAATTTGAATGATGTTCGATTAGTGTAGTTATGATTTTGTCACCTTTTTTCCAGGGTAATGCAAAGGCAAGGGAATTAATTCCATCTGTGGTGTTCTTTGTAAATATTATTTCCTGTTTTTCAGCTCCAAGGAACCTTGCTACTTTATTATGTGCCTGGTCGTATTTCTCCGTAGCAATAGAGGAAAATTCATACACTCCCCTTGCAATATTTGCATTAAAGTTATGGTAATAATCCATTTCTGTATCTATTACAACTTCTGGTGTGAGTGAAGTAGCGGCACTATCAAGATAAATAATCCCTTTTTTCAGGATGGGAAAATCTTCCCTTATACAATCTATATCCATTAACGCCTCCTTTTTGTAAGCTTATCCTCTATTCTTTTCACAAGATAACCTGAAAAAATACCGACCAATGCGCCTCCGATAACATCTGTTGTGTAATGTCTGTTCAAATAAATTCTGGAGAAAGAAACAATCGTAGCGAAGGAGTAAAGAGGAACTCTATAATTAGTATAGGTACTTGAGTAGATATATGCTATAGCAAAACTACCTGACGCATGACCGGAGGGAAATGATGAATTAAATCTATCATCACTACCATCAGGCCTTTTTCTGTTTACTGTAATTTTCAAAATAGATGTTATTGCTTGACTGGTAAGCATAGAAAGAAACATGTCCCGTCCAGTATTCCTCATTTTTGTATCTCCGAGTAGTGTTAGTGAGCAGTAAGCAAGTGCTGCATCTCTTGTCCCAAGGTCTGAGACAATCTCCATTGCATTATCCAAAAATGGACTTCTTTTTGTCTGGATAAAGTCCTGAATATTTGTATCAAATGATAAAAAAATTAATAAGACCATAATGGGATAATAATGCAATATCTATTTTGGTCAAGAGAGATTATTGGATATAGCTATTCTCTATATCCTTCCTTCTATATTCTCCTATAAGTTTTTAAGTAACAATCACAGAAATCAATAAGATTGACAAACAGGTCAATTTCAATAAAATTTAATTCATAATACAATGTTCAATAAAATTAAGACCTTACTAACATCTAAATCAATTGATTTTAGAACAGTGCATCATAGACCTACAAGAACCTCGGAAGAATCTGCATTGGCACGTGGTGAAGAGCTGTCGATTGGAGGAAAGGCACTCATCTTAAAGATAGATGATAGTTTTAAGATCTTTGTTTTGAGTGCATCAAAAAAAATAAATTCATCCGCCATAAAGAAATATTTCCATGCCAAAAAAATTAGATTTGCAACAAAAGAAGAGCTCTTGAAATTAACGGGCCTCGAGCCTGGAGCTATTCCTCCCTTCGGAAGACCTTTAATTAATTTAGATTTATACCTGGATAATTCAATCGTTAGAAATACAAGAATTGCCTTCAATGCTGGATCTTTAACCGATTCAATAATTATGTCTGTAAAAGATTATTTAATATTAACACAACCTGAAATATTTGATTTTTCAAAGTAGTAAATATGGTTTTTTTATAGTAATCGGACGTGACGAATTGGAAGGTTGACAAAGTTTTGAATTACTTTATAATCAGCTAAAAAAGGAGTGCTTATGAAGAGAATATTAGTTACAGGTGCAGTTGGTCAGATTGGCTCTGAATTAACAATGTATTTGAGGGATAAATATGGTGGTGATAATGTGGTTGCTGCAGGCCATAGAAAACAGCCCTCTGATGAGTTACGGAATTCAGGGCCATTTGTATTTATCGAAGTTGGGAAAATTGAGCAGGTTTCGGAAACCGTCAAAAAATATGGTGTTGGGACTATCTACCATCTTGCCGCCATCCTCTCAGCAGTTGGTGAAAGCAAGCCTCAACTTGCCTGGGATGTGAATATGAATGGATTATACAATGTTCTTGAAGTAGCAAGGGAACAAAATTGTTCAGTATTTATTCCAAGCTCTATTGCTGCCTTCGGCCCCAATACACCAAAGGACAACACACCTCAAGATACCATTCAGAGACCTAATACAATGTATGGAGTAACAAAAGTCGCAGGTGAATTACTTGCTGATTATTACTTTACCCGCTTTGGGGTTGATACGAGGGGATTACGTTATCCAGGAATAATTTCATATGTAACTCTCCCCGGGGGAGGAACTACAGATTATGCCGTTGAAATATTTTACGAGGCTATAAAAAAGAAGAGTTACACCTGTTTTTTGAAGTCGGATACCATGCTTGATATGATGTATATGCCAGATGCATTAAAGTCCGCAGTTGATCTTATGGAAGCTGATCCATCAAGATTAAAACACAGAAATGCCTTTAATGTTACTGCCTTCAGTTTCACCCCTGCCCAACTTACAGAGGAGATCAAAAAAATAATTCCAGAGTTTAAGATAAGCTATGAAATAGATCCTGTGAGGCAGGCAATTGCAGACTCCTGGCCAAACCATATGGACGATTCTGCTGCGAGGGATGAGTGGGGATGGGAACCTGTATATGATCTAAAGGCAATGGTAAGTGATATGATTGAGAAATTAAAATTAAAACTTCAAAAACCATAGGAGGTTAAAAATGGCATTGTATAATTTTGAAAAGGTTTTAACAGATTACTTAAATGGGTTGAAAGAAAAAGGGACAATGAAGGGGAAAGAGTTTATAATTACAAGGATAAAGAAACCGGAGGGAGAAAAGGGCCCCAGGTATTTTCTCAAGGGGATGGGTGACAAAGAATTTCTCCGAATGAATTCAAATTCATACCTCGGGCTATCCTTGAAGAAGGAAATGATAGAAACAGAAGAGGAAGCTGCTAAGAATTTTGGCGTTGGTCCTGGTGCAGTCCGTTTCATTAGTGGAACATTCAAAGCACACAGGGATCTCGAAAAGAAACTCGCGGCGTTTCATAATAGAGATGATGCTATGATATTTAGCGCAGCATATGCTACAGTGATTGGAATTCTTGCTTCCCTTACTTCAAAAGAAACTATCGTGATAAGTGATGAATTAAACCACAACTGCATAATAAATGCAGTAAGGCTTTCAAGACCAAAGGATAAGAAGATTTATAAGCACCTTGATATGAATGATCTTGAAGCAAAAATAAAAGAATCAATTGGAAACGCGAAGAGGGTAATCATAGTAACGGATGGCATATTCAGTATGAGGGGAGATTATGCTCCTGTCGATAAAATCTCTGAAATAAGCAAGCGATATGATTCTCATTTTCCGGAGAATATTATTGTGATAGTGGATGACTCTCATGGTGTTGGCGCTTTTGGAGAAACAGGAAGGGGCACTGAGGAGTATACAAGAGCAGATGGAGTTGACATACTTGTTGGTACTCTTGGTAAGGCATTTGGAGTAAATGGTGGTTATGTTGTATCTAGCCAACCTGTTATTACCTATCTGAGGGAGACAGCAATTACATATATTTACTCGAACCCCATCACTACTGCTGAGGCAGCAACTGCACTGAAATCTCTGCAGATCCTTGATAGCGATAAAGGAAAGGAAATTTTGAGACACCTGAGGGAAATGACAAAGAGATTTGAAAAGGGATTGAAAGATCTTGGATATGAAATTATTGAAAGTGACCATCCTATTGTTCCTCTTCTTGTAAGGGATACACAAAAGACAGCTGATATTGTAAATCACCTTGTTGAGAATGGTGTACTTGCTACCGGTCTTAATTACCCGGTTGTACCAAAGGGTGATGAGACAATAAGATTCCAGGTAAATGCAGATCATACACCATTCGATATTGATTATGCAATCGGAGTATTGAGGGATTATAAGGAAAAGCATTCATAAATTAGTATATTTTAGAGCTGTAAACATTCTTGATAATGTAGGTAGGTTAACTTTTAGTATCTCTTTTGTTTAAGACCCATAAGGAGATATAAATGGGTTCTTGTATCTATCTGACTTTTGGTAACATAATTGCGATACTTCTGGGATATCTTTTGGGTTCAATCAACCCTTCTTTTATCCTTGGTAAAGTGATAAAAGGTATTGACCTTAGAAATTATGGATCAAAGAATCCTGGAACAATGAATGCAATTCATATTATTGGTGGAAAGTGGGCAATTATACCAGCCATCTATGACCCACTTAAAGGGATAATTAGTATATATATTGCTCAATCGCTGGGGGCAACAACTTTTTTTGCATATGCTGCTGGTATTTCCGCATTAATTGGACATTGTTTTCCGTTCTATCTTAAGTTTAAAGGAGGAGAAGGTGTAGCTACTGCTGTAGGAATCTTGTTATGGGGTATATACATAATGGTCAGACACTCGTATTTACCTTATATCGATATTTTATTACTGATCCCCTTTACACTCAGCATTTTATATGTGAGTAAGAGTGGAGATATAACTGGTGCTTTCATCTTACCATTCCTGATATTTGCGTTTTTAAGTACAAATCCTTTAAAATCTGCTACGATTCTGACCAGTATTGTTATTCTCTTTATTCTTTCAAGGAATCTAATCCATATTTATCAGAATAATCTTCTAAATTTTAAGGATATTTCCAATAAAATACAACCCTGGAGATTCTGGTTAAGACCTGTTTCTCTTCTTTTTATTGTCTTTTATGAAATCTTCAGTAAACAATTTGTAGTTATCCTGATGGGTAGTGTTGCCCTCATCTTTCTCATTATGGACACGGTAAGAATGCTCAATAAAGGTGTTAATATGTTTTTGCTAAAAAACTTTATCCTGGGATTTAAAAGAAAAGAAAAACATAAATTCAGTTCGATGACAATATTTCTGATAAGTGGAACAGTTATCTTTTTGTTATTTAGTAGGGAAATTGCATTTACTGTATTGGTTTTCCTTATCTTTGGCGACATGTTGGCAAAATATTTTGGCTTAAGGTATGGCAGACATAGATTTTTCAGAAAATCAATAGAGGGATTTCTTATGTATTTCACCTCTTGTATAGCAATAGGAATTGTTTTAATGAAATTTCTACCTATAAATATTTATGAAATTGCTCTTGTTTCATTTACTATGTCAATAATAGAAATTTTACCTCTTGGTATTGACGATAACCTGAGCTCATCCCTTATTGGTGCAGTTGTATATTATGTGGTAAAAAAAGGAGGAGTTTAAATATTTTTAATTAATTATATAAATCTGCCATCATCCTTTGCCTCTGGTAGTTTATGAACATTCTTCTCAAGCCACCCTATTTTTTTTACTTTTCTTATATCAAATTCTGGTACATATGGTTTTATATCAAGCAGAGGTGTTCCATCTATAATATCTACATCCTGGATATAAATTATATTTCCTTCAACCTTAAGAAGATGCACTACAGAAATTCCGATGGGGTTTGGGTGTGAAGGGGATCTTGTAGCAAATACACCATGAAATTTATTTTCCATATAAGGCCGAACGGTCAAAGAAAAATTTTTTGTCTTATGAAAATGATATATGAGAATAATATGAGAAAAACCCTCAATATCCTTTAAACCTTTTGTATATCTCTCAAATACTTCCACACTCCCTTTAATTCCCTTGGCACTCGTAGGTTGAATTGGAGTTCCTTTTGATTTCTTAAAGGGCGAATGAATAACCCCTATAGGTTCATATATTATTTTTTCTTTCTTCACATTTAATCTGGGTATAGTTTTATTATTTTATTGTTTTAACCCTCACATTATCAAAAAGTACACCGCCATATATACTTCCAAGCCCCACGCCTCCGAATGAAAGCTTAGGATCGTTATCTTTGATATCCATATATTTTTTCCCATTTGCATAAACAACTATAGTATTACCTATTACTTCAATTTTTACATCCCACCAACCCTTCACTTCGAAACCTTTGCTCTCTGCTATCATCTGTTTTGTATTGCCCGCAAATTTATATAATCTGATACCAGTCATATAACCTAATCCCTTTGTAATATAGTATCCTTCATTTCCATTATTAGTAAGTCTGAAAAAGACCCCTGGCTCTCCATCCCGTGTTTTTACCTCAAAAAAATAATCCTTCCAATCGCCAGGAATGAAAATGATACCATTATTGTCCGTTTTAAGGACATTTCCAATAGTTCCATCTGGCTGGATGGCTGACTCAATAAAATAGCTCCCGGGATTTTTAATTTTCCATTCGCCAAAAGGTGCCTTCTGACCTATACCGTAGGAAGAAAAATCATCAGAGAAAACCTCGCTAAGAGAATATGCAGATTTTTTGGTAATTTGTCTTGTAGCACAACCGGATATAATTATTGCAGTAAATACAACAGGCAAGAAAATACGAAGTGCCTTCATTGCGAGTCTCCTTTTTTATGGTATTTTTCTTTCAACAATGAGATATATTTTTGAAGAAACGTGCGTTCAGGGTAGGCTTTAAGTTCCTGCCCTAATTCATCAATTATTCTACTTTGTTCTTTTTCAGGCACTATATTGACCATTTTTTTTAAGACATCCTCATCTGTTGGGTTCAATTTTCTTGCTATCTCATATTCGTTAAGTGCAGCATCATAATTTTTTTTCTTCTTGTATACTTCGGCGAGAAAATAATGCCCCACAAAGCTTTGTGGATACATATTTAAAACCTTTTTAAACATAATTTCTGCCCTGTCAAGGTCGTTAATTTTCATAAATACCCTTCCAAGCTGCAATCTCAATAATACATTATCTGGGTGTCTCCTTGATAGTCTCCCCATAAACAGGACCAATTCTTTTGAGGGAAGTTGTTCAGAAATAACACTAAGGTTGCTCTGAATTAGGCTATCAAGCTTTTGTAAATCATCTTGAATCTTTTTTGTTTTTTCAGGTCTCATTGAATCGGTTGTGTCTTTTAATGTCTCAATAAGCACCCATTTCAAGGAATCTGCTCGAGATACCTCTTGTACAATGGTTTTCTTAAGTGAATCTACATTAACATTTACAAGGAATAATAAAATTATCATATTCTCTTTTATTTTTAACTTATAATTTAGCATATAAAAGAATCCAAATCTGTCAAGACTGTTTTATATATTTTGGTAGTTATTATAGATTAGACTCTCCACAAAGAGTACTCTATTCTATTCTATGATATTCTTAAAGAGTAAAATATATTATCCTGTTACATTTACATTCTTAAAAAGGATAGCAGGAGTAAGTATACCCATAAACTCTTTTCTCCCCTTTGATATTGCCTTTATATTATTAAAGAGTTCATACACGTTTCCTGAGACCATGGTATTCTTCACCCTTCCAATAATTTCTCCGCTCTTAATCCTAAATCCAAGAGAAACATTGACACTGAAATCCCCTGCCAGAAGATTTGATTGTCCTCCACCGAGCACTCCATAGATAATTAAACCGTCATTTACAGATTTTATCATATCATTAAGTGAAACATCTCCAGGCGAAATTTCTACATTTGTTGTGCCAGGGGATGGGGTTGAAAGCCCTCTTCTTAACCCGTTTCCAGTCGGTTCCATTCCAAGAAATGATGCAGAATCAAGATCAAGGATAAAATTCTCAAGCCTTCCATCCCTGAAAATAAATTTCTTCTTTGTAGGGATGCCTTCTCCATCCACAGGAATTGTATTTGCTGCTCCTTCCCTGAGAGGATTATCTATTATAGATACCCTCTTATTCAATAATTTCTTACCCAATTTATCTTTGAGTGGAGAAGTACCCTTTTTGATGTTCTTACCATTAACACCGAGCTCAAAAGACCTCAAAAGGGAAGGAAGGACAGTAGGCATAAATATTACCTCCATCTTCCCTGAAGTTATTTGTGAGATTTTTTTTGAATTTTTATATAATCTTATAATTGTTTTTAAAATAGGACTTATGCTCTTTGGTAACCTTGAGCCCCAAAATCCATCATAGATCCAGGTAAAAGAATTTTCTATAAGCCCAAAACCAACAGCAAAGATAGAAAAATATGTTTTTTTGTAGTCTAAGTCCAGACCAGATGAGTTAATAATTCTGACATTTTCTTCTATCTTTTCCATTTCCACATCTATTTTCAAATCGGGTGCTTTCTTTGATAATTCATCCACAATGGTATGACCTATTTCAACCATATTTTTTACTTCCAATGCCTTAACATCCGAATACCAGATCTTTAGGTTTTTTCTATATCTTGATGGAGAAGGAAATTTATACTTTACCTCTTTACCCAATTTTGCAGTCTCAAGGGCATTATTTAAAAGGGTTTTTGTGTCCTCCAATCTATTTGTTAATGAAAAGCCCAATTTACCATCCTTGATTACTCTTAAAGCGATTCCTTTATCTGCATGATGTTCTATTGAATACAACTTTGAGTTTTTAAATTTTACAGGTGTGCTTTCAGATTCTAAATAATATAATTCTCCACCATCTACACTTTTATTTATCTCTTTTATAAATTTTTTCATTTTTTACCTCCAATTACCACATTTTTAATTCTAATATGGGGGGCACCATCACTTACAGGCAATGGGAATTGTCCATCTTTACCACAACCTCCAAGACCTCCAAACATAGTCAGATCGTTCCCAATGGCATCTATGTTTTTTAAGGTTTCGAAGACATTACCAGAAAGGATAACATCCCTTATCATATTTTTTATCTTTCCCTTCTCGATTATGTATGCCTTCATTGATGAGAATGTAAACATTTCAAGTTCTGTTTGGCCACCAAGTGCTGCAACAGCATAAATTCCATGATCGATATCTCCTATTATTTCTTCAAATGACTTGTTACCATTTTCAATATATGTGCAGGTCATCCTTACAATGGGAGGAAAACTATAATCTATGGCCCTTGCATTCCCTGTGGGCTCTTCTCCCATTTTATATGCTGTTTCCTTTGAATGAAGCCTCCCAGTAAGAATACCATTTTTTATCAAGTGTGTTTTATGTGTTGTAGTCCCTTCATCATCGTAATGTAATGAACCCCTCAGGCCATACATAGTTCCATCATCTATAACAGAAAGATTATCAGGTCCAAACCTCTTTCCTATCTTCATTATAGATCTAATCCTCTCATTTTCGTATATATGATCTGCCTCACTGAGATGACCAAAGGCTTCATGAATGAATGTTCCTGCCAATTTTGGATCAAGAATAACCGTATATATACCACCTTTTACTTTCTCAGCCTTTAATAGATCTATCGCATCCTTCGCAATATTTTCTACTTTTTTCTCTAGATTTAAAACAAGATTCCATCCCTTCTGTTCACCAACTGAATCAAATGCAACTTGAACATTTGGACCATCCATGGCGTAGGCGGCAAAACTCAGACCTGAATAAAGCCTCTCTTCCATTATGTCTGTCCCTTCTGTTGTAAGTATCCACCTTCTCATAAAACTCTCACTGTATCCTGTTCGGGTGTTAATAATTTTCTTATTTTTTAAAAGCATATCATTGTAATGTTTTACAAGGTCTCGCTTTTCTTCAAAGGAAATTTTTCTTGGATCATCATCAAGTTTTACTTTTACTTTCTTTTTTATAGGTTTTCCAAGTTTTAATCCGCCTTTCCCGGTAGAGACAAGTTTTGCCATTTTCACAGCCTGCCTAGCATATTTTTCAATTTTGGAAGGATCATTGAATGTAACCAACCCCCAACCCCCTCTATGGAAAACTCTAACATTGCCTACATAATATGTGTTTTTTTGGACAGTTTCCACTTCCTTCCCCGCATAGTATATACCAGATGCCTCCCTTTCCTCTAAATGAATCTCAGCATAATCTACATTTAATTTATCAAGCACTCTCTTTAATTCTTCGGTCATCCAATACCTCCATTTTTGCCTTTTCTTTGAAAATAAGGCAGATTGGTTTATTGTCAATAAATTTTTATTTTTTTCCAATATAAATTGTCGTTTTTTCTCCTACAAATTTTCTTGAGACCATATCCCCTATACGCACATATACAATGTAAAGTCCTGTAGGAAGAGTCCTTTCATTGTGATCCCTTCCATCCCATATATAGTATCCCTCTTCACCCCCCCTTAGAATAGATTCTTTTTTTCTTAAATGTCCCTGTCTGTCAAATATCATAATATCAATTTTGTTCCTCTGGAACGGTAATGTAAAACTAATTATGGTTCTTTCGTTCATTCCATCACCATCAGGGGTAAAGTATTTAGGTGATATCAGGAGTTTAAGTTTTTTTTGTATCCTTTCAGCAAATATTGTATTCCTTTCCCCGGGGGAACCACCTGCATAGATAGAAAGTCCCCAGTTAC
Organism: uncultured bacterium; assembly: GCA_964596115.1. Classification (GTDB taxonomy): domain Bacteria; phylum Hydrothermota; class UBA3072; order UBA3072; family B12-G15; genus CAZQRW01. Next base: position 19,144 of record CAZQRW010000025.1, read on the forward strand.
TCTCAACATCAGAATAAACATCAGGATTTACCCTCTCAATAGAATATCCAGAACTTGATTTATTATAAATTACTCTATCCATTATAAATGTATCAGGGGTGAACAAGTCTATTGTATCCCCGGAATTTGAAAGTGACAGAGAAAGAGAGTAAAGTTGCGATGGAATATTACCATATGTTGCAAAAAATTCGGTAGAATCTTCTGCAAAAACAATGAAGGAATGGGAATCTATAGATACATCATCCTTAATATTACTCTTCCCAAGTTGCCATCCACCAATATTTATCCTATAGTCCGTTCTATTATAGATTTCAATCCATTCACAACCTATAGATGGTGCAGGCATAAATTCATTTATTACAATGTCCCCTACCCCATCTTCACATCTTATATATTTAAATAATGTATCATACTTTAGGCCAACGCCTATCAGATAGATACCTTCTCCAAAGGTATAAGGATAAGTAATTGTGTCAGTCTTCCCTGACTCCAAAAATAAAGGGATTTTCGTTATCAATTCAACTGGATCAAAAGACCTATTCCTATCTTTATCGATAAATAGAGTTAATGTATCTCTTATGTTCCTTACAGATGGATTTATTACTACAGCATTAATTGCATCATTCTCGAAATATATCCGTTGACCATAAATTCCAGGTGGTTCATAGACAGCATTCTGCCTTCCTGGGGTTGAACCGCTTGATTCTGTGCATGCAGCCCAGTTATCCTGTTTATCTATTTGATAAGGGTCAATCCTTTCAGCAGAAATCCCATCTCCGGGATTGAAGGGATGATAGTATGTTGATACTGTATCTCCTGATTTTGAAATAATGGCAAGGCTATCATTATTCGATAGACCATTACCAATGGTTGTATTTTGCACCGTCAAGATAACGCAGCTATCAGGGATATTGTAAGGCATAAAATATGTACCATCGCCTGAATCAATATATTCAGGATCCAGAATGATACCAAAATGTCCAGGTGATATGACAGTATTACCATTCCCTGTAAATTCAACAAATGCCCTTAAAGAATCAGAAGCGTCAAAATCTGTTATACTCCATCCTTTCAAATCAACGGCTCCCGTACCTATGTTATAGACCTCTATAAATTCATTTCTGTCACCAGGTGACCCTGCACCTCCATCCGATCCCTTTGGGTTAGACATAACCTCATTTATAATTACCTGAGAGAATATTAATAATAAAAACATATGGGAAACATATCAGAAATAGATTATTAGTCAATTAAAAAATACCTTCATTCTCTCATTACCCCTTATTAAAGAGAGAAAATCCCGAGACGTAGAAGAAATCTTACTGGCGTGAGAATCTTGCAGTTAAAGCCTTTTTTGTTGTTTTCTCACTTTTTACGATTTACACCTCACGATTAACAATTCACGGTTTTTCTGTCTTACTTCAGTATTTCTGGTCAATATGTTCTTTTAACTCTTTTCTGATTTCCTGTAATATCACTTTTCAGATCCTCCAAATGAAATAAATCGAATCAGACGGGGATGTTTCATTTGAGATGCCCTAATGAAATTATCTTCCCTACTCCACTCTCAATATAATGTTTCCCAAAAATTGTTTTAAAAACTGTTTTTGATACATCGCCTGAACAATGAGAGGGTGCAACATACCTTACGCCAAGTTTCTTTAATTTCATTGCAATACTTAATATTTCCTTCTTCTCCATACCAATAAGATGAAATCCTCCCATAACAAGAAAGACATTACTTTTATATTTTTCTTTTGCATATTTAACAATATTTACAATCCCTGGATGAGCACATCCAGTAATGATTACAAGCCCTTTTTCAGTTAATATAATAAGGGATTGTTCCTTTATGTATGTGCCCAATTCCCCTGTAGAATAAACATTATTACATATCTGAATAGGATTAGATACTCCAAGAAATTTTATCCCTTTCTTTTTCAATCTCTCTTTAAAATCCGCAGGGAAAGAGCCTGGAAGATAAACAACAATATTTTTATTTTTTTCGATTAGGCCCCATAATCCGCCTGTATGATCCGAATGAATGTGTGAGAGAAAAACAATGTCAACGCTGCCTGGTGAAATACCCATTTTCTTCATATTGTAAAGAAGGATACCACCATCGCCACCCGTATCAAATAAAATATGTTTCTCTGTTCCTTTTATATAGGCAGAAAATCCCCAGGAGGTCTTTAATCCTTCTTTAAAAGGATAGTTGTTATAAACAACTGAAATATGAATATTCCCTGTAAATACAAATAAAAAAGGTAAAAACATTTTTCTCTATTATAATTTTATTAAAATACTGCAAAAAATCAACAACTAAACCATTATTGCCAGAGAACCCATAGGATCCCAGGGTGGAAGGATAGATGGTTTCTTTTTCAAAAGTTTTTTTATCTTTTCAGGTATGTACTTTTTGTTGATTACTACCTGATAAAGAAATTCATCAAACCACTGGTCACTCATCACGAAGAACCCCTTATCCCCTACATCTTTTCCCCAACTATTTTCAACCTTCCATCTATTAGGTTTTCCATCAAAAAGATTTACCCCGGTGAATACCATTGCATGGGTCAATCTACTTTCACCGTAGTCGAGCCTCTCTCCCTTATCCCACTTAAAACCAGTATCAAATACAAGACTGTAATCATATAGATTTACATCCATTATTCCCTTATCCCTATGCGAAAACTGCCCTACATCGCACCCAAACCATACAGGTTCATTATTCTTTAGTTGTTTGATACTGAATTTCTTAAGCTCCTCCATTGGAAGGTTGAGATATAGTATATCTTTTCCTCCCTTTACATTTCCGAGATATTTTACCGTGTAGGTTTTCTGGAATTCCTTATCTTCCATCGGTGCATTTATTATGCTTACATAATCCCTTAGATCAAGACCTATGAATTCTTTATAGAATTCTTTTGGTGTAAGGCCCTTTACCCTGTGAAACTTTTCTTTTTTATCCCTGTATTCAAAATCAAATTTCTCAGGAGGGATACCAAAACTTATAGCAAGGAATTTATAAACCTCCCCTATCATTCTATCTTTCTCTTTTCTTATCTCTTGAATCTTTTTACCATTCCTTCTCATCTTTCTGAGGGCAGAGGCGAACTCCCTCAGTTTTTGAGTTAACAACTTATTCAACATCCCCGAATTACTGCTGTTATATGTCTCTGGATAGATATTTTTCGGCACAATGCCGTACTTCTCTACAAGATTTATAAACATATCCCACTGACCACCATCGCCTATGGGGGATTTTAATAACCACATCACTGTTCTGTCCCTTATATCATCATCTATGGTCTCAATAATATTTTCAAGGAAATAGTTAGATTTTTCAAGTTTATCAAAGAAAAATGGATAACTCTGAGACAATTCAAATTGCTCTAAATTTAGTTTTCTCATAAGATAGATTCTCAAGGTATTGGTGCCTGCAAATATCCAGCATCTTCCACTATGCTTTTGATATGTTATTTTTCCTGTTTTGATCTCATTGGAAAAAGTGAAATCCATATTTATAAGGCTCTGACGGTTCATTGCGACATCACTCACAGAAGTGTTTGTAACAGCATCCATCATAATTTTGTTGTGTGAGGATTTAAGAAATTCCTTTTTGAACGCCTTAATCATACTATTCGTTATAATGCCCATATTTTTATTACTCATCATACCTCCCTTTATTTTTTATATATTATAAATCTAGCAAATTACTTCGTCAAGTGAACGATTTGCCTCATTTAAAAATCAACACGAAATATAAATGAAGCAATGAATACCCTTTCGTGTGAATCCTTAAAGGATCCCTACAATAAGGGAAATCTAATTTTACGAGTGTTATAAAATATCCTCAAGGTGTTTAAGTCGTTCTAAAATTCAGTTCTATTCCCTTCTCTCAAATCTCTATTTCTAACCCATCATTTGTAAGTATCGCCCTATTGCCTATTATTTTTTTTAGTTTATCAGGGGTGGGTGAATGATGACTGATATGCGTAAGGAGAAGTTTTCCTTTTAATTTTTCTGTTATCTTTAATACCTGAAGAATATTTGTATGTGCACTGTCTTCCCTATCATAAAATGGTGTATTAATGATAATAATATCTGCACTATTAATTCTTTTTATTACATTTTCAGGTATAGGCCAACCGCAATCTCCAAGATAGACAATTTCCTTTTCACCATTGGAGAAAGAAAAAGCATAGGAATAACTCCTATGAGGTACAATAAAGTTATCTATTCTTAAATTTTCTATATTAATAAACTTATTCTTTTTCAGACCTTTAAGTTTAACCTTTGGCGCCCTTTTTAGGTTATAACATTCGTATATCTTTTCAATCCATTCACTTCCTAAATATATGTCCACAGGTTCTTTCCAGTATTTAAATTCATATATACCTGCAATGTGGTCATAATCTGTATGGCTGATAAATACAGCATCAAGATCAGTAATATCATATCTCAAAATAATCTCTCTGATATCGGGAGGTGTTTCAACGAGAAGTTTTGTTTTTTTTTCTTCTATGATAAATGCCGTTCTATCTCTTCTAACTTCGGGATGCTTCTTTGCATAAATGCAATGTGAACAATTGCATCCTATTACTGGTATCCCCTCCCCTGCTCCCGTACCCAAAAACCTGATCTTCATTACTGAGATTTTTCTCCCTGAGGTATTAGAAGTAATAATCTCCTGAGGCTTTCAATAATACCAAGTGAACCTACAATGATCAAAACAAGGGGAATGATATTAAATACACCCCCCAGCATAAATAAAAACAGTCTTGAATCCCTTTTTACAGGTAGTCCCCAGGAGAGTAATAAAGGTTTTCCAAAGAGGCTTTCAAATTTACTCTCAGTATAACTTACACTTATTGAACCAAGAAGGGCAAGCAAGGCAATGGGCCATATACTGATTGAACTATGAAGTATACTATAACCAAACGCCATGCCAAAGATTATAAGACCATCTGCCCATCTGTCAAGTACTGAATCAAGATAAGCACCAAATGGGGATGACATTCCTTTTATCCTTGCCACTTCACCATCACAACCGTCAATTATCGATGAAATCTGGGCAGAAATCCCTCCAAAAATGAGTGCAGCCCTGTATCCCAGACCAAATAAGAATGCAGAGATAAGAGCAATAAAGAAAGAAAGCATCGTCACCTGATTAGGCGTTATAGGGGTCTTTGCAAATAGGTTTGATATTCTTATTGATATAGGCCGATTTAGATATCTTGAAATAATTCCGTCCCTCGGTTTCCAGAGGGTTCTCTTCTCAATTAAATTTCTTATCCTTGCAAGGTCTTCAGGCGTATCAATATCATACCATAATCCTCCCTTTACATCATACAATGTAACAGGATTATCAAGAATCCAGTCTCTCTTTACATCATTCCAGGTAGACTCCCCTTCCTTTAAGGATTTTTTTATAAAATCAAATATTGAAGGCGAACAGATAAAAATACCTGCATCAATAGTATCAAATTTCTTTAATCTCTTACCAATACCAATTACCCGCCCATTCTTTATTCTCACCTTTGTTGCCTCAGGTATATCGATATGTAACGGCTCAGAATCTACCACCATAGCAAAATCAGTTCTAATTCTTGTTATACCCTTTAAGGGTTCCAGTTCATAATAATGATCCCCCATAACAAGTAGAAAATCACCTTTTATATGGCTCTCAGCTGCCAGGACAGAAAAGGCATTTCCCTTTTCCCAATCAGGATTATAAATAACCTTTACCCTACGAGAAAGACCCTTGCTTTTTATGAAATCCTCTACCATCTCTTTTTTGTATCCAAGCACAAGATAAATTTTCTTTATACCTAATTTTGTAAGTGTATTAATATGGTATTCAAGGAGAGATTTATTATTAATATTTAGAAGAATTTTTGGTTTTGAATTACACATCCGTGTTCCATCACCGGCAGCGATAATTAAAGCATCCATAATACCTCCTTTGATGTAAAAATAACCATTATAATATTCAGAATTGCAACTGGATAGGCATCCTTACACCTTAATGATTTTCTAACTATATTATAATGAAGAAATTAGAATTGTCAAGAGGAATCATAATAATGATAAAATTTTAACAAAATTAAAGCCAGAAATTATATATAAAATTATGCACTTGACAAATAAAGATATTTTACTAAATTATTTTAGTCTTACCTAACTTTTTTAGAGGTATATAAAAAAGGAGGATATATGGAATTAACTCAAAGTTTAGAAGACTATCTTGAGGCAATACTCGTTGTGGGAAAGGGTAGAAAAATTGTAAGGGTTAAAGACATTGTTCGAAAGCTGAAGGTGAAAGCCGCATCTGTTGTCGGTGCCTTAAAAACCCTTGAAAGGAATGGCCTTGTAATACATGAAAGATATGGCTATGTGGAACTTACAGGAAAAGGGAAAACAATTGCTGAAGATGTATATAAAAGACATAAAACCCTTTATAAATTCTTGAAAGAGGTGCTAAATGTCCCTTCTGCAATAGCTGATAAGGACGCCTGTAATTTAGAGCATTATCTCAGTAAAGAATCTTTTGAAAATTTGTTATCGTTCCTGGATTTTGTCAATAAATGCCCCGAAAAAAATCCTAAATGGCTTGGAGCTTTCAGACATTTCCAGGAAACAAATTCATTTCCAGAGGAATGCGAAAAGGAGAGAGCTATGAATCTTTCAATTATAAAGCCAGGACAGAGTGCAAAGATAAAAAAGATTGATGCAGACACAAACTTGAAAAGGCGACTGTTGGATATGGGGGTAATCCCTGGAGATATTGTTAGTGTTGTAAAGGTAGCCCCACTTGGAGATCCAATTGATATAAAAATAAAAAATTATCACCTCAGCCTGAGAAAAGAAGAAGCAGAGAAAATTATCGTAGAAGAAATAGAATAATGCCCTTATCTTTGGCACACCCCGGCGAATACATAGTAACAGGCATAGGAGGTAAAAGAGGAATGTTTGTGCGGCTTCAATCTATGGGTATTCTAATCGGGGATACAATAAATGTTATAAAGCCGCCCCCTGGTCCTGTGATAATTGCAAAAGGAGAAATAAGAATTGGTATAGGTGTTGGTATGGCAAATAGAATATATGTGGTTCCTAAAAGGGGAAATAGATGAAATGGAAGGCATTAATATGGTTATTGCAGTAGGAGGAAACCCAAATTCAGGGAAAACTACTATATTTAATGCCTTAACAGGTTCAAAGCAGCACACAGGTAATTGGCCCGGCGTAACGGTAGAAAAAAAGGAAGGAGAGTTTACATATAAAGGAATCAGAATAAAAGTTATTGATTTGCCAGGAACATATTCACTTTCTTCATATTCAATTGATGAAAAAATTGCAAGGGATTATCTTGTCAAAGAAAAGCCTGACTTTGTTGTTGTTGTGGCAGACGCTTCAAACCTTGAAAGGAATCTACATCTATTTCTCCAATTAAAAGAACTTGGACAAGACATTTTACTTGTACTAAATATGTCGGATATAGCAAAATCCAAAGGTATCCGTATCAATAGAAAAAAACTTTCTCAAATACTGGGAATCCCTATTGTGGAAACCATCGGGAATAGAGGAAAAGGTATAGATAAGTTAAAGGAAGCAATAACTAATTTTGTTCCACAGGGAATAACTACCCCAGGGTATTTTGGTAGAAAATTCATCTCATTGATCGAAAAAATGGTTGATATTCTTAGAGAGGATTCAATTTTATATCCACCCTATTTTGTTGCGATAAAAATACTTGAAGAAGACCCTGAATTTATAAAAATAATAGAAACTTCTCACAGTAAAGAAAAGTTAATGAATCTTATTATTGGAGCAGAAAAATTATCAAATGGCGACACATCCACATTCATTGCAGAAAAACGGTTTGGCTACATTCATGGGGTTTTTGAAGAATGCATAGAAAAAAGAATTACAGTAAAAGAGAGAATTTATCTTTCTGATAGAATAGACAAGGTAGTTACAAATAGATTTATTGGGATTCCACTTTTTTTCTTTCTTCTCTGGCTTACTTTTGAGGCTGTCTTTAAACTCGGCAACCCAGTAGCAGGATGGATAAGTGATTATTTCTCATGGACTGCTAGTCATATATCATTATTTCTTTCTGCACATAACGTCTCACCCATTTCAATTTCATTTGTAAAAGATGGTATAATAGGAGGGATTGGTTCCATCCTGGTATTCCTTCCAAATATTTTTATTCTTTTTTTCATCATTGCACTTTTTGAAGATACGGGTTATATGGCAAGAGCAGCCTTTGTTATGGATAAAATAATGCATTCTCTTGGTTTACACGGTAAAAGTTTTATTCCAATGGTAATGGGTTTTGGATGTAATGTACCAGCAATAATGGCAACAAGGGCACTTGAATCCAAAAAAGATAGAATACTTACAATACTTATAAACCCTTTGATGAGTTGCTCTGCAAGGTTGCCGATTTATATTCTTTTTGCTGGCATATTTTTTGCTAAATACCAGGGGATGGTTATTTTCTCTCTTTATTTCTTAGGGATATTGTTGGCGGTTCTTGTTGCCAGAGTATTTAAGGCTATATTCTTTAAGGGTGAGGTAGCGCCACTTGTAATGGAGTTGCCACCATACCATTTACCAGTATTTAGAAATATTCTGCTTATCTCATGGGAAAGAACAAAAATGTTCCTAAAAAGAGCAGGAACTATCATCTTTGGGGCAGTCATACTAATCTGGATACTTTCTTCCCTGCCTATAGGTGTTGATTATGCAAGCCCAAATTCAATTATAGGCCATATTGGAAGGATTTTTGCCCCTATTTTTCGACCCGCAGGGTTTGGATTTTATCAGGCTTCAGTTGCTCTGATTTTTGGCATTCTTGCTAAGGAAGTTGTCGTAGGAACACTTGGAACTCTATTTGGAGGAGCTGCACACCTCGGCACTGCCTTGCAGAATTACTTTAACCCTGCTTCTGCCTACGCCTTTATGGTGATGTCTTTGATTTACATCCCCTGCATTGCTTCAATTGCTGTAATTAAAAAGGAAGCAGGAACAAAATGGGCACTTTTTGCTGTTAGTTATTCCCTTACACTGGGTTGGACTATGGCGGTTATATTTTATCAGATAGGGAGATTGTTCCTATGATTATTTTTTTATGTTAAATGTTAGGTTTACCTAATAATATTAGGTGACCTGAAATACTTATAAAAAGGAGGTATTATGTTCAAAAAACTCATCAGTTCTGTAATCTTCCTGTCTGCATTGACATTCTTTGGTACCGCGAACTGGGCGCAGGAATTTTACGCGGATGGTCCACCTGTAAAAATCAAGGAACCACTGGGTGTAATGGTAGGCTCATTGAACCCTGAGAATCCTGTTATTACCATCTCCATCCGGGATGTGGGTCTTTATACAGGACACATCTGTCCCGGTATTGCAGCAGGATTTAAGGCAACAGTGCTTGCACTTAATGCACTTTATGGGAAGGAAACACCTGTGCGGGGCAAGATTAGAATAGCAGCAAATGAGCCCTCTGAACTTTTAGATGTAGTTTCATACATTACAGGTGCAAGGGCATTTTATGGAAGAGAAGAGGTGAACCACAATGATATTGTTATTGATAAGACACTTGGAGAGAAACCCGGAATAGTTATTATGGTCTTCCAGAGAAAAGATACGGGCAAGATGGTAAAGGTCGTATTTAACAAAAACAAACTCTTTAATCCAAAAAAGATGAAGAAAATGAAACAATTGAAAGAGAAGGTAATGAAAGGGAAAGCCACAAAAAGAGAAGAAATTATGATGAGAAAAAATCTACAGAAAAAGGTAAAACAAATCCTCTTCCACCTTCCGGAGGGTGTTATAACAGTGAAAGCGATTAAAGATTATAACTTTCCTCAAAAGGGTTAAATGTTTAAAAAAAGAGGTAAAATATGGAAGAACATGTGATTGATGTAAGGGGAATACCTGCTTCTCTTAGGCCTGAAAAGGTTAAACAGGGACTTATGGGTATTCCATCTGGTGAGCAGGTTAAGATTGTCTCCGATGATGAAAGGATGCAGAAACTTGCTCCCAAAATGGTAGCTTCTATAGGTGGTGCTGATTTTATAAGGGTGTATAAAGGTGATGATGGTTTTTATTACACAATCGTAAAAAAACAATAAAAAGGAGGTAAGATGTTTAAAAAGATATGGATGTTTGGATTAGGATTGTTTTTTGTTTTTTCCGGGAAATTGTTCGCTGGTGACCCCATAATTGGATGCCCACTTGGAGTAGAAAAGGGCAAGGTATGGCTTCATTCAACAACATCCTATATGTCTGCCGATAAGGCATACTGGAATGAAGATTCTACAGGAATCCCCAAAATGACTACAATGCCAACAAATTGGTATGCTAAAATTCTAAAATCATCCTACAGAACACAATTGGGTATAACTAATAGATTTTCTGCGGGTATGCTTTTGACTTATTGGGATAAAGACATTTCAAAGGAAACATGGAAGAAAAAACCCAATGGAGAGTGGTTTAAAAAACCTGTATCCTATCATTCTTTCGGATTTGGTGATATCTGGTTTTACGGGCTTTACAAAATAGTAAAAAGACTACCCAGAATTGAGGCTATATCCATTGGAACAGGTTATAAACTTGATGCAGCAGACAATTCCCTTGTTGTTCACGGTATTGGGAGCGGTGCCAGATCCTTTAGGTTTGCATTCCTGACACATATTAACCTTATAAGAAGAATGAGTGAGTGCTCTTCAATATGGTATGAATATGAAGGAAAAGTAAGACACATAGAAGTAAAAAATGACCAGGGACAATTGGTCGAATGGGAAAAATCCGAATGGGACCTCGGGGACAAATATGGTTATAATCTCGCCATAGAGTATGAACTATCCAGACATCTTAAAGTTGTGCCTAAGTTTATGGGATGGTGGAAAATAGAGGACAAAGACAAAAATGGTGAAACTGTGAAAAATACAAAATTTTATGAACATTCTTTGGGAATTAGTTTTCAATACTTCCCGATTGGCACAGAATATGATCATTCCAAAATTATAGCAGGTGTGAAGGTCCCCATATCATCGATTAATTCTTTCAGTGCTCCAGTTGTTCCAATGTTTATGGCGATGTGGACATTTTAATGAACAAGGCAGGGCGGGTATTATCCTTGCCCTGCCTTAGATGGGAACGGCCTCTGCTTTTTTCTCAACCTCAACCTGCTTTTATAAAATTCATTGGTGTCGGGGTTTACATTATGACATTTTTGATGAATTATAGATTCCATCTGAAAATTGACCCACTTTTCTGGCTAAAAACCGAAAAAATGCATTTTTGTCTTTGACAAAATAGAATAAAATTTTATAATCAAGGTATGAGGAAAAATTTGCTCAATTCAGGTGCAATAAAAAATCCACTTGATAACCTTTTAAAAGGAGGTGAAATCTGAGCAGAAAAACAAAGAATAATAGTCGTCCAGAGGGATGTATATACGAACTATGTTCGGATATATCGCTAAATATGGAGGATATGCGAAGTAGATTCGGATATAAGTTGTTATACGACATCTCTTAAGATTTAAGGTTGGCTTATGAAAGTGCATATTGAAAA
>CAZQRW010000026.1:0-28462 GCA_964596115.1 uncultured bacterium
CTCCTACCTCGCTATTTGTTCTATATTGACCCCTACCTTGCTATTTTTTTTATACTTCTCCTACCTTGTCTGTCCCTACCTCGCTTCTCTCATTACTCTACTTATTTTATAATAACTATACAATAAAACATTTTTGTTGACAACTTCTCACTTATCTGTAATATTCAAGAAAAGGAGGATAAATGGCTTTTAGATTCAGAATCCCTGGCATTTCTACCCCTGATTTTGCAGTTGATTTGGGTACTGCAAATACACTAATCTATATACCAGATAGGGGAATTGTTCTTAATGAACCTTCAGTTGTAGCTGTTGACTCAGAGACGAGAAAAACTATTGCCGTAGGTATAGAAGCAAAAAAAATGCTTGGAAGGACCCCGGATGAAATTACTGCAATTAGACCGATGAAGGATGGAGTAATTGCTGATTTTGAAATGGTTGAGGCAATGTTGAGGGGATTTGTGGAAAAGGTCTCAAAAAGGAGGATATTTGTAAAGCCAAGGGTTATTGTTGCAGTTCCATCTGGTATTACCGCTGTGGAAATGAGAGCAGTTAGAGATTCTGTTGAACAGGCAGGTGCTCGAGCAGTTTACTTGATTGCAGAACCTGTGGCTGCTGCCATAGGAGTAGGCTTACCCGTCCAGACACCCTCAGGGAATATGGTTGTTGATATTGGTGGAGGAACCACTGAAATTGCAGTAATTGCCCTCTCCGGTATCGTTGCGAAAATTTCTATCAGAATAGGTGGAGATGAAATGGACGAAGCCATTCTAACATACATAAAGAAAAAATATAATCTCTTAATAGGAGAGTCAACCGCAGAAGAAATAAAAATAAGAGTTGGCTCGGCTTTTGAACTTGATGAAAAAAAGGAAATGGAGGTGCACGGTCTTGACATCGTAACAGGCATCCCAAAAACAATAGTAGCCACTTCAAAAGAAATTAGAACTGCTTTACAGGAACCTATCTCTATGATAATTACAGCAGTAAAACAAGCATTAGAAAAAACTCCACCAGAACTTGCTTCTGATATTGTAGACAAGGGAATTATAATGTCAGGTGGAGGGGCACTCTTACGTGGAATAGACAAACTAATCTCTGAAGAAACAAATCTCAGAGTAACAATAGCAAATAGTCCTCTTGAATGTGTTGCGAGGGGAGCTGGAACAGTGCTTGAAAATTTGAATAAGTTTAATCCTTTATTGATGACAGCCATAAATAAATGAGAAATTTTTTTGCCACATATAGTTTTATTGCCCTTTTATCCCTGTTCCTAATTTTTTCTGGAAAGGCACATAGACTCCGTTCAGCAAAAATTGTAAGTGATTTTTTTCTCTTTCCTTTGCGATCAAGCATTAAGTATGTCCAAGACTGCGTAAAAGCAAAAAAGAAAAACGAACTTTTAGAAAATGAAGTAATAAAACTCTCACTCGAAAACCAAAAACTAAAAGAAACAAAAGAAGAAAATTTAAGATTAAAAAATATTCTACAATTCAAAGGGGAATTTAAAAAAAGGATAGAACCTTTAACAGTCTTGTCATCATATAAAGAAGCTGGGAACCTATATCTTCTTTGCAAAAGAAGAGGCTACTTCTCTGTTAATAAAAATGAAGCTGTAATGGGGTTCTTCGGTATCATTGGTAAAGTCAATAATGCAACAGGAAACATTATCCAGATACAAACACTTCAACATGTAAACTCAAGGGTTGTTGTAATTGATTCAAGAAGCAGGGTATTTGGGATACTTATATATAAAGGGCAATTTATACTGGATGGAATCCCTTCTACTGCAGACGTTGTTCCAGGAGACACACTTATTTCATCAGGTATGGGAGCAATTTACCCAAAAGGTATAAATGTTGCAATTGTTAAAAAAATAGAAAAAAATCCATTAAATTATAAACTAAAGGTAATTGCAACTCCAATCGAAAACCTCCAATTCCAGGAAGAAGTTTTTGTACTTAAATCGGAATGAAAAAATTCTTGATTTTTATTTTATGGATTATAGTTCTTATAATGGATATACCTTTTTCACAATTTTTTACAATTTTGAATGCAAATTCACTTTTTATTATTGTCTTTCTCTACTTCTGCTCTGTATTTATAAATCCTTGGTTAGGCTTATTCTTGGGTGCTCTAAGTGGATTTATCTACGATCTTTACAACCCATTAACCTTTGGCATACATCTTCTGGCTTTCTCATCTATATCCGCTATGATTTTTCTCGTCAAGGATAAAGTTTTCTGGGAAAAATATTCCTCAATGTATGTGCTTGGTTCTATTTCTTTTATTGTTCGTTTATTAATCAACATACCCTCATTCAAGGGGCTGCTGCTCTCAATAAAGTTGCTCTTTTCTTCTGTATTTCTTGGCACACTCTACTCTATAGTAACTGGGTTAATAGTTCTTTTTATAATAAATTCAATCAACATAAAAAAAGAGAAAAATGAAATTTAAAATCTTAATTTTAATTGTTGGACTCACATTCTTTGTGCAGTTAGTAAATCTACAAATCGTCCATTACCATCGCTTTCAAAGCCTTGCTATGAAAAATATTGTAGGCATTGAGACAATTCCTGCACCAAGAGGGATGATATATGATAGAAACGGAAATATAATTGCAGATTCTTACCCTGTCTATACTTTATTTATTTATCCAAAACAATTCTCTGAAAGTCAAATGTCACAGCTGGTAAAATTAACGGGTCTAAAAAGAGAAATTATCCAAAAAAAATTAAAAAAAAATTATAGAATTGTACGAATAGGAAAGTTATCGCTCCCTGTTGCATCCAAAATTGAGGAAATCTTAGATGAATTCCCTGGTGTCAGGGTAAAAATAGAGCCAGTAAGATATTATTATTCAGATAAAATCGTATCCCATTTTATCGGTTACACAGGGGAAGCCTCTCCAGCTGAGATAAAAAAGGGTGAGCTCCCAAAAATTTCTCCGGCAGATATTATTGGGAAAATGGGGATAGAAAAGGAATATAATAATTTACTTACAGGTAAGAAGGGGGTAGAATACTATCAGGTAGACGTTTTAGGAAGGATCACTGGAAAAATTCCTGGAATAAAAGATCTTTCTCCAAAAATTGGGAATTCCCTTTGTTTAACTATCGATATGGACCTCGAGAGATATACTGATTCTCTCTTTAAAAACTATAAAAGGGGGGCTGTAATTGCAATGAATCCAAGAACAGGGGAAATTCTCATTTATTATTCAAAGCCAGGCATCCCGATTAATCAAATAGTATACGAGAGAAATGAACAAATATGGAAAAGCTTAATCACATCAGAGGATGCCCCTTTATTTGATAGAATTTCTCAAGGGCAGTATCCATCAGGATCTATATTTAAAATTATTACTGCGGCAATTGGGCTCAAAAACAATATCGTAAATAAAGAAACAAGATTCAAACCTTGTACTGGAGGAATATACATTGGGAACAAATATATGGCTTGCTGGAAAGCACATGGAAGTCTCGACCTTATTGATGCAATCATTCAATCGTGTGATGTCTATTTTTATCAACTTGGAATGAAAATCGGACTTGATACCTTCAGTTTTGATGCAAGAAAACTTGGATTTGGGTCAATTACAGGAATTGATCTGCCAGAAGAAAAAACAGGCTTAATACCTGATAGAGATTGGTATAATAGATATTTCAGTAAAAAGGGATGGGGAAAGGGTGTTGCTGCCAATCTTGCAATTGGACAGGGTGAAGTTCTTGTTACTCCACTTCAAATGGTAAAATTCTTTTCTGGAATTGCTAATATGGGGGTTACATACTCTCCACATCTTTTAAAATATGCATTATCCCCAACAGGGAAAAGAATATATAAACCAAGGTTACAAGAGGTCCAACTCCCAATAGAGAAATCTTCGATTGCACTTTTGCGTGATGCAATGCTCGGAGTAATTGAAAATCCAAAGGGAACAGCACACTGGACAAAAATTCCAGGTGTAAAAGTCTGTGGAAAAACAGGTACAGCTCAGAACCCGCATGGGAAGGATCACTCTTTGTTTGTAGCCTTTGCACCGTACGAGAATCCTACAATTGTTGTATTTGTAGTTGTTGAAAATGCAGGACATGGATCAACTGTTGCTGCACCAATAGCAATGAAAATAATAAACAAATACATTAAAAGGGAGGTAAAAATTAAAAATGAATAAGAGACCATCCTGGGATGAATACTTTATGCAAATTACAGAACTCGTTGCAACTCGTTCTACATGTCTGAGGAGAAAGGTTGGAGCAATAATCGTAAAGAACAAGAGAATACTAACAACTGGTTATAACGGCCCTCCAGAAGGATTAAAGCATTGCGACCAATTGGGAGGATGCCTGAGGGATAAACTCGGCATCCCATCTGGTGAAAGACAGGAATTATCAAGAGCTGTTCATGCAGAACAGAATGCAATAATACAAGCGGCGAAATTAGGAATATCTATTGATGGTGGTACAATTTATGTCACAAATCACCCTTGCTTTATTTGTGCTAAAATGCTTATAAATGCCGGTATAAAAAGAATCGTATACAAAGAAGGTTATCCAGATGAGTTTGCAAAGGGAATACTAAAAGAAGCAGGCATAAAAGTTGAACAGTTTGGTGTCTGACCTTAAAAATTTTTATTTTTTAAATATTATTTTGTAAAAGAATACCTGATAATAAAATCACCTCTTCAGACTCCTGTTGTAAGGTTGACAATGGTAAAATATATGTATATTATTAAACGGTACAGCGAGAGTGGCGGAATTGGTATACGCGCTGGATTTAGGATCCAGTGCCCTGAGGCTTGGGGGTTCGAGTCCCCCCTCTCGCAGAAAATATAAAGGAAGGTATAATGGGTGAATATACTATTGAACTAAAGAAAGATGAGCTCGATAAGAAATTGAATGAAGTTGCCAAAAGGTATAAAAAGGACCTTTTACTTCCTGGTTTCCGTAAGGGGAGGGCACCTATCCCCTTAATAAAGGTCCGATTCCAAAAGGAACTTGAGGCCGAAACATTCGAGGCGATTGCTTCTGAAAAACTTGAAGAGATTATAAACAAGTATAAACCATTTATTTATGGAGGTCCAACTGTAAACGATATTAAGAAAGAAGATTCAGGGGATGTAACTTTAAAAATAGAATTAGATGTTCCTCCTGATATTGAAATTGATTATTCTGGATTGGACATAAATCTACCCTCAAAGGCTGTAACAGACAAAGATATTAAAAGAGAGGTGCAAAGGTTAAAAGAGATCAATGCGGAATTAAAACCTGTAAAGAGATCCTCTAAAGAAGGGGATAGTGTTTTAATTAACATAGAATATAAAGGTGGTAAAATATCAAATTACTCTATGGATATAAAAGATGATGCTCTCTCAAAACATATTGTAGGTATTAAACAAGGTGAAACAACTGAAATAGAATTGGAAACCCCTGAAAATTTCTATATACCGGAGCTTTCTGGATATAAAGGTAAAATTAAAATAGAAATGTTAGAAATAAAGAAAAAAGTTTATCCTAAAATTGATGATGAATTTGCCAAGAATATGGGCTTTAAATCACTTAATGAAATGCAAAAAAGTATTAAGGAACAATTGGAGAAAGAAAAATCAGAAAAATACATCGAGGAAATAAAGGAAAAAATAATAGAAAATATTATTAACAAATATAATTTTGAACCTCCAAAATCACTATTGGCTTCATTAGAAAAACGATTTAAAGATAGAAAAAAAGCACTAAAAGAAGCAAAAAAAATCGCCATCCTTGATAAAATTGTCCTTAAGGAGAATTTGGAAATAACTGAGGAAGAAATTGATAAAAAAATAGAAGAAATAGCTGAAGGTGTTAAGGAAGAAGAGGTTCTTAACGCATATAAAGAGAACATAAAAACAATGCTCTTAAGAGAAAAAGCCCTTGATTTCCTTGTTCAGGAGGTGACAAAGTGAAAAAAATTATCTCTCAAATTCCTTTTGTGATTGAAAAGACTGCTCATGGTGAGAGGGCGTATGATATCTATTCAAGATTGCTTAAGGATAGAATTATATTTCTTGGTTCAATTGTTGATGAGAATATGGCAAATGTGATAATAGCTCAACTTCTCTTTCTTGAGGCACAGGATCCAGAAAGAGATATCTATGTATATATAAACAGCCCTGGTGGTATAGTTTCTGCTGGTCTTGCAATTTATGATACGATCCAATATATCAGATCAGATGTATCTACAATCTGTCTTGGTATGGCAGCAAGCATGGCAGCTGTGCTATTATCTGCAGGTACAAAAGGAAAAAGGTACTCACTCCCCCACTCAAGGATACTCCTTCATCAGCCTATGGGCGGAATTCAAGGTGTAGCAGCTGACATAAAAATCCATGCCGAAGAGATAATGCGTATAAGAAAAATGATAAATGAAATTCTTGCAAACCATACACAACAACCATTAAAGAAAATCGAAAGAGATACTGACCGGGATTTCTGGATGTCTGCCAATGATGCAAAAAATTATGGTATAGTAGATGAAGTAATATCTACAAGGAGTGAAATAAATGCCAAAGGATCTTAGATGCTCTTTCTGTGGAAAAAAATATGAAGAGGTTGATCAATTGATACACGGCATTGGGAATACGTACATATGTGGGGACTGTATCCGACTTCTCTATAACATACTGGATGAAGAAACCAATTACAGGATTATGAAGGGCAGAATTAATCTTCTAAAACCTCAGGAAATAAAGAAAAAACTCGACGAATATATTATTGGGCAGGAATATGCTAAAAAAGTTTTATCTGTTGCTGTATACAATCACTATAAGCGAATTCTAAATAAGAAACCAAAGACAGTAGAGGTTGAGAAAAGTAATATTCTTATGATTGGTCCTACCGGTGTTGGAAAAACATACCTTGTACAGATACTCTCAAAAATATTAAATATACCCCTTGCAATTGGTGATGCAACCTCTTTGACAGAGGCTGGCTATGTAGGAGAGGATGTCGAAAACCTTCTGGTGAGACTGTTACAGGCTTCAGATTACAACCTTCCCCTTGCTGAAATTGGCATTGTTTATATTGATGAAATAGACAAAATCTCTAGAAAATCAGAGAACCCATCTATTACAAGGGATGTATCAGGCGAAGGAGTTCAACAGGCATTATTAAAAATGGTTGAGGGTGATTTTGTCAATATTCCACCTAAGGGAGGTCGAAAACACCCAGAGCAAGAATTCATAAAGATGAACACAAAAAATATATTATTCATTGCAGGTGGAACCTTTGGTGGTATTGAAAATATAGTAAGAAAAAAAATGGGTGAATCTATCGTTGGATTCAATGCCCCACTCTCAAAGATATCCGATCTAAAAAGGCTTGATATATTAAAACACATTGAACCTGAAGATCTTGTAAGATATGGTATGATCCCTGAGTTGGTTGGGAGATTTCCAATTATAACGCCTCTCAATGACCTTAGCGAAAATGATCTTGTTACAATCCTCAAAGAACCGAAGAATGCACTTGTCAAACAGTACAAAAGACTGCTTGAATGGGACGGTGTTAAACTTGAATTTGAGGATGGTGCTCTCAGGGAAATTGCACAAAAAGCCCTAAAAAGGAGCACAGGTGCCCGTGCACTCAGAGGAGTAATGGAAGACATTATGCTTGAGATAATGTATATTGTGCCGAATACGCGCAATTTAGAAAAAGTAGTCATAACAAAGGATAGCATTGTTAATAAAACTGAGCCTTTATACATCTTCAAAACAAAAAAAAGAAAAAAAGCATAATGAGACGCTATCTCCCCACTCTTCTTTTTGAAGAAACTGTTATTTTCCCTTATCAGACTGTATCTATGTCTCTATCAGACGAAAATATGGTATCCACAATAGATACTGCTTTCCATTCCGCTAAAAAGCAACTTATCATAGTGCCTGAATCACTCCACTCTTTAAGAAGGGTAAATGCTACAATAGGAACTCTTGCAAGAATTATAAATTTTACAAATACAAACAATGGTTTAAAAATAATCATTCAAGGTTTAAAAAGAGTCAAAATAAAAAGCACGGAAACAAAGGAAGGAATTCTTATAACACAGTATAATACTATCAGAGAAAATAAAAGTAATTCAGTAAGAATTAAAGCCTTCCGAAAGGGAATTATTAATCTACTCTATGAGTTTTCTAATTTTATAGAATTTGACCCAGAGATAATTGATGTTCTCAATAAAATTGAAGATCCAGTAAAATTTTCGTTCTATGTCTCGTCTCATTTCCCTTTTTCCTTCACTGCGAAAAAAAAACTACTTTCTACTATTGACACTAAAGCAAGATTAAGAAACATTCTTGAGCTCATAAATTCTGAATTAGAGGTAGCGAAAACAGAAGTAGAAATTATGCGCAAAGTAAAAGATAAGATTTCAAAGAGTCAAAAACAATTTCTTCTAAATGAACAGTTGCGGATTATAAGAGAGGAACTTGGCAAAGAAGGGGATGAAGAGATAGAAAAATTATTAAATAAAATTGATAAGGCAAAAATGCCAGAAATTGCAAAGGAAAAAGCAATGGAAGAGATAGAAAAGTTAAAAAAAACACCTTCTATCTCTCCGGAAAGCATCGTTATAAGAAACTATCTCGATTGGCTAGTTACACTTCCCTGGGATAAGCGGACAAAAGATAATCCTGACATAAAAAGCGTGTACCGCATATTGGACAAGAACCACTTTGGTTTAAAGAAAGTCAAAGATACCATTGTCGAATTTCTCAGCGTGTTACGCCTGAGCGGATCTACAAAGGGCCATATATTATGTTTTGTAGGAGCACCTGGAGTAGGCAAAACTTCGCTTGGCAAATCTATTGCTGAAGCCCTTGGAAGAGAATTTGTACGTTCTTCCCTGGGAGGTGTAAAGGATGAGGCTGAAATAAGAGGACATCGAAGAACATATGTTGGTTCTATGCCAGGCAAAATTATTCAACAAATAGCACGGGCAAAGGTGAAAAATCCTGTTTTCTTGCTAGATGAAATTGATAAAATTGGTGTAGACTATAGAGGGGACCCATCAAGTGCACTGCTGGAAGTACTGGATCCAGAAGTAAATAATAATTTTATGGACCATTATATTGAAGTAGGCTTTGATCTATCTGAAGTTCTTTTTATCACAACAGCAAATGTAACTTATTCTATTCCTCCTGCGTTATTGGACAGAATGGAGATTATAAACCTCCCCGGATATTTAGAATTTGAGAAAATGGGAATTGCAAAAAAACATCTTATCCCGAATGTATTAAAAGAAACGGGCATATCTCCTGATGAATTACACCTTTCTGATACTGCAATAAAAAATATCATTCAACATTATACGAGAGAAGCAGGCGTAAGGAACCTTGAAAGATCTATAAATGTTATTGCGCGAAAAATAGCGAAGCGAAAGGCATTTGGTGAGAATAAAAAAGTAAGGATTACTGCAAATAATCTTGAAGAATTTCTTGGTCCCCCAAGGTTTGAGCTAATTAAGAATAAAAAAAACCGTGTAGGTGTTGCAATGGGTCTTGCAGTTACACCATCAGGGGGAGAAACAATAATGGTCGAATCCAAAACAATGGAAGGGACAGGAAAACAAATTCTCACAGGCCAACTTGGAGAGGTCATGAAGGAATCTGCTGTTGCAGCATTAAGTTTGGTTAGAAGTAATTATAAACAGTTCCATCTCCCTGATGATTTTTATAAAAAATTGGATATACATGTTCATATTCCTGAGGGCGCTGTGCCAAAAGACGGACCATCAGCCGGGATTACTATATTCACCTCGATACTTAGCGCTCTGACAGGCAAATCTATCAGAAAAGATATTGCGATGACAGGAGAAATTACTCTCAGCGGAGAAATTTTACCTGTAGGTGGACTAACAGAAAAAATTGTTGCTGCGCAAACAATGGGTATCAAAACTGTTATTATTCCTAAAAGCAATAAAAAAGATCTAAAAGAAATACCAAAAGAAGCTAAAAAAGATCTCCAGATTATTCCTATCAGTAATATAAAATCACTCCTGAAATATGTTTTCTAAAACAAGGAAATTCTCTCCAGCCAGATATATTTTAATTGTTTATTTTTCAATGATTGCAATTGGTACATTGCTCTTATTACTCCCCATTTCTACCACTCATAGCACAAGTCCTATTAACGCACTTTTCACCTCTACATCCGCTTTTTGTGTAACAGGGTTGATCGTTAAAGATACAGCGATAGATTTTACACTTTTCGGTAAAATTGTTATACTGGTATTAATACAGATAGGTGGTCTTGGATATATGTCATTCTCAAATTTTCTGTTAGTCCTCTTTAGAAGACGGCCAAATTTGCAACAAATCTCCCTCGCAAAGGAAGAATATGGGCTTTTAACTATGGAAGATGTGGTCGGCTTCTTAAAATCTATATTGATAACTGCGTTTGTATTTGAGTTTGTGGGCGTTTTTTTGCTTTTTCCAGGTTTTCTTAAGGTATTTCCACTTAAAGAGGCTCTAAATCAGGCAGTATTTCATTCTATAAGTGCATTTTGCAATGCTGGATTCAGCACAATCTCAAATAATATATCAGGATTTTATAAAAATCCTCTTGTTTCTCTCACAATTGCATTTCTTGTTATTGTGGGGGGACTGGGTTTCTTTGTAATAAGGGAAATACATTTAAAGATAAAAGGAAAACATCATTTTTTTAGCACACATTCAAAACTTGTTTTTATTATAACGGGTATTCTTATCATATTTTCCACTGCAATAATTTTTGGTCTTGAGTATAATAATGTCCTCTGGGGAAAATCACTTATCCACAAACTAATCATAAGTTTTTTCACAGCTGTAACTCCAAGAACTGCAGGTTTCAATGTGGTTACAACTTCACTACTCACACCAACTACTCTACTATTCCTTATTCTCGCAATGTATATTGGCGCCTCTCCTGGGGGCACTGGCGGAGGAATAAAAACTACGACATTTGGGGCTCTTCTATTATGGCTTAAATCCAAATTATTATTAAGAGAGGACGTTACTGTTATCAAGAGAAGAATATCAACAGAGACAATAAATAAGGCATTACTTATTTTTCTTCTTACCCTACTAGTTGTTGTGATTTCAACATTGCTCTTGACATTTACGGAAAAACCTGTCTATAATATGAGAGGGCTTCTTCCTATTTTGTTCGAGGAGGTCTCAGCGTTTGGAACAGTTGGTTTATCCATGGGTTCAGGTCATTTGTCAACGCTTAGCCTGGCTGCTGATTTTTCTATCTGGGGAAAACTGATTATTATTTTTACTATGATATTTGGGAAAGCTGGTCCGCTAATGATTGCTGCTACAATATTTAAAGGGAGAGAAATGGATTATAGATATCCTAAAGCAAAAATACTAATTGGATAGGAGAAAATATGAAGGATGTTGTCGTTATTGGATTAGGCGCATTTGGTTCAACAGTGGCAATTGAACTTGCCAAGAGGAAATTGAATGTCCTTGCAATTGACAAAAACGAAGACAGAATAGAAAATATATCACAAAACGTCTTAAATGCAATAACTGCAGATGCAACAGACCAAAGGGCGTTAAAGGAAATCGGTATACAAAATTTTGAGGCAGCAATTGTAAGTGTCGGCGAAGACATTTCTGCTTCGATACTTATCACAATGAATTTAAAAGAACTTGGCGTTAAATATATTATAACAAAAGCAACAACAGAAACACAAGGAAAGGTCCTTAGAAAAATAGGCGCCGACAAAATAATATTTCCTGAAAGAGAAATGGCCTTAAGAATATCTGAAAGCCTATCTAACCCTTCAATCTTTGAATATATAGAACTTTCTGAGGCATATGGCATAATTGAAATCGTCTCCCCACAAGAATTCATAAATAAATCACTTAGGGATACCGAACTCCGTTCTAAATATGGCGTTAACCTTATTGCCATAAAAAGAGAGGTTCCCAAAATCAACGCTAAAGGGGAAACAATCCTTGAGGAGGAAATCATCGTTTCACCGGCGGGAGACGAAAAAATAATACAGGGCGATGCCCTCGTTCTAATTGGCAAATATGAGGCACTGGAACGAGTAAAGAAACTTTCGAGATCATAAAATGAACAATAACAATGAAAAAGCAATTGAGTTAAAAGAAAAGGGTAAATTTTACCTGTTACATCAACAATTTGAAAAAGCAATTGAGAAATTAAAGGAATCAGAAAAGGAAAGCCAAATTCCTGATCCAGAGATCTATTATCTTTTAGGGATAGCCAGTGAAAGTATTAGAAATTATGAGAAGGCAAGGGAATTCTATGAAGAAGCCTTGAAATTCGATCCAAATTATTCTCTCGCAAAAGAAAGGTTAGAAAAAATTATTGGTAAATGATTCAAATTGATGATCTCGAATTTCCCATTGTTTATATTAAAAAGGACGGACAAATTCTTAAAAGTAATACCTTATTTTCAAACATTTTTGCACAGGAACTTAGCTACTCTAATATATTTGATTTTGTAAAACCTGAGGACTATGATTCATTCTATTCTTTTTTAAACAGCAGAAGGAAAAAGGCATCTTTTTATTTTTTTACATTAAATGGTGAAGAGAAGCGATTCTCTATTCACAAGATACATAAAAAAGACGTAATATTACTTATCCTAAGAAAACAAGAGGCAATAGAAATTTATAAAAAGGTCTTACTTAATTTACAAAATTTCTGGAATGAGTTTTTTGATAGCCTTGATATTGGTATTGTAATAATAAATAAGCAACTAAATGTCCAAGAAATAAATAGAACTTTTAAAAAAGAATTCTCCTTAAAGAAGAAAAAGCCCACTCTAAATGACCTAATGCCTCATATTCCAGAATTAAAGAAAATTGTTGTCGACGTCATCGATTCTGGTAAACCTCGCACTCTAAATATAAAAAGGAAAGGCATCATTTATAGGGTTAAATTAGTTAAGTTCTATGAAAAAGGAGTAATCATTACATTCGTTCCTATTACAGAGGAGATGTTCCTTAAAACATTAAGCGAGACAAATAAGCTGATTTCAGAGTATACAATTTACAATCGAAAATCTTTCCTAAAGAAGTTATACAACCTCCTATATTCTAATCTACAGATACATAATCTTCATTTTGTGTTTACAGAACCAGTCTTTGAAAAAATAAAAAATAAAAAAAGGGACTTAAGACACATAAGTTTTATCGTTGAAAACTTATTTAAGGGAAAAATCTTTTTTTCTGATAAGGAAGACAGAGAGTTTTTAAAATTAATCGTAGAGGAATTATCTAAAAAACTGGAGAATATATACTTACAAATAAAGAAAAGAGAAAGACTCTCTGTTCTCTCCTGGATAATAGACATAGGCAGTTCTCTTTTTGAATCAAAGTCCCTTGAAGAACTCATTTCTAAGCTTAATACCGGCTTAAAGAGGATTGATGTAAATGCATTTTCTAAAATAGTAAATGGTAAATATAGTATTAGAAAAATCAAGAATAGCTCAGGAATCCTCATTAATGGAGCAGGTGTCACAGTATACCTAAAAATTAAAAAAGGTATAATACAATCAGAGGAAGAAAAAATATTAATAGATATTATAAAAACAAATCTCAAGAGAATCAATACATTAAAATCCTTAAATGAAAAGATTGCTCAATATAGACTTCTGCACATTGCAGGATATTCACTGTTTGAGCAAAATTTTTATAAGGCTGTAAAGAAGATACTCAAGGAATTAAAAGCAACCGGTATAGATTACGTAACTTATTTTGAAATTGAGAAGGATGGAAAAATCTCTTTAAAGATGGGTGAAGGAAAAGTATTGGATATAAAAACAATAGAAGATTTCAACAAAAGGAGTCTCAATATACATCATGAAGAGCTATCATCTATTTACCAGGATGTACAGAAAGAAGGTTTTACCTTCTTAAAAAGAAACGAATCACCTTCCCTATACAGAAAGATCTCTATTTCAACAGAAACAAATTTTATATATATTATACCCGTAATATACAGGGGAACAATTGTTGGTGGAATTACACTTAGTTATAACTCGCCCCACATAATAAAAAAGATAGAAAAGGAATTTATTTCTTCTTTAGCAAGAATAATTTCAATAGGCTATTCCAACTATGTTAATTTTCAAATGGTTGGAAAACTACAACTCGCCATTCTACAGATTCTCTCCCTTTTTACTAAAATCTTGAGGTCCAGGCTAAAAAGGACAACCGCTATTAAAATGATAATGGAAAGGATGATAGATATCATTGGTGCTAAAAGGATTTTATTTGTCGAGAATAATAATGAGTATGCTGTAGTGAAGGGAGGGGCAGGCAAAGATGTTAAAGGTTTTCTTGGTATAAAACTTAAAAAGGACGAGGGGATTTTGTGGCGAAGCTATCAATCTTCAGAAATAGTAAGATTCGATAAAAGGAAAATGACAAAATCCAAGAGTAAATTATCCCCACTTGAGACAACTGGTGAAGAAATCCTGTATATTCCTCTTGGCGCCACCAACAAAAGAAAAGGCACCTTTGTAATATATTTTGACCCAATGGAAACTATAACGGAAAATAAGATATCTTTAATTAAAATAATTGCAGAGTTTACAGAGCTGCTTCAAAATCTTCTCTCCTCTCTGGCAATCTTTACTCATTTTGCAAAAGCAATTGGAAGTATAGATGTAAACAAAAAGACAGATTTATCAAAAAAATTAATCGATAGCTTTTCACCTTATGTTTCTATTCTTCTCCCTCTATCCCGTATTGATAAAAAGATATATAAAAAACTTAAAAAGAAAAGAAGCTTCTGTGATAAAGGAATTTGTTATTACAGATTAAGTCTTATAAACGAGGGAGATCATTGTATAGGTATTATGGCTGACGAAAATACTTCGAAAATAATTGTTCATTTACTTCAGTTATTTATTAATAATTATACAAATATAGCCAAAATAAGGAATCAAAAGGAAATTTTCCATATCCTTGCTTCTTCACTACAAACTGTATTCAGTTCAAAAAATATAAAAGAAGACATAAAAAAAATTTTGCTTGATGTGTATAAAAGCCTTAATGTCTTCTATATCGCCTATTTATCAAAAGATGATTTTTTATTGACAGATTGCTTCATTTCTGAGGAGGGAATTACACCAAAAAATATTAAGATCCCATTGGATAAAGATTCTATTGTTACGACTGCACTCAAAAAAAGAAGAACTCTGAATATAAAGAATACGGATCAATGTCCATTTTACCTTTGTGGAATTGAAAAAACCAAAAGTGAACTTGCTACACCTGTTTTCTTTGGCGAAAAGGTATACGGAGTTCTGGATGCTGGCAAAACTATAAAAAATGGTTTTCAATACTTAGATGTGTTTATATTAGAAAGTATAGCCAGTTTATTAGGGTTCGCACAGTGGAGAAACGAAACAGAAACCAATTTGAAGGATATCGAATTAACTTTTTCTATATTTGAAAATATATCTACAGGTATGATACTTACAAATCATAAAGGTATTGTGTTAAAAGCAAACAAATCCATCACTGACTGGATTGGAGAAAACATCGTCGGAAGGGATCTTGGAGAAATAATGGGCAAGGAATTCAAAAAAGCCCTCTCTGGAGAAAGAATTGACAGGGGAACTTTTGAATACGGAGGAACAACTTTTGGTTTTAGCACTTCGTCAATTATGTCAGATAATAATGTCATCGGAACCCTTGTCATTGTTAGGGATCTTACTGAAATCAGAGAAATGGAAGAAAAACTAAGGAGGCAGGACCGACTTGCGGCACTTGGAGAAATGTCGGCAGGTATGGCTCACGAAATAAAAAATCCACTTGCGGCGATTAAGGCTGGAATTGAATACATAAAAGAAAAATCAAAAAATGAAGAATATTGGGATAGTTTTGACCTTATTTTAAAGGAGATTAACAGAGTCGATAGAATTGTAAAAGATATGATATCATATGCGCGGAGGCCTCCATTAAGAAAAAAGATGTTTAATATCTCCGAAGCGTTTCGTAATATCATATCTATGTATAACCACGCTGTAAAAGAGAAAAATATTCTTCTTAACTTCAGCAGCGAGGGTGATACCTTCATATATGGAGATGAAGAGCAAATTGGAGAAGTACTCACAAATATTCTCTTAAACGCTATTGACTCAGTTAAATATAATGGTATCATTAATATTGATATTTCTGCAGATGAAAATAAAATAAAAGTAAATGTTGAAGATAACGGAGGAGGCGTACCAGAAGAAAATATGAATAAGATTTTTAATCCTTTTTTTACTACGAAAGCAAAGGGTACTGGTTTAGGTTTATCTATTACACATAGAATTATAACTAATCACAATGGTAGTATAAATGTAAAAAATAATTCAATTGGTGGGGCAACATTTACGGTCACATTACCAAGGAGGCCAAATGAATGAGTATAAAATATTGGTAATTGACGATGAAGTTACGCTTGCTGAATTTATAAAGAAAATATTAATTGAGTTAAATGACGACGAAAAAAATCTATTAGTGGAAACGGCAAATACTGGTAACGATGGCATTGAAATTGCCAAGAACTTTTCTCCCGATGTAGTACTCCTTGACATAAAATTGCCAGATATCTCGGGAATAAAAATTCTCTCGTTGCTAAAACAATTCGATCCAGACGTCCAGGTAATAATTATGACAGGATTTGCATCACTTGATACGGCAGTGACTGCCGTAAGAGAGGGTGCTTATGATTATATCAATAAGCCTTTTGACTCCTCAGATCAATTAAAAACACTGGTAAGAAATGCACTGGAAAGAAGACATTTAGTTCTTGAAAAAAAACAACTGATGAATGAGCTAACAGAAGTAAACCAGGCGCTTGAAGATGCCAATAAAATTCTTGAAGAGAAAAAACAGCTTGCGGATAAAAAACTCGAAGAAAAAATAAGTGAGCTTCAAAAACTTAATGAATTCGCAAGGACACTTGCATCCGAAATCGATCTATCTCATTTAATTGATCTAATTAATAAAGAGGCTTTAAAAGTTACATCTGGGAAGGGCTGTCTACTTCTCCTTTTCGACAAAACCAAAAATGCATTAATCGCTATGAAAACCAATGATGTATTTCCGCTAAAACAAGGTGATACAGTTGAACTAAATTCTGAGCCATTTGGTACTATAAATAATAAAGGTGCCTGGAAATTTAACGATACTATGTGTGCCTCTCTCAAGTTTGGCAACGAAAATATTGGAATTATATGTTTTAAAAAGGACAATATAGATAGTCTAAAGGACTTAATAGAAACAATGGCATCGTACATCTCTGTCTCGCTCCATAACGCTATACTTTTTGAAAGTCTCAAATCGAGTTACATTGAAGCCGTGCTTTCACTGATGTTGGTGGAAGAGTCAATAGACCCAAAAATCAGAAAACATGCATTAAATGTTGCAGACTTGTCGGTAAAACTTGCTAATGAGCTTGGCATAGATAAGGAAGAAATTCAAGATATTAGATATGCTGCTCTTCTTCATGACATTGGTAAAATCGGCGAAGGGATAGAAGTACATACTGCAGGAGAAAAAATACTAAGTCCTTTAAAATTTCTAAAAAGGTCAACAATTATAGTAAAACATCAATTTGAAAATTTTGATGGTTCTGGTAAGCCGAATGGCTTGAAAGGAGAGAAAATCCCTTTGGGTTCCAGAATAATCGCTGTCGCAAATCGATTTGATGAACTTGTTTCTGATGGAAAGTCAGATGAAGAAGCCTTCAATGAGATTAAATCTACGAAGATTTTTGATCCTAAAGTTATTGAAATGCTTAATAAGGTTTTGAAAAAAAAGGGTATCGAAATATAATACTGAGGAGGAAACAATGATTTTAATTCTTTTTAGTATTGTTGTGCAGGGATTAAAAACTCCAGAAAGTGTTATCTTTTATAAAGGTTATATCTATGTATCTAATGTAAACGGCTCTCCCAATAGAAAGGATGGAAATGGCTATATCTCGAAGTTAGATCTAAAAGGAAATTTTATAAAAGAAAAATTTGCTTATAATCTTAATGCCCCTAAAGGTATAGGTTTTATAGATTCAGTATTATTCGTATCAGATATTGATAGAGTTTGTGGTTTCAATATAAAAAATGGACAAAAGATCTATGAAACTAAAATAAAAGATGCAAAATTTCTCAATGATATTACCTCTAATAATATAAACACTATTTATGTAAGTGATAATGTGATGAATAAGATATATGTCCTCAAATTAAAAAATGGAATACTTAAACTTGCAGAATCCTACAATTTTCCTGGTGGCCCAAATGGACTTTTCTATTCAAATGGTAAATTAATTGTAGTAACATGGATTAGTGGCAAGGTATTCTACGTAGATTCATCGTTTGCAAGAAAAAAATTGCTTGCTTCAGGCTTCAAGCAATTAGATGGAGTGTGGAAAACAAAAGGAGGAATCATATTCTCGTCATGGGATGGTAATATATATGAAATATTGAATAACGGGAAAATAATAAAATTGCTTTCAAGACTTGAATCACCGGCTGATATCTCTTACATCGATTCTCTTAATATTATCCTCATACCTGAATTTTTAGATAATAAGATAGTAATCGAAAAATTGGAGAAATAGTACAATCCGCTATTGCTATCAACTAAATTCTACTTAACGATTTTTATAAATGTTGAGCCCCAACCAATCAACTCTCTATCTTTATATGCAACAACAAATATTTTACCCGTAATTTCGCTCTGCCCCATAGGTAATCCTCTTGCTATAAAATTCCCCATATTATCTATTACACCTAACTTATATGAAACCCTCCAGAGAAATTTTGCATCTGGCACAGGGGGGTTAAGAGTTGCATAGAATCTTCTTGATGAATTCTCTTTTATAATTGCATTCTGAGGACTGATATTAATATTTGCTTGTTCTCCAACAATAATAAGAGCTCTTCCAGGTTTTACAAGTACATTACCCTTAACCTTCGCCTCTACATAACCAATTCCTTTCCTTTTTGCAGTAAAATTACCATTAGATGTAATCATCCCAAGATCAGATGGGATAACACTAAAATCAACGGGTAAATTCTTTTTAAGATTCACGAAATAAACGTTAAATTTTGATGATTGTCCTGCACCACTCAGATATATAAAGGAAGGATAAATCCTTAGAAATATTGGTTTCTCTGGTAGCACAATAACGTCTGCAGTAAGAATTCTATCTCTGTAACCTGCGGGTAATAATGCAATAACTTTTCCCCTTCCTGGAATACTGCCTGCGATAAATAAACCGTCTTTAGTAATTCTTCCTATCCTTTTTGGTATAACTTTCCATCGAATGTTACTCACATTACCTGTTCTATTTTTTACACTAAACCTGATTGTTTCTCCATTTTTTAATACGGATCTCTCAGGTGTCATCCTTGCCAATTCATTTCCTAAGACTATAACCAATGCCCTTCCAACATACTCGAGATTTCCTCTTCTAACTCTCACAATTACAAAAGCTCTACCGGGTTTTTTTGCTTCAAAAATACCATATTTTGAAATAGTGCCAATCTCCTTTGGGATTACATTAAATTTCATATGCTTAAATACTGGTCTCGGATGAAAGATTATTCTATCCCCAACCTTAACTTTGGAAAATCTCGGTTTTAGAATCACCCTACGGATGTTACCCTTCACTATTATCCTGGCAGAAACAACAAAACCGTCTTTTAGGATCGCAACCACTCTTCCCCTTCCCGGTGATTTAGCAGTAAATAATCCATTTGAAACCTTTCCTAATTCAGTGGGAATAACGTCCCATTTTTCAACTTCTGCTCCTTTTACATTGAATTGCTCTGTCTCCTCAGGATTTAGAATTACAAAACTCGGTGATATTTCTGCACGTTGAACAGAGCTTACAATAACAGGGGTATACCCTTTTTCTGTCTGATTCCCTGCGTTCGCAATACATACAATTACTCCTTTTCCTTCCTGTCTTGGTATAAATACATCACCCTCAACAACTCCAAGGTGTTCAGGCACAACCTTAAATTTATACGTACCATTATTAATGACATCACCAAGGTCATCAACAAGCACTACATTAAGATGAACCTTCTGCTCGATGGAACAGGTCAATGGTCTTGGTTCTAAAAGAACACTAAATCCTGAGATTAATATTAATAGCATCATCCCCTACCCTCCTTATAAAAAATTACCTCTTCAGTCTCAGAAGATTCTATCGTTAAGGAATGGGGACCATCTTCTAATATATTTAGAGGTATAAAAACAAGATCATTTTCTCTTTTCATCTCTAAATCTTTTTTCTCCCCATCAATGAGCAATGTAAACTTCTTAACACCTGGCTCTACATAAAGAACGACCTCACCCATTTCATCTATAATATCTCCATCCTGAGGAAATACAAGAGCGACTTTTGCTTTTTCTTCAGGTAAAGGGCTAATTTCCTTTTTCTGCTGTTTCTCAACTTGTTGTACAATTCTCTTAACATTTTTTACGCTCTTATTCTCAAGATTTTTTGTTCCCTTTACATATTTTACATTCACAGGTGTTTCTATCTTTCTCGTTATTTTTCTCATATCGGTAGAAATAAATCCAATTGCTATCGAAATAATAACTGCGGCTGCTACTGCAATAGCAGAATAGAGCCTATACCTTTTTCTCCTTATCCTTTCTAAAATTTGGCTTTCCAAAAAAGCTGCCGAAGGAAGTTCCTTTAGTCTATCCTGCAATGCAGACTTTACCATTTGTGCCTTTTCAAGTTTTTCTCTGCATTTTTTACAGGTAAGTAAGTGGTCTTCAAATTCTTGTTTCTTTGAATCCTTAAGCTCCCCATCCAGATAACCTTGTATAAGTTCCCTAAATTCTTTACAATCCATTTCCCACCTCCATCATCTTCTCAATACTCTTTCTTGCCCTTGCTAATCTTGAGCGAACAGTTCCAATGGGTATGGAAAGAAGATTTGATATCTTTTTATAATTTAAACCCTCATAATATTTTAAAAATATAACATCTTTATATACATCAGGCAATGAATCAATAATTTTATTCAATCTGTTAATTTTATCCTCTTTTTCTACAATATCTAATGGATTTTCCCCTCCTTCAATATTATCAGATAGCTCCACTTTTTTAATTCTGGCTTCTTTTTGCCTTATTCTGTTAATCCTATTGATTGCAATTCTATAAAGCCAGGTATATGGATCAGATTCAAATCGAAATTTCCTGTAATTTTTATATGCAAGTAAAAAAACATCCTGTGTTATATCAAGGGCATCATAGTAATCCTGTACAAAATAGAATGCAAGTTTAAAAATTCTGTCAGAATACATCCTAACAACCTCCTCAAAGGGAGGGGGGCTCTCCCCCCTCCTACTCCGCTGTTGAAACATACGGTATTATCCATGCATCAGCATCATAAGGATAAAGAGTCGAATCATCCTCAAACAATGTTTCATACTTGATTACATCTACTCCAAGTCTTCTAATTCCATCTTTGTAACAGGATCTCCATATACCTTTGTAGACACCCGGATTTTGCTCTCTTATTCTGTACCTGCGTATCCTTCCCCAGGCAAGCGTATGAACAAACACACAGACACTTACAGATTCTGGGCTTGTATAAACAGTAATAGTTGCATCTGTCCCCCTGGGTATTGATAATAATGAATCTCTGCTCTGCAGTGTAAGTGGGTCTTTCACAAATAGAATAACATTAGAATTGAGATCCATAACCTTTACAGAATCGATGTGAAATGAAGGTGTTGGCGAAGTTAACGTTGCCCCTGAAATGTCAGTAAGTACCCACCCTCGATGTATTGAGAGATCTCCTATCCTTTTAAAAATCGCATATTTTTCGCCAGCATCGCTGAAACTCTTTGGCACATCCACAAGTGTATCAGGTGGATGCGGGGTATCAAAGGGATATCTGTGAAGAATTCCCTCAACATTCCTTGTGAATGTTACAAAGGCACTATCCCCTTCGATAGAAATATTAATATTTCTGCTCCAATCAGTCCGTTCTCTAAACCAGAATACATATTGATATGCCTTCGAGTTAGGGGTAGCAATAGAATCACTATCTGGGCGACCATAGTTTACATCAAGATCGAAGTAAGATGAGAAATCACTACTTATCAGACTCTCAATCTCGCTCTCATCACCCATTTGTGTACATCCAAAAAAACCGATTAAGAACACTGGCAACACTGGTAGAAAGAATAACAACTTTTTCATAAAAACCTCCTTTGGGTTATTTTTCTTTTAACAAGCTTCTGAGACTCAGAAGTCTCACCTTTATTAAACGGAATTCCGTACGAATTTTTTTATACTTCCTTGTTGCATTTTCCGATATTCTTACTGCTGTAATAAATTCTCCGAGTAACTCACTTGCATTCTGGTGTATCTGTGAATTTGCGGGGGTCTTCCTTATAACCCTTCGTATGAAAAGTTGATCTTGTTTTATTCTATTTGTTATATCAATTATTCTGGAAAGCCTTGGGATCAATATGCTAATACCAACCATCTCATTCTCAACTGAATTAATCACCCTTTTTGCATCTATGTATTTTTTTCCATTTAACAGTTCTTTGGCTTTATTCAATTGCAATCTCATTCTATTCAGGATACCATTCACCTTTGATAGGTCGGAATCTACTGTCTTTATTCCAATGGTATTTCTTCTCAATCTATATCTTAATCTATCTATTAACCCCCTGTTGATATTTTCATTCAGGGTGCCCTTTTCTTTTCTTAGCTTTTCTATCCTCATTTTTAATTCCTTTATCTTCAGTCTTTTCTGTAGGCAATCTGCCTGATCAAGAAGAAGATCAACGTTACCCTGATTTTTGTTGATTCTATCAATTACCCTATCAGCATCAACCTTACTCCAGATATACCATCTTTTTAGTTTTGAAGGGTCAAATCTCTCTATTCTTCTTATAACTTTTCTCCTCAACAATATCCTTTGCAAAGGTTTTATTACAAATTTCTTCCCAGTCTCTTTTTGATCTACTGACACCTCTCCATTTATAACATCTGTCTGCGCCTCACTACCATTGAATGAAACAAGAAACTCAGTTCCCCGTACACCTGCAACTACAATTGGTGTTTCGATCTCAAACCCTTCTCCACCAAATAGCTTCCTCACCTTTGCCCAAATACTCCCCACTTTCAAGAAAAGTTTCCTTATCTTACCAGCTGGGGCTGCAATACCAATCTTTGTGTTTTTATTTATCATAACTGTGCTGGAATCATCAAATTTTATCTCGGCCTTTCCATCATTAACGAGAATAGAATCGCCCTTCTTCAATTCCATACCCAAAACGGGAATTTCCCATTTTCCTCCAGAAAAGACCTTCGTATCTCCTGTGAAAAGTGTCAAAACAACCCCAATTATCGCTAATAACATTATTCCTCCTTTTTTGATTAGATACATACTACAAAAAAAAGTTCCCTACATTGAATAAAATATTTCACCTTTTAATGAATTTTCAAGTGAGCCATCAGAATAATTACCTGTGTCCATAATTTGAAGTCTAAAATTATCGCTTATATTATAATTTAACAGATTAGAGAAATTGTACTTATCACTTGAGCCGTAGGTTAAGGATACATTCACATTTAGAGAGAATGGGCCCAAGAAGAGGGAAGCGCTGGTGTTTATAGAATTTGTGGTTGAGCCAAAATAGCCATAGTCTCCGCTATGAGAAAACACCGTTGATAGGTAAAAAACCTTTGTTTTAATTTCTGCCCCTACGGAGATGTAATAACTGATGTCCTGAAGAGAATCCCGTTTCTCGTCAGCATACTGAAATGAAGAAAGAATACCAAAATTAGAAAACTCAACGTTCAAATTATTGGATAAAAAATAGTTTAATGTGTTATTTAGATAGTAAACCTCGTTATCGAGAGAAAGAGAAATTTTAGACATATAAATATCTCCATTCAGGTGGAGTCCCCTCCTCTTTTCAAGGTAGGGGTTGCCAAGATTAAGAAAATTCTCCCCTACATCTCTATAAAACAATTTTACATCCTTCAGTTTAAAACCAGCTTCGTATGCCCTGCCCCTTATTTTATTTTCTGTAAATATATTTGGAGAACCCTCAGTAATAGCCAGTTGTCCAAATATCCCAAGTAGGTCATTACTTATGGAGAAACAAGGGGATAGAAGTATTGCTCTTTCAGGAGGTTCAAAGGGGAATCCCACAAAATTTGCTGTATCATCATATGCCCTGAAAGCAGTAAAAGAAATCTTATTAAAAAGGGTAAATTTTCCTCCATAAAACACACGAGGATATTCAAAAAATAGTGTATCATAGGCGACAGAATATAGATAGAAGGGCTTTAGTGAAAAATATCTGTTGCTATAATCTTGTAAAAACCCAAGTCCTGAAGGAGAATACATAGTCAACTCATCAAAATTTAAAGAAAGGTATCCACCTTCAAGCTCAAAATCTTTATATTTTATGTTGCCATAACCATACCATCCAAGAGGATAATCAATATCCTTTATATATGTAATCGTGGTAGGGATGTTAAAAAAAGAAAAACCAGCATTAATCTCAGCCAATGAAAATAAACCTGGTTTATAGGTAGTAAACGTTAGCGAATCAGGCACAACATTTTTCGTTGCACCTCCTCCGATACTAAAAAAATCAATGTTTATACTTTTTACTTTTTCTGTCATTTCATTCACAAAAAAGGGAAATACAAGCGTATCTTCAGATGTAAAAACTTTTAATAGGTGGTTACCAGAACTCACTGGATAAGATTCTAAATAAAAATAGTCTTTAGAAATTTCCCCCTCGATTAGATCATTATCGACACTAACAGTAATTTTTTTATTACTCATAGGGGGTTCGAAGTATATCATAATATCAGGGTTTGGTTCCGATATGGAATCTGGGCTTAACACAAATATTGCTGCAATGATAAAATTAATCATACGGGAATTATAGACTTAATTCAGTAAATTTCAATATCTGATTGCATCGAGATTGCTACCATTATTAAAGACAAGAATACGATGAGTAAAAATAATTCTAAGTAAGTGAATTTATCCTTACTGATTGGTTTCTTAATCATCGACAATAGATTTCTAATTTTTTATTGACAATCAATTGTTATATCATTATACTTCTGTATGCACATAATTAGATTAAAAGGAATTTCAAAGAGAATAAAGATAGGGTTTAACGAAGAAAAACAAAGGGGAACAAGAATAGAAGTAGATGTTGAAATTTATACGGATCTTTCAAATGTTGCAAAAAGTGATTCCCTGAAGGGGGGTATTGATTATACAAAAATCTATAACATTGTTTACGGTGAAATGAAAAGGGAACTGTCTACTATTGAGTCATTGTGCTTCAATATCCATTCTACGTTAAAAAATTCCTTTCCTGGTAAAAAGATTAGGGTTATCGTCAGAAAGCCCCATCCACCGCTTGGTGGTGAAGTTCAAAGTGCTGAGGTAGAAATAGAAGAATGAATATCTATCTTTCTATTGGTTCAAATTTGGGTGATAGAGAAAAAAATCTATTCGAAGCATTCAAGCGTATAAAGGAAATAGGGTATGCAAAAGGTTCTCATATTTATGAATCAGAGCCATGGGGAGTAAAAGGCCAGGGCAATTTTCTAAATGCCGCAATTAAGCTTATTACAGACATAGAACCAATTGAACTCCTTGATAGAACAAATTTTATCGAACTTGAAATGGGAAGGAAAAACAAAGGAGATTCTTCACCAAGAATTATAGATATAGACATTATTCTAATGGGATATATTATATATATGGATAAGAGACTAACAGTGCCACACAAAAAATTCAGGGATCGAAATTTCGTTCTTATCCCACTAAATGAATTAGGTTCTGATGAGGTAGACCCAGTGACCGGATATACAATCAGCGAGCTTCTTGAAAGATGTAATGATAAGGGTATGGTATGGGAGACTGGCATTTTATTGCAGTAGAAGGAGTAATAGGTGTAGGAAAAACGACACTTGCGACTCTCCTTTCTAAGAGGTTAAACGGTAAACTTGTTCTTGAAGAGGTTAATGACAATCCGTTTCTGCCAATGTTCTATGATTCGCCAGAAAGGTATAGCTTCGTAACACAAATATTTTTCCTGCTATCTCGATACAACACCCTGAGAGAACTCACCACAAGGGATATCTTCTCTAAGGTTATAGTTTCAGATTATATGTTTGAAAAGGATAAAATTTTTGCTTCAATAAATCTAAACGATAGAGAAAGATTACTTTATGAAAATATATATTCACTCTTAAAAAAAGATATACCCTCACCAGATATAATTATTTATCTTCAGGCAGATACATCTATTCTGCTTGAAAGAATCAAAAGTAGAGGAAGACCATATGAAAATGGGATAACACCTGAATACCTTAATGCTATCAATGATGCTTATAACGAGTTTTTTTTCCATTATGAGGAGGCTCCTATACTGATTATAAACTCAAATAACATAAGCTTCACAAAACAACCCGAAGCATTGGAGATCTTGTTGCAACAATTGGACAGGTTAAAAAAAGGTCTGAATTTTTTCTCTATGGCTTAAGATGAAAATAGTAAAATCAATAGCGGAAATGAAGAAAATCTCCCACAAAATTCATTCATCTTCACTAAAAATAGGGTTCGTCCCAACTATGGGATTTTTACATGAAGGCCACCTTTCTTTAATTAAAATAGCAAAAAAAATGAGTGAAAGAACAGTGGTAAGTATATTTGTGAATCCTACTCAATTTGGCCCAAACGAAGACTATTATCAGTATCCCAGAGATATAAAAAGGGACAAAGAACTTCTTAAGAAAGAAGGGGTACATTACATATTTTATCCTTCTGAGGAAGAAATGTATCCAGAAGGTTTCCTTACCACGGTAAAGGTAAAGAAACTATCGGAAATTCTATGCGGTGCATCAAGGCCTGTTCATTTTGAAGGTGTGACCACAGTTGTATTAAAGCTTTTCAACATTATTAATCCTGACATTGCTGTTTTTGGAGAGAAGGACTATCAACAACTTGTAATTATTAAAAAAATGGTAATGGACCTTAATCTGGATATCAGCATTGTTTCAGGAGAAATTATAAGAGAACAGGATGGAATTGCTATGAGCTCAAGAAATACTTATCTTTCAAAAGAGGAAAGAAAACAAGCAACCTGTCTTTACAGATCGCTTCTCATTGCAAGAGATTGGATTATGGCAGGGGAAAGAAACACTTCAATTATTATTTCAAGGATGAAAGAATTTATAAAAACGTTTCCTTCAACAAAGATTGATTATATCGAAATTGTAGATCCTGAGACACTGAATCCCTTAAAAAGAATTAAGGGATCCGCAAGAATTCTTCTCGCGGTATGGATAGGCAAAACAAGGCTCATAGATAATCTCCAGGTAAATGTCTGACATAACGGAACTGGTAAAAAAGGCAAAGAGAGGTGACTTTTCCGCTTTTGAAAAACTTGTAAAAAGTCATAGCGCGAAAGTATATTCCGTACTTTTAAGGATTACAGGCAATTCAGCAGATGCAGAGGATGGACTTCAGGAGACATTCCTCAGGGTTTTTAAATCCCTTAATAGATTAAGAGGTGATGAAAATTTTTCTATCTGGTTAATGAGAATAGCAGTTAACGTAGCAAGATCCATAGTAAGGAAAAGAGAACCATATCATTTTAATATAGATACAATTCCAATAACCAAAGAGCTCTTTGACTGGTCAGAGAATCCTGAATTGGTCTTAAAAAGAAAGGAATTATTACATGCAATTGAAAAATTCATCAATGAACTACCTGTGGAATTTAGAGAACCTTTTGTTTTAAGGGATGTAGAGGGATTTTCAGTAAAAGATATATCAAAAATTCTTGGTATCTCAGAATCCCTCGTTAAAATAAGGGCACACAGGGCAAGACTTGTATTAAGGGAAAAAATTACTCAATTTTTTTCAAAGGGAAAGAAATAAATTAACCCTTCCCTTTCAATTTTTTTATAAACTCTTCTACCTCTTCTGCACCTTCATCGTAAAACTTATACTCTTCAGGGGCAAGTTCCTTAAGCAACCTTAGAAATTCACCAGCATGCACCCTCTCCTCGTCTGCTATATCCTTCAACACCTCTATTGCCAGCTTATTATCTGTAGACTCTGCAAGTTGCATATACATCTGTACAGCCTCATACTCAGCTGCCACCATAAATCTTATCGCCCTGATTAACTCTTCTCTTGTAAGCTTTCTGTCTTTCTTAACACCTGAAAAGGGATCTCCAAATTCTGGCATAATACACCTCCTTATAAAGATTATCCCTGTATTTCCTCCTTTTTGTATGATTTGATTTTAATATAAAAAAAATATTTGTCAACATGCCGATTTGCCTTGTTAAAAATCAACACAAAAATAGTAAAATATATCTCCAGAAAAGAAGGTATAAAAAACGAAGAAGGAAGGATGGAGAATGAAGAA
>CAZQRW010000027.1:0-27142 GCA_964596115.1 uncultured bacterium
TCAGAAAAATCAAATTTAACAAAGTATTTCCCCTCAAACTTTATCATATTATTTCTATTCTTTTCTTTCCTAAAATATCCATTATAAATGGGTCTTTATTCTCTATTTTGGAATTGAATTCATACTCACTAATACTGATAACATTTATTTCTCGATCTGTTAATTTCTGCAATTGAGCAATTTTCTTCTGAAGTGCCACAGTACTTTGATCCCCAATTACAATTATATCAATATCACTAAAAGCATCCATTCTATCTTCTGCATAAGAGCCATAAATGAATGCTCTTTTGATGCCACTTAATTCACTTAAAACGCTTTTTAATTGTTTTTCAAATCCAATTGTTTTTAGAATAATCCTCTTATATTCTTTATAAAGGGAATACTTCTTATTTAGAGAATAATATTTTTGATTACCGATTATTTCGCTTTTGAAAATCCCTTCTTTTTCGAATTCATTTAATTTTTTTACAAGGTTTCTTTTGTCTACCCCAAGACGACGCACTAATTCATTTACATAAAGTTTCTCATCCTCGTGTAGAAAATAGAAAGCAAGAAGCGACTGAGCGATTTTAGATTTTATAGAAATCAATTCCCCTCCCGGTGTTTTATTTTACACCTATAAGTGTAATAAAAAACACTCCGATGTCAAGGGAAAAAAATGGAAAGGATAAGACAAGGTATAGAAAATGCGGAAGTGAGAAGTGGGAATGCGGAAGTCATAAAAAGACTGTGATTCGTGATTCGTGATTCGTGAGAGAAAAGAAAAAATGAGGTTCTCACATCGTTAGCACCTCAGGATGACAACATAAAAGCAAGGTAGGAGAAAAGTACATATCTGACATTTTGAACCTGCTTAATTTTGTCAGATTTAAAGATACAAAAAAAACATTGATACGGAGATTACCAAGACGGATAGCTAAAATCGTCAATTCTTTATCACGTTACACAAAATAAAAAATCTAAAATGTAGAATTATTCTTCTATTACCTTTACCATATGGGCACTACAACTTATACAGGGATCAAATGCCCTAACAATGACCTCAAGAGGAAGCTCTATATTCTTCTCTCCCTTTTCGAGAAGATTTTTACCACCCTTCCAGAGGTATTTTTCCATCTCATCAAGATTTTGTGTTGTCGGAGCAATAAAATCTGCATCTTTAACGAGACCATTCTCGACACTGTAATGATGAAATAATGTACCTCTTGGTGCCTCTACTCCTCCTGTACCTGTTCCATCTGCCCTCGTTGCTTCTGCCTCTTTATAGTCTGCCTTCATAATTCTATCTATCAGATTCGGAATATTTTCGAGACAAAAAAGAATCTCTATTGCCTGTGCAATATTGTTGTATAATGGATTTTTCTTCCATTTCTTCTCATTGAAGAATTTTTCATAATAGTCCTTACTTATTCCTTCCAGCCTCTCACCCAGATTAATCATCCTTGCAATTGCACCTACGGTATATGGTTTACCTTTGTATCTACATCTCTTTGCAAATGAATGTTCAACCACTCTTTCATTTGTCAATTTTTTGTAATCCTCAACACTAAGTTCATTTCCATCAGAGATAAGTATATTTTCACTATCAAATCCGTACTTTCCATCCTCTGGATTTAAGCAGCTAAATATGGTGTCCTCTTCCATAAAATCGGGTATACTCAACTTTCCCCAAAGTTCTATTCCGCTCTCAATAATAGGTATGAGTTCCAGTGCCCTTTTCTTTACCCATAAAAGATCCTTATCTGATGGGATACTGCCAAAACCTCCTATTCTCATATTTTCGCCGTGCACTCTCCTTCCAGCGACGATTTCCATTACCCTGTTTCCGAATTTTTTTAGCTCTAACCCACCAACAACGTCATCTGGAAACTTGCTAATCATT
This sequence comes from uncultured bacterium, assembly GCA_964596115.1. Taxonomy (GTDB): domain Bacteria; phylum Hydrothermota; class UBA3072; order UBA3072; family B12-G15; genus CAZQRW01. Next base: position 1,883 of record CAZQRW010000027.1, read on the forward strand.
GATATGGCATCAGGGAAACCGACGAGGTCTGGCAGGGCAAGAAGATAGTAGTGAAGAGCATTACTTTCAATGATCTCACCGTAATGGGCAAGTTTTCTTAAGAGTTTTGTTTTTCTTGAAGGATTAATCCTAAGGCATTTTTCAAGTCCCTTTATAGCAGCAAATCTATGTGAAACAAAACATATTGCACATATCCTGGATACAATGGACACATCTTCCTCAGGGGTTTTACCCACCACTAATTGCTCAATTAATCTGGGTCCTTCATATATATCCACAGTAATTTTTTTAATCGTTCCCTTTTCAAGTTCAACCCTTATTCCGCCATGACCCTCAACCCTGGCTATTGGTTCAATATTGATATTCTTCACTATTTCACCCCCAGAAGTTTTCTCAATTTTTCAGCTCTTTCTGCACCACCAAAAATGCTAAATCTCCTTACTATTTCTTTCTTATCCATTCCCTTTTCAAGCAAAAGTTTGAACTGGCTATCAACATTTTCTTCATCCACAGGTCCCCAACAACCAATACAGGGAATCCCTAAAGAGGGACATATCGCACCACAACCTCCCCTTGTAAGAGGACCCAAACAGGGTAAGCCCTTTAAAAGTAAACATTCATTTTCTTTCCACTTGCATTCTGCACATACTGCAAAGGTATACAAACTTGGCGTAGTCCCCAAAAGCAATTTTCCAGCCGCATTCAAAAACTGCTCCTTTGAGATAGGGCATCCAGGAATAACATAGTCTACTTTCACATACGCAGAGAGTGGCTTCGCTTCCATTGGTTTTGCTAATTTTACCTCATCTATATCGCCATATACCTTTTTCAATCTTTCCATATATTTACCGTCACCAAGGTTCATTGCTTGAATACCCCCGAAGATGGCACAATGACCTATTGCAACAATCATCCTTGATTTTTTTCTTATTGCTTTCAGGTCTTCCAGATCCTTTTTTGTAGAAACAGAGCCCTCAACAAACGCAATATCTAAAGTCACTGATTCATCTCTTGACCTTGAAGCCATTACAAAGGATTTTATCTCAAATACATCAAACAACTCTGTAAGCTCATCTTCACAGTTCAAAATATTCAGTAAATCTCCTGCACACCCTGTAAGTCCGTAGAATCCTACCTTCGGTTTGTCTCGCATTATTATCTCCCTTACACTAACTTTTCTTTTATATGCATCACATCCCAATAGGTAAATACAGGCCCATCAATACAGGTATAGATATATCCAATGGCACAATGCCCACATTTCCCTACGCCGCATCTCATTCTTCTCTCAAGGGACATCAATATCTGGTGTTTTGGTATATCCATTTTTAAAAGTTCCTTAAGAACAAACTTATACATTACAGGAGGTCCAACAACCGCAACATAGGTTTCTTCAGGATCAATACCTTCGATTTTAGAAAAGAGCTCCGTTACAACTCCTTTATTTTCAGACCATATTCCACTGGGGTCTCTATCTACAGTCAAAAGGACTTCCACATCGTCTCTGTTCTTCATTGCAAGGTACTCTTCTCTAAACAGCATTTCATCCGGTGTCTTTGCACCATAAAGAAGATAAATCTTTTTATAGTTTTCACGATTATCAAGGGCATAGAGTAAGAGCGACCTCAACGGTATAGCACCAAGTCCACCCATTACTATTATAAGGTTATGAGCCTCCATATCATATATAGGAAATCCATTACCATAGGGTCCTCTTAACCAGATAAAGGAATTTTCTCTCAGTTCATGCAATTTTTGGGTTAATGCACCAACTTTTCTTATTCCAAATTCAATAAGCCCAGGTCTTGAAGGTGTGGAAGAAATAGAAAATGGACCTTCACCAACACCTGGAATAGAAATCATCATAAATTGTCCTGGTTTATATTCTGTTTCACAGGCTCGGGTAATTTCAGATGGTCTTATCTGAAAAAATCTGACATCCCTGGAAAGATCAGTAAAACTGACTATCCTGGCCCGCTGCATTTTATATGTTTCTGTAGCTATTTCTTTAACTTGCATCTTTTACCTCCCTATTCCAGATAGCGTCTACTTTTTCTCCTTTTAAAGCCCTTGCTACGTTGGGTACGTTTATATCAACAGGGCAGGTGTCAACACATCTCCCACAGCCAACACAGGCAGGTTTACCAAAGATACTCATATATCCTGCAAGTTTATGTGTGTACCACAATTTCAACCTTTCAGATCTTGCCTCTCTGAAGTTGTGCCCATCTGCAACCATAGAGTATTCTTTAAACATACAGCTATCCCAGTGCCTTGCCCTTTCTATATCATCACCTATTTTATAATTGTCCTCAATATCAAAGCAATTACAGGTGGGGCAAACCATTGTGCATTGACCACAGGAAAGACAATATTCCCCTAAATTTTCCCACAATGGTGAATTATAACTTATTTCAAAGATATCGGGCATTGCAGTAAGATCAACATTAAGTTTAAACATTCCTTCCCTTTTCTTTCTCCACTCCACATATTTCTTTATATCATTCTGGGTAACTTCCTCATCTATAAGTCCCACCCCCAATTTTTGGAGGTCATCTCCAAGAGAAGAACCAATCCAGATGAGATATTCACTACCTATATCAGTGAGAGCAAGGTCAAATCCCTCCTCAACATAGTCAGTATGTGTAGATTTACAAAAGCACTTATCGTCTGGTTCACAGGAAAGTCCAATAATGACTGTGTTTTCTCTTCTCTTCTTGTAGTATGGGTCAGGTGCGTTAGAAAGGAATAGTTTATCAAGAATTAAAATCCCACTTATATCGCATGGATGAAGTCCAAAAAGTATTCTTTTCTTCTCATCATATTCTTCATCCCATTCACCTTCTTTAAATGTAAACATCCTAAATCTTGGGGGGACAAAGAATTTTTTAGGTGGGATAATAGTTCTTAATGCCGTCAGATCAAACTCTGAAGGATCAGTGTGTGCATAGACAAATCTATCACCTTTTTTTACAGGTCCCCATACCTCTCCATAATCCTCTAATCTTTTTAAGAAATCAACTAATTTATTCTTTTCAAGTTTTACTACCCTCATTTATTCCTCCTTTTATAAAGTGCCCTCAAAAAAGATTAGCACATATTTTGGCTTTGTCAAGGAAATTACCAAAAAAGACATCAATGTTTATTTTCTCCATTATTGTTTTTTTTCACAACATAATCATCTACCTGCACCTGAGCCTTCTCCTTTTTGCTAAATTTCTGTTAATACATCCTGCTAAAAGATTTTATGTGAATTTTTTCACTATGTATTAGTCAATTTTAGCGTTTTGTCAAGGGGTAAGAATGAATTTTTCGAGGGTAATAGCTCAATTATACTATATGTAGCGGTTTAAAAGGTGAAAAACTACTATATATAGTATTTTTCACTTGACAAAAAAAATCCTATGTGTTATATTTAATTGAATGGTCAGGGGAAGATGGGTGAGAATCCCACACAGCCCCGCTACTGTATTGGGCTACGAAATCCCTTAAGCCACTGGAAATTCCGGGAAGGCGGGAGAGTAGGTTTTAAGCCCTAAGTCAGGATACCCTGTCGATTCAGACTGATATTAAATGGTTATTAACCTCGAGGGTGGGTTAAACCTTTACCTTTATTTTTTTCTCTCGAGGTACAAGCGAAAAAGGGAGGAACTATGGACTGGCTTATTAGAAAGAGAAATGGTGCCATAGTAAGCTATGACAAGGGAAGGATCATTGGTGCTATTCAAAAAGCCTTTAATGCCACTGGAGAAAATAAAGATCCTGTATCCATAGCAAATGAAGTGGAAATTAGACTTTATAAAGGGTTCTTCAAAAAAAATAATATCCCGAGTGTAGAAGAAATCCAGAATCTTGTTGAAGAAACTCTAATTGTAAGAAACTTTCCCAGGGTAGCAAAGGCCTACATACTGTATAGAGAAAAAAGAAATGAAATACGGGAAGTAAAAGAACTTTTTCAGGATATCGGTAAACTGGCTGATGGATATCTGAATAAAGAAGATTGGAGAATAGAAGAAAACTCAAATATGAACTATTCTCTTCAAGGATTCAATTTCTATATTTCTTCCTCCCTAACAGCAAAATATTGGTTAGGAAAAATATATAGCCCTAAAATAAGAGATGCACACAATAATGGAGACCTCCATATTCATGATTTAGGAATACTTGGTCCATACTGTGTGGGGTGGGACTTAGAAGACCTTTTAAGAGAAGGTTTTCGCGGTGTTAATGGAAAAGTAGAATCAAAACCAGCAAAACATCTAAGCAGCGCATTAGGCCAAATTGTAAACTATATATATACACTACAGGGAGAGGCAGCAGGTGCACAAGCATTTTCAAACTTTGACACATTTCTTTCTCCATTTGTAAGATATGATAACCTTAACTCAATGGACGTTCGTCAATTGATTCAAGAATTCCTTTTTAATATTAACGTACCCACCAGGGTAGGTTTTCAGACCCCATTTTCAAATATTACAATGGATCTTGTTGTGCCTGACAATCTAAAAAATGAGAAGATTATTATAGGGGGCACTGAACGATCAGAAACATTTTCTGAGTTTCAAAAAGAGATAGATATTATCAACATAGAATTTGCAGAATTAATGATGAAGGGAGATGCAAAGGGAAGAATTTTCACATTTCCCATACCAACATACAATATATCCAAAAATTTTGACTGGAATAATGAAGCCCTCAGGCCTATGTGGGAAATGACTGGAAAATACGGCGTGCCATATTTTAGCAATTTTGTCAATTCAGATATGAAACCTGAAGATGCAAGGAGTATGTGCTGCCGTTTGAGGTTGGATAACAGAGAGCTAAGAAAACGAGGGGGAGGATTATTTGGTGCAAACCCTCTAACTGGCTCCATCGGTGTTGTAACCATAAATACGCCGAGAATTGGCTATCTTTCAAAAAATGAGGATGAATATTTTAACAGGCTCTCTAATCTGATGGAAATTGCAAAATCCTCTCTTGAACTTAAAAGAAAAATTATTGAGAAACTTACTGAAGAGGGATTATATCCCTACACCAGATTTTATCTTCGCAGCATAAAACAGAGTCAGGGTTCTTATTGGGCTAATCATTTTTCAACTATTGGACTTATAGGGATGAATGAGTCATGTATAAATTTCATTGGTAGAGATATTGGTTCAGAAGAAGGTAGAGAATTTACCTTAAAGGTTTTAAATTTTATGAGGGAAAGGCTGTCTGACTTCCAGGAAGAGACAGGCAATCTATATAATCTTGAAGCGTCACCCGCCGAAGGAGCTTCCTATAGATTGGCAAAAGAAGATAAAAAAAGATTTAGTGACATTTACACAAAAGGCGACTCAAATCCATACTATACAAATTCTGTCCATCTTCCAGTGGATAAAGCACAGGATGTATTTGAAGTTCTCAATCATCAGGATCCACTTCAGGTTTTATTTACTGGAGGAACTGTTGTCCATTTATATCTTGGTGAAGCTATAACAAATTGGAAAATAGTGAGAAAACTTGTAAAAAAGATTGTAACTAACTTTTCACTTCCATATTTCAGTCTTACGCCAACATTTTCTATCTGTCCTGTTCATGGTTACATACCCGGGGAACATTTTTATTGCCCATACCCGCATACAGAGGAAGAATTAGAAAAGTATGGAACAATTGAGTATTTTACAGGCGAAGAACTCAAAAATATGGATAAAAATTCTTACAAACTCGTAAATGATGAAGAAAGCAAAGAACAAATTACAAAAGATAAACCTGAACTTTTTTTAAAACTAAACAAAAAGGGAGGTATATAATGAAAGAGTCTATAGAAGCTAAATCAAAGCCCATTGTTAAGAAACCAATGGTAAAAAAAGTAAAGGTAATAAAAGCGGAGGTATACTCCAGAGTAGTAGGGTATTATAGGCCTGTTCAAAATTGGAACAAAGGGAAAAAAGAAGAATTTAAAGAGAGAAATTATTTAGACTTTGAAAAAGACCATTAAAGTGGCAATAAAAGGCTTTACTGGCACCAGTGTCATTGAATTTCCAGAAAGGATTTCTTCGGTGGTATTTATAGGAGGATGTAATCTAAGGTGTCCCTTTTGCCATAATCCTGAACTTGTACTTCCAGAGTTATTGAGCCAATCGCAGGATCTTTCAGAGGATTATATAGTAAACGAGTTAAAAAGAAGGGATGGTTTTATTGACGGAGTTTCATTTACGGGGGGAGAACCCCTGATGTATCAAAACCTTCCACATTTATTAAAAAGAATTAAGAATGAACTTAATCTAAAAATAAAAATAGATACCAATGGCACCAATCCAGCAACCTTAAAGAAGGTTCTACCCTTTGTTGACTATATAGCAATGGATATCAAATCTTCTCCAGCTAAATATCCAATTGCAACAGGGGTAAAAATAAATTTTGGAAAGATAATTGAAAGTATAGAAATAATCAAGAAAATAAAGGATTACGAATTTAGGACTACTGTAGTGCCTGGAATTGTAGATATTTATGATATTCAGGAAATATGCAACATAATAAAAGGAGCAAAGAGATACGTGCTTCAGAAATATAGAAATAATAAGACATTGAGTTCTAAATTTGGCAATGTGCAACCTTATCAAAAAGGCTATTTAGAAGATATTTCAGAAAAAATCCAGGATTGTGCAGAAATCGTTGTATTAAGATAATAATTAATTATCAGGGATAAATTTTATTAATATCTTATGATTGCCATTATCCTACCTGAAAATGAAATGCTTGATTTCGGGAGAATAATGGGCTGGAAAATGGGATTTTCAGGTTTTACTGTGACAGAGAAACCCTTTATTCTTACATAACCTACTATAGGGGTATTTTGAGTATTTAAAACCCAAACGTGTTTCCCATCTTTTAGTGATTCAGGCTTAACCAGGATCATTTCTCCATCCTTGATAAGAGGGCTCATCCCTTCTCCTGAATATTTTACAACAAAGCATTTTTCTCTATATATATTAAGAGGAATACTTATGTATCCTTCTATCATATCCTCTGTTATACCGTTAACTGATAAGGGGAGTGCTTTAAGAACAGGCACTTTTTTAATCCTCAGCACTGGAATATATTCTCCCTTATCTTCAGAAAACGCAAAACTTCTTTCTCGATGCTGCAAACCCAAAAGCTCATCTAAACCAACTTTGAAATATTCTGCATATTGTAATAAGGTTTCCAACGAGGGAATAAGTTCCCCCTTCTCAAATTTTGAAATTGACGATTGGTTTAAACCAAATTTGAACGCAAGCTCACTTTGCCTAATACCCGCATTTTTTCTCAATGCCCTGAGTTTCTTTCCCAGACGACGATAAAAAAAATCGCTAAATATTTTCCCCAATTTTCCCCCTTGACAATATTCCTATTTATCATATATTACTAATATGAATATCACATTTGTGACTTATCATATTCATATCTTAAGTAATGAGGGCAGTATGTCAAGGGAAACCTGAAAAATATTTGGGGATGGCTTGGAAGGGATTGATTTTATAGTTTGGGTCAGGATGTCTCTTGGGGAAATGGGTTTAAGTATAAACTGGTTATCCGAGAAGACGGGGTATTCCAGGGAGACACTTAGTAGGGTCCTGAATGGAAAAATAAAGGCTTCTCTTAAGTTAAAAAAAACTGTAATAGATATTATAAATGATGAAAGGACAAAACGATTTCTTTCAAAAGACGGATAAGGAATATATTAAAGAAAGCATTGAAGAATGGTTGAAGAGAAAGGAGTATTTTTCTGTTTTTCTTGGATCAACTGTCTGGGTAGCCTTCAAAACAATTTTTTCTTCTCTCTCGCCAAATATAGAAGACCCTATTGATGGAGATATAGAAATTACTTTCTCTGATTCTGCTGAGATAAAACCTTCTGAATTCTTGAAAAAAAGAATAAAACTTGTGAAAAAATTTGCTATGATATGGACAGATGATGTTTATAAATTCCAGGAAGATGTTACAACATATGTCTTCTTCTTTGTAAACTACTTAAGACATATCAGTCCAGAACTGATTAGAATAAACAAACATTTAGTTTTAGCAAATTGTCTTTTTTTTCTTACAGGAATCTCAAGAAAATATCCTGTAATTTACAATCATTTAAAAAATGAAAAAGATATTAATACTATTTTTTATTTTTTCACTCTTTCCACAAAAATTGAGTGGCTGATACTATTGCTCTACAACAATATTTTTGAGGATTTAAGTAAGATCGATTATATAATAAAAAATCTCATCGATACAGAAAAAGAATATTATTATCTTCTTAAGAAACTAGGGATTTATATTAAAAAGGAGGCCTGGCTATAAACCGGGCCTCCGGAAATGTTATTCTTTGTACCACTTCATAATAGCATTAACAGTGGCATTTATAACAGGGTACGCTACTGGAGAGGATGTTAACAATGGATGAGTTCCAATCTGGAGTGTGTCAATCTCCATATCCGTCATCCTGTTCTGTATTATTACTGAATACATATTTACCATTTCGCCTACGGAATCTCCGCCCCTTATCTCAGCACCAAGGAGTATGTGAGAGTATTTTGAATAGATCAATTTAGTATATATCTTGCTTGCACCTGGCAATTTTCCTGGGTGTCTATCTACTGTCTCATTAATTCCAACAATATAGTCAACACCAAGGTTTTTTAGCCGATTCTCGGTCAAACCAGAAACGCCAAAGGCAGTGTTCCCTATTTTTGTAGAAAATGTTCCCAACGTCCCAAGGAATCCCTTAATAACCTTAATTTCAAAAAGATTTGACCCTGCAAGCCTTCCCTGTGCCATTGCCGTAGAAGCAAGCATAATCTTAGAGTATTCACCGGTAAAACAGCATACCTTGGTGGAACAATCGCCGACTGCAAAAATATCCTTTTCAGATGTTCTCAGATATTCATCCACAATAATTCCGTATCTGTTATCTATTTCTAATCCAAATCTTTTCGGAAGATCAAGATTCGGTCTGTATCCTGCAGAAACGATAACCATATCAGCATCATATTTACTTCCATCCTCCATAATAACGCCATTCACCACTTCATCGCCTGTAATCTCTTTAACGCTTGTCCCTACCAATACATTGGCACCAAGATTCTTTAATACATCTATCGCCATATCACCAAATTCCTTGTCCATTGCAAGGGGTAGCAGTGAAGGCAGTTTTTCAACGGTTGTTACCTTTTTCCCAAGTTTTAGCAATTCATCGGTAATTTCAAGTCCGATAAAACCTCCCCCAATTACCACAATACTATCTACATTTTTCAACGCCTCTTTCAGATTTCTCAGATATTCCATATCCTTCTTTACAAAATAAACACCTTTTTTCTCTATTCCTGGTATAGGTGGTACAAAGGGCTTTGAGCCAGTTGCTAACACAAGTTTTTTATACTCAACCTCTTCCCCACTCTTCAATTTTAAAACATTGCCGTCCCTATTTAAAACTTCGTCAATAATAAGATCAACATTATTCTTCTGTAAAGGAGCATCGGGAAGAATGTTATCCTCCACCTTTTCCAGGGTTCCAAGCACATATGGAATACCACAGGGGATAAGGGTTGTTTTCTCCCTTCTGATAAGGGCTATACTTTTATCAGCATAGGTATTCCTTGCAGAAAGCGCTGTCGTCAATCCTGCAGGTCCTCCACCGATAATGACAACATCATATCTTTTCATATATTCCTCCTTTGTGAAATTTTTCTCTAATAGATAGATATTTTAATCCACCATCTTGTCAAGGGCAAATTTTAAGTTTTTTTAGATCAGATTCTCAGTCCTGTTTCTGTATTGAAAAAGTGAAGTGCATAAGGGTCAAAAATGTACATCACCTTATCTCCCAGTGAGTATTGTTTTGAATCAAACGTCCTTATAATAATTCTTCTTTTACCTGTTTTAACGTATAGAATAGATTCGCCCCCAATCGTTTCTACAACTTCAACCTCACCCTCCACCCCATTATTCTTTACTATTTTTATCTTCTCCGGTCTAATACCTATTGTAACCTTACCAAAAATGGAGGTATCTTTAACTGGAAAAGAAATATCTTCTGATGTGAATATACCTCCTTTTATCTCACCCTCGATAAGATTCATAGGGGGAGAACCAATAAATCCTGCGACGAAAAGGTTCTTTGGTTTTTTATAAATCTCCATTGGTTTTCCAACATCCTGAATCTCTCCGTTATTTATCACTGCTATTCTATCACCAAGTGTCATTGCCTCAACCTGGTCATGTGTAACATACACAGAAGTCACACCAAGTTTTTTGTGAAGTGCAGCAAGCTCTGCCCTCATCTGAACACGGAGCTTTGCATCAAGATTTGAAAGAGGCTCATCAAAGAGAAAGACCTTAGGCTCCCTTATGATTGCCCTGCCCATAGCAACCCTCTGCCTTTGCCCACCCGAGAGTTCCCTTGGTTTTTTATGAAGCATATTTTCGAGTCCCAGAAGTGTCGCAACCTTAACGACTCTTTTATCGAGTTCTTTCTTGTTAATTCTCCTTATTCTGAGGGGAAATGCGATATTATCATATACAGTCATATGAGGATAAAGAGAATATGTCTGGAACACCATTGCAATATCCCTATCCTTTGGGGAAAGATTAGTAACATCCTTCCCATCTATATAAACCTTTCCTTCAGTGGGATCTTCCAATCCTGCTATAAGCCTGAGAATAGTAGTTTTACCACATCCTGAGGGTCCCAGCAAAACCTGAAAAACACCATCAGTAATTTCAAGATTTATACTCTTTGCAGCAACCACTTCACCAAATTTTTTTGTAAGGTTTTCGAGTTTTACCTCTGCCATAGCAATATCATATAAAAATATCTTAAATTGTCAATTAAAATTTTTGAACTGTAATCCTGCCATTCTTTACCTTGCTTTTCTTTCTATACTTCTTCTACCTTGTCAGTTTAGGAGAGCAAAAAGAAAAAATAGATATATCTCTTACTTCCTTCTCTAATGTGACATCTATAATAATAGAATTTTGGACATTTTTAAATAGCAACTACAAACCCTGATTTTCTCTTGACTAATAATTTTTAGATTGTATTATTTATATGTAAATTTTAAAGAAAATTAAGGAGGATATATGTCTGGACATTCTAAATGGGCGCAAATCAAGAGGAAGAAAGAAAAAACTGACCAGAAGAAGGGTCGGGTCTTCACCCGACTTATAAGAGAAATTACAATAGCTGCAAGGGCAGGGGGTGGAGATCCAGATGCAAACTCCAGATTGAGGCATGCCATTGATGAGGCAAAGGCAGAAAATATGCCCTGGGAAAACATTGAAAAGGCTATCAAGAGAGGAACCGGTGAGCTTCCAGGTGTTACTATTGAAGAGGTGCAATACGAAGGTTATGGGCCTGGTGGTGTAGCTATAATGATAGAGTGTGCGACAGACAATAAAAACAGGACAACCTCTGACATAAGGCATATCCTGACAAAGTATGGTGGTAACCTGGGCACAAACGGATGCGTCTCCTGGCTTTTCTCCAGTAAAGGCCTTATAAATGTAAACAAGAAAACTGTGGAAGAAGAAAAACTATTTGATATCGCCATTGATGCTGGAGCAGAAGATATACAGGGCAGTGATGATTTTTACGAGATAACAACAGACCCAAAGAATTTTAACAATGTACTTGAAGCCCTTAAATCAAATGGAATTACAGTAGAATCAGCGGAAATCACAAAAATCCCTCAGACGACTGTCCGCCTTGAAGGAAGTAAGGCTGAAAGTATGATAAAACTTATGGATGCCCTTGAAGAACACCCCGACGTACAGAATATCTTCGCCAACTTTGATATTCCTGACTCATTACTTGAGAAAGAGGTATAGAACTATTGAAGGTTATAGGAATTGACCCTGGTCTCTCTAAAACAGGGATAGGTGTAATCTCAAAAAACGGTAGTTTTAACATAGGGAGATGGGAGATCGTCTCTCCGAAAAAAAATTTAGATTTGCCAGAAAAAATACATTTTTTATTCCACAGTATGTTAGATATTATAGACAGGGAAAAACCAGAAGCAATTGCCATTGAGAAATTGTTTTTTGGCCAAAACACAAAGACACTTATTCATCTTGGGGAACTGAGAGGGGTATTTCTACTTGCGAGCGTTGAAAAAAAAATCCCGGTTTACGAATATACACCAAGGGAAGTAAAAATGGCTATAACGGGCTCCGGGGCATCATCAAAAGACCAGGTTGAGTATATGGTTAAACAAATACTGAATATAAATGAAAAAATTCCTTCTGATGCCTCTGATGCCATTGCCATTGGGTTATGCTATCTCTTGAGAGAAAAAAATGATTGACTCAATTTCAGGAAGAATAATTGAACGGAAAGATAACGGTGTTGTTATTGATGTAAATGGCTTTGGCATATATGTAATAACAACAAAGGAGTGTATAAATGATATACCCGGTGATAAACCAATCAAATTATTTACTCACCTCGCAATAAAAAGGGATGGCTTCGAAATTTACGGATTCAAAGAAAGGGAAGAAAGAACTATATTCAAAACACTCCTGAAGGTTCCAAATGTTGGTCCAAAGAGTGCCATCAATATTATTTCCAGTATGGGAGCAAAAAATATATATAAATCACTTGAATCTGCCGATCCCTCTCCATTTTCGCAAATAAAAGGAATTAGTGATAAAACTGCAAAAAGAATCGTCCTTGAATTGAAGGGTCTATTATCTGAGGTATCTGAAAAAACAGGGGACGAAATAATTGCATTGATCAAATTGGGCTACACAAGGGCTGAGGCATTGGAAAGGATAAAGAAAATTAGAAATGAAAAGGGAGACTTACCTACTGAAGAGTTAATAAGGGAGGTATTATCAAGAGAATAGATATTACAAGCCCAAAACCTTTACCTAATGAGCAAGAAATTGAAAACAGCCTTAGACCAGCTCAATTTAGTGAATTTGTAAACCAGGAAAAGATAAAAGAAAACCTGGGTGTTTTTGTTAAGGCAACAAAACAAAGAAAAGAGGCACTCGACCATATTCTCCTCTTTGGGCCTCCAGGCTTAGGTAAAACCACCCTTGCATACATAATTGCAAATGAATTAGGTGTAAGCATTATTTCTGTTTCAGGTCCAGTACTGGAAAAACCAAGAGATCTTGCAGGAATTTTAACAAAACTAAATAAGAATGATGTTCTCTTTATAGATGAGATCCATAGAATAAATAAACAGGTAGAGGAATACCTTTATCAGGCAATGGAGGATTACAGAATCGATATAATGATTGATTCGGGTCCCAATGCGAGATCTATAAAATTGAATCTTAATCCATTTACCCTCATAGGTGCAACAACACGTTCTGGTCTTCTTACATCCGCTTTGAGATCAAGGTTCGGATACACTCCAAGACTTGATTATTACAGAGCAGAAGATTTGAAAAAAATAATCTTAAGGTCTGCAAAAATACTTAATATAAGCATATCAAATGATGGAGCAAGGGAAATCTCCAAAAGAGCACGAGGAACTCCACGAATTGCAAATAGGCTGCTGAGAAGAATAAGAGACTTCGCAGAGGTTGAAGGTAATGGGACTATTGACACAAAAATTGCAAAATATGGGCTTGAGAAACTTGATGTCGATGAAATGGGTCTTGATAGAATGGACAAGTCTATTCTTACTACAATTATAGAAAAATTTAATGGTGGACCTGTTGGTATAAACAACCTTTCCACGGCGATTGGGGAAGATTCAGGAACAATAGAAGACGTATTTGAACCCTTCCTTATAATGATGGGGTTCATTCAGAGAACACCTCGTGGGAGGATCGCCACTGAATTGGCATACAGACATCTTGGTTATAAATTTTACAAAAGAGACATAAACCCGCTATTCTAAAATGAAAAGGGTCAGATTTGCTATTGGGACAAAAGACGGAAAAGAAATCTTTCAGGGACATCTTGGGGATTCAAAGATTTTTCTTATTTATGATATTGAAGATGATGGGAACATTGAATTAATAGAAGAAAGAAAGAATATTTCTCCAAAAAAGGACGCTCATGGTTCTGATAATAAAATGACAATAATATTAAGCATTCTAAAGGATTGTAATATTCTTATCTCTAAAAGACTTAGTCCAAATTTCAAGAAAATAAGCCTAACAAAACCTCTTCAACCAATAATGGTGAAAAGAAATACCATTGAAGAAGCCATTACAGTATTAAAAAATCATCTTCAAGAATTATTTGAAATGGTGGGAAAAAGGATAGCGGGTGAGAGGTCAGAACATATCCCTAAATGGGAAACTTAGATTTATTTCAGATATATCAACTTCCTTTTAAAAATTTCATTGCTAATTTTAAGATGAAGAAAATATACACCCGATGGAATTATTCTATCAGGAAATGTAATAAATTTATAGCCTTCATTCATATTTTCATCGAGCATTTTCTCAATTCTTCTACCTGTAAGATCAAAAAGTGAAAGCGAAACATGCCCTGATTTATATATGTATAATTTCAAAGTACTATTTTTAACAATAGGATTCTCGAAAACTATATCACCATTTTTGTCATTGGCAGTTGGAGGGTTAACATCAAATTGCATTGGAATCCGCTGCAATCCTATATTTGATTCGAAAATAAGCGTATCATAGTAATTTAATGGGCTTAAATCGTATGTTGAGGAAATGATAGTAAAAGAAACGCTATCATCCGGAAAAACTAAAAAAGAATCCTGACTTAAGCGAACATCCCAAGAATGCATAGTAGAAACATTATAAACAATATAACTTGCATTGCCTTCGTTTTTTACTATAAGTGATGCAGTATCTTCGTGGGGAATACCTCCATTAATAAACTTTACTCTCTTTATGTAATTCCCACCATACGATTCGTATCTCCACTTCTTATTTATGTAGTATACATTGGAACTATCCATAAGGGGACCTGTATCAAATAAATTATAGGGTGAATGTTTATTAGTTTTCTTTACACCTATCCAGAATGTATCAGAAAAGACCATTGGCTCTTCAGGTATATAAAAAACCCAGGAACTTCTCCCTTTTTTTAAAGGAACCGTAATAAAATCGGAAAGCACAGATGTCCCTGGATATCCTTCTTGATTTTTCCATATATAGACACTACAGGAATAAACAGAATCAAGTGCAGTATCCGGTGTAAAAACATAAAACATCAATCTGCCTACCTTACCTTTAGATTCTGGGACTATTCTTACTGCCTCCTTTTCATCTGCCCACACAGAATTGAATCCTCCTACTTTCCCATTATCGTTTTTCAGCGTGTCAATTCTATTCACAACAGAACTACCTATACTCGCCGCAAAAAATAATGCGCTATCTGAGAAAAAAACTCTGGGAGCCGCATTTATATTGTGCACCCAATAAATAGTATCTCTTAACATATCATTTTCATCATAAACATCTCCCTTCACTGTATCTCCAGAAATCTTCCAAAAAATATAATGGAAAAAATTTCCACCATATGTTGGAACAATGGGTGCACCACATGTCCCATTTATAATTTGTCTTACATCTTTATATCCATCTGGAAGTGTTCTCCCAAAGAAATCCTTATTAAAAAGATGTATATGTGAAGCTATATTCGCATCTACCTTGTATTTGAGAAGGATCTCCCAAAATGAGTCTCTGGCAGTTATGTGAAATGCAAGCGAAGAATGACTACTTGTATCACTGGGAGGAAATGCTTCTTTATGTTGAAATGTAAATATGTGGGCGCCCGTTGCTGAAGCAAGATCCGACATTAACCAGCTTCTCTCCATTGAATCAATTATACTGGTCTGGGTATTGCCATCATTTATAGGATCCGAATTTAAAAGAACAAAATGACTGTTCCCAAAGTTAAAAGATCCGACCGTTTTACTGTAGAAACCACCCGGCCCATTATCTGGGTTCTGCAGCATTCTAAACTGGAATATTCTCGTTCCTGATGGGTCATTTGAAGCCTCGTGATTTCCTAATGCAACATAGTAAGGAATATTGTGATTTGACAATGTATCCATCATAGATAACCACACATCCCACTCATTTGAGAGTGCAATTGAATCACAGTACCCATATACATTATCCCCTGTAAATATTACAAAATCGGGATCCCTCCTTGCAATATTATGAAGTATCATTTTAAATGTATCCCCTGGCAAAGGATGATAAGCGTTTGGACCTCTTGAATCACCCATAGAAACAAATGTGAATGCGTCTTTTTTATTAGTATTAAATTCTTTCACTGTGCTTGTATCACTGCCATATCTATTCGTAGCTATTATTCTGAATTTATAGTCTCTCTTCTCATTTAACCCGGCAATCTCAAAAATATGGTTTGAATTATTATCATTTACAATCAATTTTTTATTCAACATATTTTCTCCATATTCTACAATGGTACTCGCATCCTCAAATGTCTTATAAAAAATTCTTACCCTTCCATCTTCGAAAGTGGATACAAGTGGTCCTATAATAATATGGGGTTTCTCTTCTGTTCGTTTAATATCCCCTGGATTTTCCGGGAAAATAGCATACCTTTTCTCCCTTCTTATTACTACACCGAATAGGTCAAAATACCCTTCAGGGAATACCCTTCCAGATATGCCATTGTATGGAGAAATATACATAAAACTATTAGTTTTACCGTCATTTATCTTCACAAAACTTGAATCCCCCATATTTCTTGGAAACGGAGAATTTGCTTTAACATTTTTAATAGATA
Organism: uncultured bacterium; assembly: GCA_964596115.1. Taxonomy (GTDB): domain Bacteria; phylum Hydrothermota; class UBA3072; order UBA3072; family B12-G15; genus CAZQRW01. The sequence continues at coordinate 18,597 of CAZQRW010000027.1, forward strand.
CATATCGGTACAAATAATTTTTTATATCGTTTAATTTAATCTCTTTTGGTTTTACCCTTTTATTGTGGTCAATAATTTCCTCAGTAACTGGTATCAGCACAATTTCATTTTTTAATAGGGATACAATTCCTTTGATTTTTACCTTATCCCATCTCTTATAATTTATTCTTTCTGGTGGTTTTTCTTCGTAGTCAAAGTTATTCATTTTTATATCATAGCTTCTCTTCCATATCGGAATCCCACCAGTGTTGTCTTGAACAATGATATAAAGGTCACCCATACTCAATCTATCCGGCGCAACTGTAACAACCCCCTCTATTGTTACAATTTTACCTATTGAATTTTCTCCTATTGTATTTATATCAACAAGTATGGATAAAAAGAGTAAAATCATATATTTTTACTACCACCCTTCCTTATAAGAGGAATACCTTTTTTACACATTGGGCATTCTTCAGGGGTATAATTTTTTACGTTAAAACTCATAAGTGAGACAAGGGGAATATCAAAATCAACACTACCCCCACTCCTGTCTATAAGAATAAATATCCCTGAGATATGAAACCCCTTTAAAAGATCGAGGGTTTCTCTTATCGATTTACCCGTTGTTAAAACATCATCAACAACAATAATATTTTCATTTTTCTTTATATGAAATCCCCTTTTAAAAACCCTTTTATTCCCTTCTCTCTCAGCATATGCGGCCTTACATTTTAAGATCCTTGCAGCCTCCTCTGCAATTAATGCCCCCCCTAAAGTGGGACCAACAACCCAATCAGCATTATTTACATCATTTAAAAGATCCCTAAGAAGCCTACTCAGTAAACCTGGGTTCTCCAAAAGCCTGAATTTTTCGAAATAAGTATCAGAATGTAGACCTGAGGTCAGTAGAAAGTGACCCTTAAGTATAACCCCCCTTTCTTTAAGCAGGGCTTGATAATCCATCCTCAATATCCTCTAAAATTTTCTTTGCTGACCAGAGGGGGTTCTCTGAATTCAGTATTGGTCTTCCAACAACAATATAATCAGCGCCCATCTTTATTGCCTCCTTTGGCGTGGCACTCCGCGCATGGTCCATAGCATCGTAACCTTCTGGCCTTATCCCAGGGCTTACGACTATAAAGTCGTTCCCACAACATTCTTTTATCTCTTTTACCTCTTGCGGTGAAGAAACAACCCCTGAAAGGCCTGCACTCAAGGCAAGTGAAGCCAACTTAAGAACCTCATCTTTTAACTTTCTTTTTATCTCAAGAAAATCATTTATAAATGCCTCATCCAAACTTGTAAGAAGTGTTATACCAATAATTTTGGGCCCACCTTCCCCCACTCTCCATGAGGCTTTTTGTGCAGATTCCATCATTTCGAATCCTCCGAGTGTATGGATTGTCATCATATCAACCCCAAAATTTGATGCTGCCTTCACCGCCCTGGCAACTGTATTTGGAATATCGTGCAGTTTCAGATCAAGAAAAACCTTTTTGCCTAGTGATTTGAGGTATTGAATAACTGTAGGACCAAGGGCAGTAAAAAGCTCAAGTCCAATTTTATAATATACAATGTTATCTCCAAGTCTATCTATAATATTTTTTAAGGAATCCAAATTCCCAACATCTAAAGCAACGATTAATCTTTCCTTTGGCTCTATATCCATTTAAACCTCCAATTTTCCAACAATATTATTAATACTATTCATACGCCTTTTTTCAAGGTATTTAATCAATCCTTCTATCACCTCAACAGGCAAAGTAGGGTTTCGAAATAATCCACTGCCAATCTGAACAGCTGAAGCGCCTGCAATAAAGTATTCTATGGCATCCTCCGGAGAAGTAATCCCACCAATCCCAATTATTGGTATCCTAATTTGTTTTGATAACATCCAAACCCTGTAAATAGATAAGGGTTTTATAGCAGGTCCTGAAAGCCCACCAGTCACACCACCAAGCATTGGTTTAAATGTATCTATATCTACTACAAGACCTGTAAATGTATTTGAACAGGAGATTGCATCCGCCCCACCGTCTTTAACTGCCTTAGCCACTGCCAGAATTTTATCGGTATCAGGTGTTAATTTTACAATTAATGGTTTGTTTCCTATTGAATTTCTTACTTTCTTTGTAATATCGAATGCGGACCCAGGATCTCTCCCAAAGATAACACCCGATTCCTTTACATTTGGGCATGAAATATTAACTTCAAAACCATCTACATAATTTAATAATCTTTTAGCTACCTCTCCGTATTCATCAGTAGAGTTCCCAAAAATATTTGCGATTATAGGCGTATTTAAAGCCTTATAATCATTAATATGAGAAATTAGCTCATCTACCCCGGGGTTCTCAAGGCCAATTGAATTTAGCATCCCACAAGGTGTTTCAACGATTCGAGGTGGTAAATTACCAATTTTCCCTTTTAAATTTACTCCCTTTAGAACCACTGCTCCAAGAATCGAAAAATCAAACATTTCTGAGAGTTGAATCTCCCACACGCCAGAAGCAAGCATTATAGGATTTTTTAATCTTAGACTTCCAATAGAGACTGCAAGGTTAATCAATTATGACCTCATCTGCCCTGAATACTGGCCCATCTACACATACAAGTTTATATCCTTTATTTGTTTCAATCGCACATCCTTTACAACCTCCCATTCCACACCCCATCCTTTCCTCAAGATAAAAAAACACATTAATGCCATAGCTATTGCCTATTTCTTTCATTCTTTTTAGCATCTCTTTAGGACCACAGGAAAAGGCTTTTAATCCCCTTAATTTTTCTGGTGATTTTTTTAAAAATTCTTCAAATGCATCTGTAACAAACCCTCTTTTTCCAGAGCTACCATCGTTGGTAGAAACAAATACTTCAAACCCCCTTGATTTTAACTTCTCTACCCCATAAACCTCATTTCTGTTATTACCACCTATGAAGAAAAAACCTCCCTCCATAAAAAATGATTGGAAAAAAAGTGGAGCAATTCCAATTCCACCTGCTATAAGCACGCCCCTCTTTTCAACATCTATCATTTTTCCAAGGGGACCTATAAAAATCATTTCCTTTCCAGGTTCATACCCTACCATAAGATTTGTCAACTTGCCTACAGGTTTAATAAGGAGTTCTAATGTTCTATCGTAAACATACAGGGGAGAAAATGGCCTCGGAAGGAATAAATCAATACTTTCAACATCTGTCAACATCAGGAATTGACCGGGCATTAATGGTATTGGAGAATCCAATTCAAAAGTAAAGAGAAAATAATTACCCTCTTTACTCTTTTTCTTCAGTATTCCTTTTGATTTTAATTTCATTTAATAGCCTTTTCACCTCATTGCTGTATATTGTTTCGGGGTATCTCTGCAAAAGTGTATCAAATTTAGAAACAGCTTCTGTCGTATCTTTTTTTCTGTTTAGACACAAGTAACCAACAGCAAATACTGCCTTAGGCGCAATTGGGGTGTCTGAATACTCTTCATATACCCTATTATAGAGTTTACAAGCTGTCTCAACATCCCCTCTATCTATCATATATGATTCTGCAAGAAGAAAAAGTTTATATGAAAGCAAAGAATCATTCTTGGTCGAATCCTGTGAAGACTTAATAAGTGCTTCGATGTAATCACTTTTAATCTGCGCAAACCTTTTTAAAGAATCATCAAGGTTCAGACCAGCTGCTCTTTTCAGGTACTTTAGCTCATTTGTTGTGTCATTCTTTAACTCATAAAGATCACTTAGCAATATATCACTTATAAGCCCATATTCATCTCTTCTTACTGCTGCTTCCTCGGTCAGAACTTTTTCCGAACTATCCAATTTATTTGAAAGAAGATATATCTTACCCTTTAATATCTGCGCCTCTATTCCACCATTTCCCCTTAACACTTCAAGTGCTTTATTTAGGGAATCAAGATCAAGATATATATTAGAAAGTTTTAATGACACTGAATCCCTGTATACAGATCCCATTTTGAGTAGCTCGCTATAATATTTTATTGCATTCTTTAAATCACCCTTTTTGAAGTATGCATCTCCTATTAATTTTAATATCTCCACTTTCCTTTCAGGGTTTTTCTTTATATAATTCCTACCTGCTTCAATCACTTTATCATTTTCATTTTTCTCCAAATATATATTTAATTTTTCTTCAGTAGCGAGCCTCTTCGCCTCTTTATTTTTTGAATTATAAGCTTTGTTTAAATAATCCATTGCCTCTTCAAGTCTGCCCTGTGCAACTAACGTTTTACCAAGGTAAAGATAGGCTAAAGGGATAAAATCTGAATGCGGAAAATACATCAATAATTCCCTGAATTTTATTTCTGCCTTCATATAGTTACCCAACTCGTATAAATCTACACCAAGAAGAAAAATAGCATCATCAACCCATTTTGATTTTGGATACCAGGCAATCACCTTTTCACATTTCTCAGCACTGGATTTTAACTTCTGTTCGTATCCACTCTTTCCCCTTTTTTTCAAATCTATCCCCTCGTTATAGTATTTTTTTGCATTATAAAACGCATTATAATATGCACAGCCAGAAAAGAAGAAAATGAGTACTAATACGACTGTATGCCTCAAATGCTTCTCCTTGTCCCCACCCTTATTCCTGTAAATCTTGCTGGGGGTGTGCCATGACCAACGTACATCGTTTGGCCCGGTTCGCCTTTTCCACAATTTGGTATTCCCCAAAGTTCAAAATGTTCTTTATTCACAACTGCGTCAAGAGAATTCCAAAAATTTGGTGTTATACCTGAGTAAAGGCAGTTTTTAAGTGGTTCTACAATTTTACCCTTTTTTATTCTGTAGCCAATCTCTGTTCCAAACTGAAAATTTAATCTTTTGTCATCAATGGACCATGATCTATTTGTTTTCAAAAGGATACCATCATCGGTATCCGCTATCAGGTCATCAAAATTCCAATCTCCAGGAAGCAAACTAACATTTACCATTCTAACAAGGGGAATTCTATTCCAGGAAGAAGCCCTCATTGCTGCAGTCGATTTTTTCTTTATTTTCCAGGCGGTTTCTCTCGAAGAGAGATAATTTCTCAATATACCATCTTTTATAAGGAATGCCTTCATTGATTTTACACCTTCATCATCATAACCAAATGTTCCGAGACCATACGGAAGGGTAGAGTCAGCAGTAATATTCATAATATTCGAGCCATATCGGAAATTATCGAGCTTATCAATCGTTGCAAAACTTGATCCGGCATAACTTTCTTCCATACCAAATACCCTATCAAGTTCAAGGGCATGACCAATTGATTCATGAATTTGTAGTGCAAGTTGGTCGCTATCAATAATCAAATTGGTCTCCATCGAAGGACATTCTTTAGCAGAGTGAAGCATTACTGCCTCTTCGGCAATTTTCTCAGCCTCTTCCGTAAGATTTAAGGATTCAATAAACTCCCATCCTTGTTGTCTATAATTTCCTCCAAAGGAAGTGGGATATGACCGCTTTTGGATATCCCCATCCTTTATAGAAAGTGCGGAAATACCCCCACCTGTAAACACAATATTTTGTTCGGTCTCTGCTCCATCTGTTGAAGCAAAGAACTTGTGTTCTCTATGAGCAGAAAGATTACCTGTTCTAATGCTTACACCCTTAACACCTGCCATATTTCTATCACAAGCAATCAAAAGATTTATCTTTTCTTCAACGGGTATGTCAAAAGGGTCCTTCTCTATCTTGCTGAAATACTTACCTCTGCTGACTTCTTCTTGTGAAAGTTTGATGGGTTCTCCTTCTATTTTTCCACTCATCTCTGCCAGCTTAATAGCGAAATCAGCTACATTCTTTATTTCGTTTTTTTCCATCTTATAACTCGCAGAAAACCCCCATCTTCCATTCTTTAAAACCCTTACACCAAAACCAAGTGAATGTCGTCTTTCAACCTCTTCCGGTACGCCATTTTTCATAGAGATAAACTCGTCTTCCATATCTACTATTCTTGCATCACCATAATCGACTTTATTTTCAATATACCCAATTATATCTTTCAAAAAAGCAAGCATCCCATACCTCCTTTTAAATAGTTTAACAAACAAATTATGATTGTCAACGACGATTGTAGATAGTGCACTACCAAGGAAGAATTAGCTTTTTGTTGGTTCGAATTGGAGTTTATATAATCTTTTATACAATTCACACCTTCCAAGCAACTCATTATGCCTGCCCGAGTCTATAATTTTACCCTCATCAAGAACGACAATCCTATCGGAGAAGAGCACGGTAGAAAGCCTGTGTGCAATAATGAAGGAAGTTCTTCCCTCTGTTACTTCATAAATCATCTTTTTGATTGTTTCTTCTGATTCTGAATCAAGTGAGGAGGTGGGTTCATCCATTATAATAATCTCTGGGTTTCTTAATAATGCCCTGACTATTGCAATCCTTTGTCTTTCCCCTCCAGAAACAAGTGAACCACCTTCACCGATAAAGGAATTAATACCCTCAGGAAGTTTTGAAAGAAAAATATCGCCACCCGCTCTTTTTATTGCCTGAATAACTTCTTTAGAGGTAACCCTCTTATTTCCGTATGCAACATTACTCAAAAGTGTATCTGAAAACAAAAATACTTTTTGTGTTATTATTGATATTTTATTTCTGTATGAATCTGTGTTAAGTTTTTTTATATCGATTCCATCAATAAAAACAGAACCCCTTTGCGGAATATAGAACTTAGCCAGAATATCCATTAATGTAGATTTGCCTGCACCTGTAGGACCAACGATAGCAATTCTTTCACCCCTTTTGACACTCAAATTTATACCTTTTAATACATATTTATTTCCGTTATATGCATACCATATATCCCTAAATTCTATTCTATCTTTTAAGCCTGTAAATTTAATTACCCCTGTGTATTCTATATTTTCCCCTTGATCCAGGATATCTGAAATTCTATCAGAAGCAGAAATACCTTGCTGAACGAATGAGTTGGCATTCAGAATTCTCTTAAAAGGGCCAAGGAGAGAAAGAGTTGCAGCAATAAAAACGAAGAATTGATCAGGAGAAAGTGTTTTATTTATAAGTATTAACTTTCCTCCAAAAAATATAAGACCCACACCGATAATTGCGGTAATTAATTCCGTAAGTGGCGAAGATAGGGCATTGAGGTATGCAAGCCTCATAGCTGATTTAAAATAGTTCCTGGTATGCATTTGAAACTTATTTTCCTCCAAATTCTCTGTACTATATCCTTTTATTATTTTTATACCATCAATGGATTCTGAAAGGTGCTGTGTAACATTTCCCATCTTTTCCTGTACCCTTCGTGCTCTTTTTCTTAAATGGTTGCTCACAAAAAAGAGGAAAAATCCACCAAGTGGAATTATGAGAAATGCAAACACGGATAATTGCCAGGAAACAACGACTGCAAGGGAAAGCAAAACAATTAAAACAAGGGCATCCCTGATTATTACACTGATCCCATTTATATAAGACATCCTTATATAATTTGCATCATTCAGAAATCTTGCCATTATATCACCTGTATCCACTCTATTGAAGAAGGAAAGAGGCAGCTTTAACATTTTTTTGAAAAGCCTATCCCTGACAGACTTAACGATTCCCTCACCAAGGGCAACATTTATAATGTTATCAAGATAAAGAAAAAGAAATTTGAAAATATATATACCAAATATAAGTATTGCCAACCTTTTCAACGCAACCATCTTTGGAACAGAAAATATAAAACTCATAAGAAAATTGTTTATGGGCTGAAGCAATCTATAACGTGTTAAAAATTCTGGTGCTCCATTCATACTAAATAAAACCCTGAGGATGGGTGAAAGCGTACCAATTGAAGCCCCTTCTACAAAAGACCTGAACAACATAATGAAAAATAGACCAATAAACATCACTATATGGGGTCTCAAAAAACGTAAAAGTTTAAAGAATTTTTTATCCTTCTTTCTCTCCATCATAATAAAAACTATAGTTTCTTTACATATATTGTCAACCCGAAGTAAGAATTTGTAATTATTATTTAGAGACGTCCGAAGTTGTACTATTATAGATGTCACATTAGAGAAGGGAGTAGGAAGTATATCTTTTTTATTTTATTCTTTTTGGTCTCCTGTACGAAAAAACGCAGTCAATATCCCCAGCGAGGATATTGCTGCTCCGCACTCAGGTTCGCTCTCACAAGATTACATCTTGTGAACCTTGCCCGCTCACCCTCCGTGAGGCTTTTCTTTACAGGAGACCGGGATTTGGAACAACCAAACACACCTTAAAAACAAAGTAAGAAAGAAGCAAGGTAAAAAAAGTAGAAAGTAAAAAGAGAAAAATAAGCCTATATAAAATATGACATTTTTTATAATAAAAACATTTGACATCTTGCGTAGAAATAACAGATAAATTTGTGCCTCAAATGTACTGATAGTTGTAACGATTTTATTTAATTCTAACACTTATCATAAAATATTCTCAAATAAACAACGCCCTCCGTTTCTCCCCACACTTCGGTAATACTGAAAAAGAGATAGATCTTGTGTTAAAGGTTATTTAAGAAGTTATCCTTTAGAATTAAGCAAATTTATCTTATTACA
>CAZQRW010000028.1:0-11655 GCA_964596115.1 uncultured bacterium
ACACGAAAATAGTAAAATATATCCCCAGAAAAGGAGGTATAAGAAAGCGAAGAAGAGAAGACGAAGCATGAAGAATGGAGAATGGAGAATGGAAGAACACCCTCCCATCAAGGGAGGGAAACCTTCTCTCCATCCCAACGTGGGAGATTAAGTGGGGGTAAAGGAAAGACGAAGAAGGAAGAAGGGAGGATGGAGAATGGAGAAAAAACTTTTCCACTTCTCCACTTTAGAGGTAAAAATAACCTCCTCGCCCTTGAAGGGAGAGGACTGAGGTGAGGGTGAAGGAAAGGTATAAGAATAGATACAGAAAAGAGACTTGCAAAAAGACTTGATTTCCTACGAAAATCAATATATATTTCATGTGGAAATATAAATGAAGCAATGAATACCCTTTTGTGTGGATCCTTATATGAGGCAATAAGGAGAAAGATAAAATTTATCTTCTTGACAAACAAGCTAAAAATATATAATTGAATTATGCTACTTTTAATGGTTATTTATCCTTTTCCATCTCTTTACCCGAACAGAATAGATATGTTTACAGATATATTAAAAAAAAGGTCTATTGATCTCCCCTATGGTGTTACATATACAACAGGGGAAAGTTCCTCTCTCTCTCCATTTATTTATGTGAGAGAAGATACCTCAAAATTCACTTCTTTTGGTTTTAAATTTGAGTATCTAAAAGGTAATTATGGTTTCGTCATAGCCCCTATCTTCAAGAGGGGGGATACACTGGTATTCCCTGACAAAGAATGGAAAAACTTAGTAGCTGCTGATTTTGACTATAGTGGCATTTATATTAAAAATAAATATTTTTATGGATGGATAGGCAGAAACCATCAGAACTTTGGACCTTCACCCCTGAACAACCCTATTCTATCCACTGAAGCACCACCATTTTCAAACATAATGTATTCATTCAAAGGTAAGAAATTCGACATAACCCTTTTCTACTCCTCGCTTGATAGATACAATGGGCCGCAATATGACCCGTCCATAACTATATCTGATACAGTGTCCATTCAAAGACATCTATTAATACACAGGCTCGAAATTTCACCATCAAAATGGTTGGGCATTGGTTTTACCGAGATGAGTCTTTTTGGAAATAAATACGGTGAAATTTTACCCTCCTTTTTCAACCCTTTCAGGGTTTATTACGCAGATCAATTCAACGAAAGAGAAAATTCTAATGTTTTCTGGAATTTTGATTGGGTTATTCTTTTAAAAAATAATTTACTCTATGGGAATTTTTTAATTGACGATTTCCAGTATGAATCTGATCCATACAATGAACCTGATCATATAGGTATAAATATAGGATTTTTCTCTAATATTTGTAGTGATAATTTTTTGCTTATTGAATATAATAGATTCAGCAGATGGGTATATGGTCATTATCTGGTATGGCAGAGGTACATATATAGCAAATGGTATATAGGAATGAACCCCGCTGCTAACTTTGAAAATTTATATGTTATTTTCTATATGATAAATGACAAATTTAGATTGAGTCCATATTTAAATATCCAAAGAAGTGGAGAGACAAATCCTTACACACCCTGGCCCGTTAATTATAATAAGCCTCCCGATTCTTTAAACTCCTTTCCAGATAATAATTTTCTTGACGGAACTATTCAAAAAAAATTATCCGGTGGCGCAGAAATAAAAATATCACGATGGGTAAACATCGAAGTCTCCCTGGGGGGAATATACTTTACCAATTATAATCATAAAAATGGGGTGAACAAATTTTTTCCTCTTATTCATCTCCAATTCAGTAAAAAATTCAATCTATAGATATATCATTTTGATGTTAAAAAAGAAAGTTTAATTCACTATACCAAATTCAATAAATACAACCGCTTGGTGTAATGTAGGTTTTGAAGAGTAGAATAACGATGAAGCCTTATAAACTCATTAATAACATAAATTGTATGAAAAATACATTTTAGAAAAGGGAAGAAGAAATAAATATTTATACTTGACTTTTTTCCTCACTTTTATAAGATAACCTTACTATGGCAAATGTATTAAGTGGGGATCTTTCATTTTTTCATTCGGAGGAGATAATGTACCTCCTTTCAAGATTCAAAAAGAATGGAAGACTGCATTTCGAAAATATAGGGGATATATTTTTTCTTGAGGGTAATCCTGTTCATGCAAAATCCTCTCAGTTAGAAGGTGTTGAGGCATTTTACTACCTTGCTGCAGTAGAAAAGGGAAATATTGAGTTTTATCCTGACGAAAAACCCCCTGTTAATACTATCAATGAAAATCTTGCCGATCTTTTCTCGGAAATTGAACGAAGAAAAGAAGAACTCAAAGAGGTATTAAAGCAACTACCGCCACTTTCAACTGTCCCCCATAAATCTACAAATACTCCATCAAAAGACAAAGTAGTAATGAAAAAAATCCATTGGAAATTATTGATATTAGTGGATGGAAAGCGAAATCTAAAGGAAATTGCAGAAGACTGCAAATATGGAAAATCTGAGGCAATGAGAGGACTTTTGTGGTTATTCAATGAAGGATTAATATATGACCCAAGAATGAAACAAAGAGTAATTGAAGAGGGCAGCAAAAAAATAAAGAAAATTCTCGAGACTTTTGGAGAGGGACCCTGGTTAGATGTTTTAAAAGGAAAAATAGAAAACAGCGATTTGAAAAATGTTCTAAGGCTCGCTGGGAAGGATTTGATCATTACAAAAAAAGATTTTACTGTTAACCCAGAAAAACTGAAAATATGGTTTGATGATACTATTAACGCCATAAAAAATAATATAGAAGAAATTTTAGGTAAGATACTTGTAAACAAAAAATGGGGAAATATAGATGAACAATGAAGAACATCTGAAGCGCTTTCTGGGAATAGAAGGGATCGAAGGTTATGCCCTTGTGAGTTCAGATGAGGGGAATATCATACAGAGTGGAGGAATTACCCCGGGAAATATTGATGAACTTATAGCCTTTACCGGCTCTGAAATGGAAATTATTGGGAAGCTACTTGGTTTGAAAGATTACGATTATATTGATGCTTCTGGTGCTATACATCTTATTATATTACCTTACCAGGGTAATTATCTTGGATTTGTTCTTGAATCTGATAATGATAAAGTAAAAGAAGAGATTTTGAAAAAAGTTAGGGAAGAAGATCTTATAGGTGATCAAACAATATACAAAGAGTTTGTAGCTAAGGTAAACCAGATTTCATTACTCCTGGAAGAATTTTCATTAGATTCAGATGCTGAGCAATGGAGATCCCTTTTACTTCAGGCAATACCCAGGCTTGATCCAGATGGAAGATTTCGCAATTTACTTGAGCTAAATGGTATTAATCTCAAGGTGAAGGGTACAAAGGGTATAAATAAACAAGAAGTAGACAAATTTTGTAAATTATTACTTGACTTCATAGTGAAAGAGGCTATAAAATTACTCGGTAATGACAAAGCAAAAGAAAAAATACATTCAGTCATTGAAAAATTGAGTTCTGGAAAAAACAATGATAAATCTTGAAAAATTAAAAGAAACCCTTGATGCATCAATAGTCTTCTATGCAGGAAAAAATAAGGTTATATTAGGAGATGTACAAAAACCAGACGAAATCATTAATAGAATTTATCTTGTTCTTAACCAGACTCTGGATGCACTTGGTGGTTCTCCATTTACTACAATTTCCCTTATGGGAGATGAACATCTTTTTCTCATTTTTAGGGGAAAAGAAGTATATGGTGTACTGGCTAAAGGATTGAAGAAGGATACATTATTAAGAACATTCTACAATTTAGAAGGAGAAGTAAAGGGGAAAAAACTTGAGGAGAAACCAATAGAAGAAATTGAAGAAAAAACAGAAGTCCCTCAAGAAATAACTGAAGTTACAACATATTCAGAGGAAGATCTCAATAGTATAAAATTTATATCTGCGAATTATCTTGGCGACTTCACTGAAGAAATTGTCAATAATACAATTGAGGATCTGAATATTTCTACGGAAAAACTTACAAAGGACAACCTCATGGAATTTATTTACAGCTTACAAAAATCTGCAGCTATGTTAATTGGGCCATCCAAAGCCGAAAACATGAAAAATGAAATGATTAATGTATTAAAGAAAAGATAGTATAGGAGGAACTATGTGTTATCCGTTGTATAGCCTTTTCAGCATAAGCCCATTCCCGCCAGAGGTAGTAAAATGGAGTCTATGGGGAAGTAACATTATGATATTGGCAGCAGTTCTCCTGTGGGTAACATTTATCATCTTTGGCATGATAGCAAAAAGATATCAGATCGTCTTAAGAAAAAGAACGGGTTGGCAATTCATTATGATAGCCCCATCTGGTATATTAATATTTGCAATAATAATGTTTTACTCAAGTGTTATCTCGGGAAAACTAAAAATGGGTGCGATAGAATCTATAATTGCATATGGGTTCTTCTTTCTTTCTGGGATTTTCTCTACTTTAGGCGCAATAAGGTTTAAAAATGTTGTTTCTCCTTCAAAAAAAGGTGGTGAAACATGAAAATTAATATACCAATTGAATCTATCTTTGGCGTCGGTATCTTATTATTTACCTTTTCTATGTGGATTTACGCCTCGATTACGAAGAAACTACTCAAATTAATACAAAAAAGAAATATATGGATTTTACCAGTTATCAGCGTAATCTTTTTAGTGCTTGGTGCATTTATTCACTTTTATCGTTTATTCTTTTATTCAGACGCTCTTTCCCATGCAGATCCTATGGATTTATTCCCATTGATAATTGGTATGCTAAAGGCATCTACAGGTGAAGCATCGATGATTTTTGGCGCAGCAATATTTGGATTGGTTGGAAGTGTAATTTACTACAGGTGGATTAGTCGTTAGGGGTTGACTTTTTTAAAAAAAAATATTAAATTAACAAAAAAGGAGGTAAAATGCGTGGATTAGTTGAATGGTATGTAGCAGGAGGTGCATTTATGTATTTTTTGCTTCTTGCAGCAATTATAGGCATTGCCTATATCATCGAAAGGGCGATATCGTTTGCAAGGGCAAAAGTTGATCCAAAGAAGTTTACAGAAGGGCTTGTTAAAACATTTAAAAAGGATGGGGTTGATGCTGCTTTAAAGTATTGTAAGAGAAATAGAAGCCCTGTCGCAAGAGTAATGGAATCAGTCCTTATGAAATATAGAACAGCCGGAAAAGATAAAACTGTACTGGAGGAAGCAATCACTGCTGCAGCAACTACAGAACTTGCTTTTTTAGATAGGGGAATGCCAGTTTTATCAGCCGTTGCAACACTGGCACCAATGTTGGGTTTTCTCGGAACGGTATCCGGCATGATCCATGCCTTCCAGTCAATTGCACTTGCCGGGACTGTAGAACCTACACTTGTTGCATCTGGTATATCTGAGGCACTTATTACAACTGAATTTGGTCTAATCATAGCAATACCTGTTGCAGCTGCGCACGTATACTACTCTCAAAAGGTAAATAATTACGCACGCTCCATGGAAGAGGCTTCTTCTCTAATTATAGAAAGTATGATGGAGGAATAGTATGGCTTTTAGGAAAAGGAATCCATCAAAGGCTGAAATACCTACCTCTTCAATGGGCGACATAGCCTTCCTTCTCCTTATTTTCTTTATGGTTTCTACTGTATTTTCAAATGAAGTCGGACTTCAGATTGTTTTACCTGAAAAAGGTCAGGAGGTAAAGGTTAAATCTAAAAATATAGTCAAGGTTTATGTAGACAAAGATGGATCTGTTCGACTTAATGGTCAACCCATAGATTTAAGCAACCTTACTCCAACCGCAAGAAGACTTCTGTCTGAAAACTCAAATTTGATTTTTTCCATAAAGACAAATCCTGAAGCTAAATATACCTATATGATTGCAGTTTTTGATAAACTAAGACTGGCGAATGCAGAAAGAATCAGTCTTGTACCCAATAAGTAGAGGGGAATATGAAAATAACATTTAGAGAACAGGAAAAGGCTACTATACCAACAACATCAACCGCTGATATTGCATTCTTGCTTATTATTTTCTTTATGGTTTCAACTACTTTCAGAGCTGAAACAGGGTTGAAAATAATTTTACCTAAGGCAGAAGCTGCAAAAAAAATTCCAACCAAAAATCTCGTACACGTCTGGATAAGCCCTGAAGGTATTATTTCAATAGATGATGTATTAATGCCAATATCACGGGTTTCTAAGGTGATGAAAAGGAAAAAGCAGATTAATCCTGATGTTATTGTATCTGTTAGGTGCGATGCTTCTACTAAGTATAGCGATGTAGAGGCCGTTTTTGATCAGCTTGTAGATGCAAATGTACTTAAGGTCTCTCTCGCAACCGAGAAAAAGAGGGGGTAGTATGGATATAAAAGAAGATTACCCGCTTAACCTAAGAATAGGTATCCTTGTTACACTGATTCTTTTCATAGTTGCATTTCTTGCAGTACCAAAGCAGAAGGTAAAGGCTTACAAAACTAATTTTACTCCAAAAGTACGTGTAGAGAAACTGCCACCTCAGTTAAAAAATATTGTGGAACCCCCTCCTCCTCCAAAGCCAAAGCTGCCTGTGGCAGCAAAAACTGATCAGGAAGTCCAGCAGCAAACTATACAAAAAACTAATTTTACTGGTTTTGAAAAAGAGACTGATGTACTACCAGCAGAAAATGTGTTTGTTCCATTCGAAAAAGCCCCAGTGGCATTCAATTTTGATTCGCTTAGGGCAACTTTAAAGTATCCAGAGATAGCAAAAAAACTGGGTATAGAGGGTACTGTATATCTGCATATTCTTGTTGACAAAGAGGGAAAGGTAAGAAAAGTTAAGATACAAAAAGGGGTATACCCTGCACTGGATCAGGCAGCCTTAGCATTTGGTAGAAAGCTCAGATTTACTCCTGCTTTGCAGAGAGATAAGCCTGTAGCAGTCTGGGTAAGTATCCCAGTCACTTTTCACCTCCACGAATAGGAGGAAGGTTTTATTCATTAGCAGATAGGGTAAGATACGTAAAAGGAGTTGGACCATTACGAGAAAAGGCCCTGAACAGATTGGGTCTTTTCTCTATTCACGATATTATTTTTTATCCACCCTCACGATATATTGACTTCAGTAACATAAAAAAAATCTCCAATATTATCCTCGGTGAATCTGTAAGTATTCAAGGAAAAGTAATCAGTGTAAACGTCAAAAAAACTCGCAGGATGAAAATAGGCGAAGTCACGATATATGATGGGAGTGGCACATTAACAGGGGTATGGTTCAATCAAGAATGGATAAAAGATGCCTTCAGGAGTGGACAAAATGTTATATTTAGTGGAAAGATTACTTTTTATAATGGATATCAGATTCAAAACCCAGAATATGAAATTGTCGAGGATGAAGATATCCCATTAATACACACCGGTAGAATCCTTCCTATATATAGATTAACAAAAGGAATCTCCCAACGTGTAATGAGGTCGATCATATACACAGCAATAAAAAAATACCTCACCCTTATGACAGATCCTCTACAAACGGAGGAATTAAAAAGATTTTCCCTTATTGGAGTGCATAAGGCATTAGAAAATCTTCATTTCCCCGAAAATCCATCGATTCTAAGGTCTGCAATTAAGAGACTCGCATTTGATGAAATCTTTGGTCTTGAACTTTACCTCAAATCCAGAAAAAAAGGTATCAAAAGAGTAAATGGCATAAGTTTTAATACAAAAAGTAAAATTGCAAGAACATTTTTTGATTCTCTCCCATTTTCATTAACAAAATGGCAAATAAGGGCACTGAAGGAAATACTTGACGATATGTCAAAGCCGCACCCAATGAACAGACTTCTACAGGGTGACGTAGGCTCCGGAAAAACAATCGTTGCACTTATTGCCTCATTAGTTGCCATTGATAATGATTTTAACGTTGCCTTTATGGCCCCTACTGAAATTCTTGCATGGCAGCACTACTATGTGATTAAAGAATTTCTAAAGAAAATGGATATTCCTGTATATCTTCTTGTAGGAGGTACAAAAAAATCAACAAAGGAAAAAATCCTTAATTCACTTATCAAAAACAATGGAATAATTGTAGGAACACATGCCTTGCTACAGTCAGATGTGAAAATAAGCGATATTGGGCTTGTTATTATAGATGAGCAGCATAGATTCGGCGTATTACAGAGAGAAGCCCTAATAAGTAAAGGAGAAAATCCTGATGTCCTCTTTCTTACTGCAACGCCAATTCCAAGAACACTTGCACTAAGTGTATATGGTGATCTTGACGTTTCCACTATAGATAAGATGCCGCCAGGAAGGATTCCACCCGTTACGAGGTGGGCCAATGAAAATAAAAGAGATGAAATTTATAAATTTGTCAGAAATCAAGTTATGTCAGGGCAAAAGGCATATATAGTACTCCCATTAATTGAGGAATCAGAAAAAGTAGAATTGAAGGCTGCAAAAAAAATGTACGAGAAGTTGAGAAAAACATACTTTAAGGATATTTCAGTAGGACTCCTTTATGGAAGAATGAAAAATAAAGAAAAAGAAGAAACAATGAAAAGATTCAGATCAGGGGATGTGAGAATCCTCATTTCTACTACTGTTATTGAAGTAGGCGTTGATGTTAGGGAAGCAAATGTAATGGTAATTGAGAATGCCGATAGATTTGGTCTATCGCAGCTTCACCAGTTGAGAGGAAGAATAGGAAGGGGTGGAGAAAAATCCTACTGTATTCTTATAACAGAGGGTAATGTTACAGAAGAAGCAGGTAAAAGACTCAGGGCAATGGAAAAATATACGGATGGTTTTAAACTTTCGGAGATAGACCTCAAGATAAGGGGGCCTGGGCAATTCTTTGGAACCAGACAACATGGTTTTTCTGATTTTCAATTCTTTGACATTTTTAGAGATAGAAATTTGTTAAGTATTGCAAGGGAGTTTGCAGAAGAGATTCTTTCAAGAAAAGATGAAAAAAGATTTTTAAGTATTATCAAAAGAATAGAGGATAGAGGTAATCTTGTTAATATTGCTTAAAGTAATGTTCTCCACCTAACTTTTAACCGCTACCTAATTTATTCCCTGTAAGTATCTCATAGATTTTTATGTATCTTTCAGATGTTTTTTTTACAACATCCTCAGGAAGGGGTGGCGGTGATGACTTTCTTTCCCAACCAGAATTTAGCAAGTATGCCCTGACATACTCCTTATCAAGGTTCATTAGATGACCTTTATTGTACTCATTCAGATCAAAAAACCTGGAGGAATCAGGGGTAAGAGCCTCATCTATTAAAATGACTCTCCCATCAATCTCCCCAAATTCAAATTTTGTATCAGCAATAATTATCCCCTTCTGAAGGGCAAAGTCTTTGCCATACTTATATATTGATATAGCCTTATCCCTTAAGTAACGTGCCTTCTCTTCACCCAGGCTATTAACAAGTTCTTCAAATTTCACTGGTCTATCGTGTCCTGTCTCTTCCTTTGTCGTAGGGGTAAAAATTGGTTCTGGAAGCCTATCCCCTTCACTTAATCCATCAGGCAACTTTATACCAGAGATGCTACCATTTTTTTTATATTCTCTATACCCTCCACCTACTATATATCCTCTAATAATAAACTCAAATGGAAGTGGTTTTGACATTTGCACAACCATTGATCTATCCTTTAATTCATTATATTTACCCAGCCCGTACTGTGTAAGATCGTCCGTCAAAAAATGATTATCAACATTAAGTTTTTGAAACCAAAATATAGAAAGTTTATTTAAAACAACTCCCTTAAATGGTATTAAGGATTTAAGTACATAATCGAATGCAGAGATTCTATCTGTAGAAACGATAAGTAATTTATTATCATTAATATAAAAAATATCCCTGACCTTTCCCCTCTTAAGAAGTTTGAGGTCAGGGATATCAATTTTAGCAATTATCAATTACCGTCTATCTCCATATTTTTTATTAAATTTCTCTACCCTTCCTGCAGTGTCAATAATCTTCTGGGTACCAGTAAAAAATGGATGACATTTAGAACATATCTCTACATGTATTTCTTTCTTCGTTGACCTCGTATGAACCTCATTTCCGCAAGAGCATTTAATAACACAATCGAAATAATCAGGATGAATTCCTTTTTTCATTTTACCTCCGAGTCAGGCGGTCATCGCCCTTAAGAATTCTTTATTGTTTTTGGTTAGTCGCATTTTTGAAATTAAAAATTCCATCGCCTCTACAGGTGTAGACATCTCACTAAGTAATTTCCTTAATACCCACACCCTATTCAACTCTTCAGGCGTCAAAAGTAGCTCTTCTTTTCTGGTACCAGATTTAAATATATCAATAGCCGGGAAAATTCTTCTATCCGCAAGAGATCTATCAAGAACAATTTCCTGGTTTCCTGTTCCTTTAAACTCCTCGAAAATTACCTCATCCATTCTTGAGCCTGTTTCAATAAGTGCAGTTGCAATAATTGTTAGGCTTCCTCCTTCTTCAACCTTTCTTGCGGCACCAAAGAATTTTTTGGGTACCTGAAGTGCATTCGAATCTATTCCGCCTGAAAGGGTCTTGCCACTATGGGGAATACTCAGGTTATTAGCCCTTGCATATCTCGTTATACTATCAAGCAGAATTACTACATCCCTTTTAGTTTCAACGAGCCTTTTGGACTTTTCAAGCGCCATCTTAGCAACCTGGAGGTGTCTATCTGGCGGCTCATCAAAGGTTGAACTTAGAACTTCTGCCCTAACAGACCTTTTCATATCTGTAACTTCTTCTGGTCTTTCATCTATCAATAGTATTATTAAAAATACTTCAGGATGATTTTCAGTTATAGAATTTGCAATCTTCTGAAGTAATACAGTTTTACCAGCCCTTGGAGGTGACACTATTAAACTTCTCTGTCCCTTACCAAGAGGAGCAAGCAGGTCAATTATTCTCATTGATATATCTCCATCAGACCTTTCAAGTTTTATTCTCTGGTTTGGATGAAGTGGTGTAAGCCGTTCAAAAACTATCCTCCTTCTAACCGTTTCAGGTGGCTCACCATTTATGGACATAATCCTTACCATAGCAAAATATTTTTCACTCTGCTTTGGAGGACGGATCTCCCCCTTCAATATGTGCCCTGTCTTTAAACCAAGCCTCTTTATCTGGTTTGGAGAAATATAAATATCATCCTGGCTTGCAGTATAGCTATGTGCAGAGGAACGTACAAAACCATAGCCTTCAGGTAATACTTCAAGTACCCCTTCAGCAATGAGATTACCTTCATTTTCTGCCTTTGCCTGAAGAAGGGATTCGATAAGTTCTTTTTTCCTCTTTCCCGATACTGGAATCCCCAAATCCTTCGCTAATCTGGAGAGTTCCTGAAACGTCTTTCTTTCAAGTTCTGCTGATTTCATAGATAATTCAATATAATTTTTTTTCTCTATTTGTCAACCCCAATAAGATAGCTACTCTTTTGATTTCTTTTTCTCCTCTGCTGCTTTTTTCCTATCCTTTATGAGCTCTTCCCTTACTAACTTTGTACCACATTTTGGGCAGGTCATTGAAGGACAAGATACGCCTTGCTGATGCGGAGTTCTATATCCACATTTGGGACAGACACAATAACCCTGCGGTCCATAACCCATACCGCTCTGTCCCATTCCTCTCCCTCCTCCTCTACCCATTCCTCTTCCTC
>CAZQRW010000028.1:11755-26729 GCA_964596115.1 uncultured bacterium
CCTCTTCCTCTACCTAAACCTGATCCGCCAAACATGTTACCTCCCTTTTGATTTTTTATCTACTAATGATATCTTTATAGCATCATCAACCCTTTCAACAAAATAAAACTTGAGACCTTTTTTTTGCCTGTCTGGTATTTTAACAAGATCTTTTCTATTCTCCCTTGGGAGAATAATATTTTTGATGCCAGCCATTTTTGCAGCGAGTACTTTTTCTTTAATTCCCCCAACGGGCAAAATTTCTCCTCTAAGTGTAATTTCTCCAGTCATAGCGACATCAGAAGATACTGGTTTATTAGAAAGCAATGAAATAAGGGATGTCATCATTGTTATCCCTGCAGAGGGTCCATCCTTTGGAATTGCGCCTTCAGGTATATGAATATGCAAATCATACTTGTCATAAAAATCAGGGTCTATGCCAAAACTTCTTGCGTTTGCACGGATATAGGACAATCCAGCTTCTGCAGATTCCTTCATAACATCACCCATTTGACCTGTAAGAATGAGGTTCCTTTTCCCTTTCATTTTCGTTGACTCCACAAATAAGACCTCTCCACCCACTGGAGTCCATGCAAGACCTGTAGCAACTCCAACCTCTGATTTTTTCATTTTCTTTCCCTTTTCAAAATAAGGAGGACCAAGATATTCTGAAAGTTCTTTCGTCTCTATCTTGAATGGACTTGTTTCCCCAAGGGTTAATTTCTTGGCTATTTTTCTAAAAACCTTCCCTATCTCCCTTTCAAGATTCCTTACACCTGCCTCTCTGGTATATTGTATAATTATAGTGTATACTGCATCCTTAGTTATACTAACATCTTTCTTTTTCAACCCATTCTCTGAAAGTTGCTTCGGGATAAGGTATTTTTTTGCAATTTGATACTTCTCCTCAACTGTGTAACCTGATATTCTAATTATCTCCATCCTATCTTTAAGTGCAGGAGGAATTGTATCTACTACATTTGCAGTCGTTATAAACATTACATGTGATAAATCAAAAGGGACATCTAAATAATGATCCATAAATGAATCATTCTGTTCAGGATCCAATACCTCAAGTAAGGCACTCGAAGGATCACCTCTGAAATCTGCACCTACTTTGTCTATTTCGTCAAGCATAAAAACGGGATTCTTTGTACCGGCTCTTTTTATTGATTGAATAATTCTTCCTGGAAGTGCACCAACATATGTTCTTCTATGCCCTCTAATCTCTGCTTCATCTCTTATGCCACCAAGAGAAATCCTGATAAATTTTCTTCCCAGCGCCCTCGCAATAGAGTGACCGAGAGAGGTTTTACCTACACCTGGAGGACCAACAAAGCATATAATAGGGCCCTTTACCGATTTCTTTAGTTTTCTGACAGCCAAAAATTCAAGAAGTCTATCTTTCACATCTTCCAGGTCGTAGTGATCCTCGTTTAGTATTCTCTTGGCTCTCTGAATATCAAGATTATCTTTTGTTTCCTTTGCCCAGGGAATATCAATAAGCCAGTCAAGATAGGTTCTTATAACTGTATATTCGGCAGCCTGTGGGGGGACTACACGTAATCTCCCCAATTCTTCCATTGCTACTTTCTCCACCTCAGCAGGCATTTTTGATTTTTTTATTTTTTTCTCGAGTTCCTTTATCTCAATTTCTCTTTCATCCCCCTCTCCCAACTCTTTTTTGATTGCCTTCAGTTGTTCCCTGAGGAAAAACTCCTTCTGAGCTTTGTCCATCTCATTTTTTATCTTTGACCTTATCTCTTCCCCAAGTTTGAGTATATCAAGTTCTTTCGTCAATATTGAAATAAGCTTTTTCAACCTTTCTTTTACATTTACAGTTTCAAGAAGGTCCTGTTTCTGCTCTGTTTCTATCTTCATATATGCTGCTATAAAATCTGCAAGTTTTGAAGGATCATCAATATTCATCACTACTGCAGACAATTCCTCGGGTAAATACGGAGAGAGCTTCGATAACTCTTGATAAAGCTTTGTTGTATCCATAACAAGAGCATCCATCTCCATATCTTTTTCAACGATTTCATCGACAGGTTTTACGCTGGCGATATAGTAAGGCTCTGATTGAACAATTTTTGTAATTTTTATTCTTTCGAATCCAAGAACAATAATCCTTAATGAGCCATCTGGCAGTCTAAACATTCTGGTAATTTTGGCGACTATGCCAAATCTATAAATACTGTCTTCATCTGGAAATTCGTCCATTCCTTTTTGAAGGAAGAGGCCTATAAGTTTATCTTTATTCAAGGCATCATCAACAAGCTTTATATTCTGTGGAAGCTTTATAGCTATAGGAATAAATATAGACGGAAATGCCACTGCATCTCTTAACGTCAATATAGGCAGTTTTTCTGGAATTTCAATCTTCTCTTGTTCAAGGCTCAATTCCATTTCCACTTTTCCTCCTTACTCGATTTTGATAATTTTCTCGACTGGCAATTTTTTAGGGAGAATTATTTTTAGAAATCCGTTTTCATTTTCTACCTTCGCATTCTTTTCATCAATAGGAACGGGTATTGTTATTGTTCTGTTGAACTCACCAAAATCTATCTCCATAGCGTGAAAATTCCTTCCCTTATCTGCAAATGGGTCATCCCTAACACCCGTTACTTGTAATCTTGAACCTTTTATTAATACCTTTATATCTTCAGGCCTTACGCCCGCTGCTTCTACAAGTACAATAAGTTCATCATTTGTCTCAAATATATTTACGGCTGGAATCCAAACATGTTCGTATGCAACGGGTCTACTTGGATGCATAAAACTTTCAATGAGCATATCCATCTCTTTCTCAAATTTCTTCATTTCATCGAAAATATCACTCATTTTTCCTCCTCACTACTACTTTATCACCAACTCTGGCTTTGAAAATTTTTGCTGCACTGCCTTCATTTATGCTTATTTCAAGAAGGCCGTAACTGTTAATAACACCCAAGGGTTCGTTTTCTTCTTTCTGAGAATAAAATTCCGCTATATCAATTATATTCGATTTATAAAGTATTTCAACCTTTCCCTGTAAAAATTTAGAATCTATATTGGTAATTATATTGCCAAAATGATCGATGTGCATAACCTCACCATTAATTACACTGTTTTCGACTACTGGTTCGGGCATC
The DNA here is from genome assembly GCA_964596115.1 of uncultured bacterium. Lineage (GTDB taxonomy): Bacteria > Hydrothermota > UBA3072 > UBA3072 > B12-G15 > CAZQRW01. Next base: position 14,869 of record CAZQRW010000028.1, read on the forward strand.
TTAATCTTTATGGGGTTTTTTATCATTTTACCAATTTTAGAAAGATGAATACCTCTTACTATGTCAGCGGCGGCAGGGGCAAAAACATCTCTTCCATGGAATGTATTGGATGTAAAGGTGTATTTTTTTATTTCATATACTCTGCCCAATACAGGTGTAAGAACTCCATTGTCAGGGGCAACAAAGTAACTGCCATCTTTCTCGTTTACCAGTGCCCTTCTCTCACCTCCTACCCCTGGATCAACCACAATAATATGGACACTTCCCTTTGGGAAATACGCAGGATAATATCTTAGAAAAAATGCAGCTGTTCTGACATCACCCATCCCTATAGAATGAGTAATATCAACAATGGTCGCTTCTATAGTTCTTTTTAATATAACACCCTTCATTACTCCAACATAGGGATCTAATTCACCAAAATCGGTCATAAGGGTTATTACTTTCATATTTTAAATTATATCTTATTAAACCTTACCCGCAAGAATGAAAAAATAAGAATTAAAAAACCAACAGAGTATAATGGATAATTAAAGCCAAATGGTGTCATTCGAAAGAATCCCTCCGTTCCTCTCTTTAATAATATATTTATAGCAATTAAAACAAAAGATACAAAAATAAGGGTGATGCCTGCTGTGAATATTTGTATCTGCCTTAAAGAAAATGAGACATCCTTAACAAGATAAATAATGGAACCAACGACAAATAGAGAGGATACCAAAACAGGGGCTATTACAGGCGCTATCCACGGAAGCGGTATAAGAAAAAGTACATCGTACTCTGCTATCGACGAGGGCCACCTAATAAGGATAAAGAGAAACATATAATAAAATATATCCCATAAACCAAACAAAAGAAGAAATAAAAAAGGGACCTCCTTTAATTTTCTTGAAGAAATAAAGGAGATTAAAGACAATATAATAATCGTGGCAGATTCTCTAATAACCTCTAATCTATAAATATTAATATCGACAACCCTCAAGGGAAAAAGTCCTGTTTGTGAAGGATAGTATATTTTCCTGAGGTAAATTACAATTATGGCTTCCACAAAACCAAATATAATCCCAAAGGTAATAACTGGCATAAGTCTTACAATGATATCCTTTTTTGACATACTTATTTAGAATGGCATTACTTCGAACAGAGTTATTTCTTTTTTCTTCCCTCTCAAGAGAGTATTCCCAAGATTTCTGAGATGATAATCGCCGCTCAGTTCTCTTCTTGTATTTTCGGTAATTAGGATGCTTGTCTTAAATTCTTTATTCATTGGTTCAAGTCTTGAGGCAATATTAACAGTATCACCTACAGCAGTGTATTCAGTCCTTATGGAAGAACCAACATTTCCGACGATAGCAACCCCACTGTTTATACCAATCCCAACCTCAAAACTTCTCCCCTTCTTTCTCTCCCATTCCTTACTTATCTCTTTAGCCTTTTTCACCATCTCTACAGCAGCGGAGACAGCCTTATCAGCATGTCCAGTATAAGAAAGTGGTGCTCCAAAAATGGCCATTATACCATCCCCTATAAACTTATCGATCATTCCATTATGCTTAAAAATAATCTTAGACATCTCTTCATAGTATTTATTCATTTCTGTAACAACAATTTCGGGGTCCCTTGATTCAGCAAAACCCGTAAAATCCCTGATATCACAGAAGAGGACACTAATTTTCCTTCTCTCGCCCTTAACTTCAAGATGTTTTGACTGCAGTATTTTTTCAACTATTTCTTTTGGAACATACTTTGAAAATAGTGCCCTGATTTTTCGCCTTTCAGTCTCTATCACGTTAACTCTATAACCAATACCAAATATATAACCCACAACTATGGCAAACATAGGTCTCACCATTTCTATCATCACTAATTTCGTTGAGTAAAGCCTCATTGCAAAAAGGTAATAGCCAAGAAGTATTGCTATTAGCAAAGGAATAGAACCTGCAGTAGGCAGTTTAAAAGCAATAAACAAAATAAGAAAAATTAACAAAAATCCAATAATATAATTGGTAGTATATGTATTGGTGATTTTTATACTCTTTCCCTGTAAAAGGTTATATAAAATATTTGCATTCAGCTCTACACCAGGCATTGTCGCTGTTTTAATAGGAATCTTAAATAAATCTGAAAGTGCTGGCGCCGAGGTACCGATGAACACAATTTTATCTTTGAATATATCATCTGGAATTCTCTCAAAGAATACATCGCTAAAGGAAACATAGGGAAATGTCGTAAGTGGATACTTAAAGTCAATAAAAATCCTATTATTATATAACCTTATCTTTTTATCCCCTTGGATAAGATAATTCCCCTCAATATGAATATTCTTTTTTAATTTAGAAAATATGGCAAATGAAAAATTTGGAAATGCTCTCCCATTTAAATTATAGTATAAAGGTGCCGATCTGATTACCCCATCAGGATCTGGAAATAGATTTATGGCACCAGTGGACAAGATTACGTCAAGAAATTGTGGTATAGGATAAAATATACCCCTATAGGCTTCAGTGTTAAAATCTATTGGAATTGACAGGTAGAATCTATCCAGGGCAGGAATGGGCATAAAGGTGGAATCAGGGGTTAAAACGGATGCAAGTACTACTTTACCGTTGTATTTAATGGAAGAAGCAAGGTATTTATCAAAGGAAAAATAACTCAGCAACGTATCTATAGATACGTTATTTGGAATCTTATCCATTAAAAATGTTCTAAAAATGTTTTTAATTGCGAGAGTGACGGTATCGGGTTCCGAAAAGAGAAAATCGATACCAATTATCTTTGGGGATTGTCGTGAAATAACGTTAATTACCTTTGCAATGTTATACCTCGGCCAGCTCTGAAATCTTCCAAGCTCTTTTAAGGTTTCATTATCAATATCTACAATGACAATTTCAGGGATTCTTTCTTCCCTGGCACTGATTGTTTCCCTCAAGTCATAGGTTTTTCTTTCGAATGTCTTGTAAAAATCAGAGAAAAAATCACTGATAGGAAAAATAGCTACAAAAATTATAAAAACTAACATTAAAATTTTCAATGTCTTATTCATGTTTTTATTATCCAGAATTTTTTTATTTTGTCAAATATTTTGTAACAAAATTAATTTTTTTTTGTTATAATATATGTATGGAAATCGAGGAAATCTATGAAAGGTATGGTAATAAATTGATTAGAATAGCTTATAGAATCACGCAAAATGAAGCGGATAGCTGGGATATTCTTCATGATTCAGTGCTGGAATTTATAAAGAGAAAACCAAATGGTAAACCGTTGAATTATCTTACAAAGACAATTGTTAATAAAAGTATAAACTTTGTTAAAAAGAAAAGACATTTAGAATTGAGAGAAATTGGGATTAATGACTCACCTCAAAAAACAATGGAGAAAGAAGAAATCAGAAAAATTGTCAAGGCAGGTATAAAGAGACTTGAACCAATAGAAAGAAGTGTGCTGGTACTTAAAAAATACGAGAATATGACACATAAGCAAATTTCGAAAATATTGGATATCACACCGGAAAATAGCAGAATAATTCTTTATAGATCTCTGGAAAAATTGAAATTTTTCTTAATGCCAGCATTTAATAAAAAGAGGAGGGAATTATGAAGAAAACTAATGATATCTGGAAAGCAATCACATTAGATAGGGGTATACCCGGGAAAATATGGTATTTTCTAAGATTGCTTAATCCCAAATTCAGAAGTGCTACCAGAGATACTCGTTTACTATGGAGAATGCTTGATGCCTTTGATGATATCCCTATGGTACCTGTGAGGAAAAGGAATAATCTGAGGAAATTTGTGCTATACCCTTCATTCGCACTGGGGATACTCGGAATACTGGCTGGTATCTATCTGGGTATTCATAAAATGAGTTATTTCGACTATATCGAAGTAACACAGGAGGTTTTTTTATATGAAAAATAAATATCTATCAATTGTCATTATATCGATCCTGGCATCTGTAGGTATAGGTTTCTTTATTGGTAGATCAATTACAACGAAAAGGACGGTAAGAATAATTGAACAGTTCACTTCTTTTAGAGCAATAAGGCCTTCAATGGAAGATTTTAGAAAGAAAATGCTTCCACTAATTCAGGAGCAGAGGGAAAGAGAAAAACTACTTGAAGTAGCCATAGTTAAGGAGGATACCGTTTTCGCCTACAAACTCTCTGATGAGATCGCCGGCATTCATAGAGAGATGCTAAGGCTGACAATAAGGCACCTCGTTGAAACCGAGAAACTGATTCCTCCAGAACTAAGGAGGAGGTATATTGAAGTAATTTTAAAACCTAAACCTTTAAGGAGGTTAAGATGAAGCGGTTCTTATATTTATCCATTTTTGCAGTACCCTTTTTTCTGTTTGCCCAGGGGACACCAGTGATGTCAGGCAATCCACCATCGGCGCCTATGCCTGTGATGGAACAACCAGCAGTACCACAATCACCATTTTTAACCCTGGCTGACAAACTTGGTCTTGATGAGAAAACAACTACAAAGATTGAAGATTTGTGGTACAAGCATCAAAAAGAAATGCTCGATATCAGGTATAAAATAGAAAAAGCAGAGCTTGATCTAAGGGATTATGTCAGATCTGAAAACTTCAACACAACAAAATTTATGACAATGTGGAAGAATATACAGAAGATGAAGGACGAACAGGAACTGAAAAATATGGAATTCAAAGTAAAAATCTATCGATCGTTGCCAAAGGACAAGCTACAAGATGCAAAATGGATACTATTTGATGGTCACCGTATGCTCAGAAGATTTATGGAAAAGAAAAGAATTATTCAACGTAAACGTATTATGATGCACAAATAAAAAGAGGGGCTTAAGCCCCTCTTTTTATTTGTCTCTTTCTCCGTTCTCACTCATTGAAAATAGAATAACAAAAGTGAATCCTCGCTAACGTCTTTTGTCTTTACTTCTTTTTTCCTTATTCCCTATCCCTTTCTCATTTCTCATTGACTAATCATTTTTTTACATTATACTTTCACTATGAAAATTGGTATAGGTCAAATTGACCCTATTGTGGGTGATTTTAGGTATAATTCTGATAAAATAATAAAGGTGATTAGATTTGCAAAGAAAAAGGGCATTGACCTTATTGTATTTCCTGAATTATCTCTCTGTGGGTATTTTCCCTTTGACCTCATACATAGGAATAGTTTTATAGAAGAGGAAAAGAAATACCTCAAAAGAATTGTTGCAGCATCTGGATCTATTGGAGTAATTTTAGGATTTATTGATTCCAAAGAACGGAAGGGGAAAGCATTCAACGCAAGAGACCCTTCATCTTTTGCCTACGGGGGGAAAAATATATACTTCAATGCTTCAGCATTAATCGAGAATAAAAAGATTGTAGGTATCCAATATAAATCTAAACTTCCATCCTTTGATGTTTATAACGAGGAAAGGTATTTTAAACCAGCAAAAAAAGTTAACCTCTTTACATTCCGAAAAAAGAAAATCGGTATAAATATCTGTGAAGATATATGGTATGACAAGGGTCCATATCAGAAACAGGCAGAGATGGGAGCAGATATTATTATTAACATCAGTGCCTCTCCATTCTATGTTAACAAGCCAAAAATAAGATTTGATATGATAAGCGAAAGAGCCAAGAAATGGGGCATTTTTACTGTTTATGCCAATATGACGGGTGGACAGGATGAAATTATCTTTGATGGAAATAGTTTTGCTGTAAATAGCAAGGGCGAGCTTATTGCTATTGGGAAATCATTCGAAGAAGATTTTATAATTTTCTCTACAGAGGATAAGCCAATAAGCTTTTCCCCAGAAAATAAGTATGCATCAATATTTAAAGCACTTAAACTGGGTATTAAAGACTATTTTTATAAAAATGGCATAAAAATGGCAGCCGTAGGTTTGAGTGGTGGAATTGATTCTGCGGTTGTATACTTACTGGGCAGATACGCGCTTGGCAATAAATATGTAATACCTATATTTATGCCCTCACGATTTACTTCTGAAAATTCCCAAAAGGATGTGGAGAATCTTTTGAAAAAAGCTGAAACAAGGTTAATTACAATCCCTATTGATGATATATACAATGCAACTCTTAAATCTCTCTATCCTTTATTCAATGAGCTTCCCTTTGATGCTACGGAAGAAAACATCCAGGCTCGGATAAGAGGACTCCTCTTAATGGCATACACCAATAAATTCGGAGGAATGGCGCTCGCAACAGGAAATAAGACAGAAATAGCTGTTGGATATAATACCCTATACGGCGATACTGTTGGTGGAATTGCGCCTATTGGTGATCTCTATAAGGATGAAGTTTACGGACTCGCAAAATATATTAACAAAACTTTCAACAATCCTATTCCGACTAATATCCTTAAAAAAGCACCCAGTGCAGAGCTTAGAGAGAATCAAAGAGATGAAGATGATCTTCCACCCTATTCTGTATTAAATAAGGCCCTTAAAATGCTCATTGAAGAAAATCTTTCCGTAAGTGAAATAATAAATAATGGTGTAGACAGGAAAACACTCTATGAAATTTTAAAAAGATACTATAACTCTGAATATAAAAGAAAACAACTACCTATCACATTAAAGGTTTCTCCAAAGGCATTTGGTATAGGGAGAAAAATACCTCTAACAAAAGGATTTAAGGAATGAAAATAGCAATAGCTTCATCGGAACTTTTGCCGTTTGCAAAAACAGGTGGACTTGCAGATGCTGTAGCATCGTTGGCAAAGGCACTGGCGAAAAAGGGCAACATCGTTTATACATTCCTTCCGAGATATGGATTTATAAATGGCGACAGGTCTCTGTTATCATTAAATGATGTAAAAATAACAGAAATTGAAGAAAATGAAAATCTTCATCACTTATTTATACAACATCCGATTTTTAATAGAAAGGGAATATATGGTGAGAATGGAAAGGATTATCCAGACAATTTTGAACGGTTTACGTTATTCTCTAAATATGTGGTGGATACAGTTTTAAAAAAATTAGATGTAGATATCCTCCATATAAATGACTGGCATACTGGATTTGCACCCCTATATATGAAGAATAAATATGGAGATAATACGATACCAGTTCTATTCACAATACACAACCTGGCATACCAGGGGGTATTCCCTCTGAGTTATGCAGAGAAAATTGGCGCTCCATCTGAATGGTTTAAGGATTTCCTTCAGGAAGGGATGATAAATTTTATGAAAATAGGAATACTCACTGCAGATGCCATAAACACCGTCAGCCCTACATATGCAAAAGAGATACAAACAAAAGAATTTGGGGAAGGTCTCGATAAATTTCTAATACAGAGAAGGAAAGATCTCTATGGTATCCTGAATGGCATAGACGTAGATTACTGGAAACCCCCTTATACCACTAAGACACTTGGAATGAAGGAGAATTTCAAGAAGATACTCAAAAATAAAAGTGGCCTTTCAGATGGCGATATCCCTTTATTTGGAATTGTTACGAGATTGGCAGAGCAGAAGGGCATTGATATACTTCTTGAAGGTATAAATAGATTTCTATCAATGAATGTGAATTTCGTCCTTCTTGGAACAGGTGACCTTAAATATCACTCTAAATTTGAAAAGATCGCAAAAAAATATCCTGATAAAACCTCAATAAATTTGAAATTTGATGCAGAGCTTGCCTTTGACATATACAGGGGTGCAGATTTTTTTCTTATGCCCTCAAGGTTTGAGCCCTGTGGCCTGGGTCAGATGATAAGTTTGATAAATGGCACAATACCCATAGTGAGAAAAACGGGGGGACTGGCAGATACCGTCTTTGAATATAGAAAAGAGACGGGGGAAGGTAACGGTTTCCTATTTGAAGAATATAGCACAGAGCCATTTCTAAAAGCAATAAAAAGGGCTATTAATATATATTCCGAAAAGGAACATCTTCGTAAATTAAGAATCAATGGAATGAAATCAGACTTTTCCTTTGATAAATCCGCCAGTGAATACGAAAAACTATACGAAAAACTCTTAACCCAATAAGTGTTTATATATTACCTTTGCTATTCTCTCTCCTGCCTTTCCATCCCATAGTTCAGGAATCCTTCCCTTCTTCCATTTGCCGGAGAAAACTTCGTTGCCGAGATCAATAATATCTTCAAGTGGTCTTTCCTTTAAGACTACGTTTGTCCCTATTTCTTCGGTTATTGGTCTCTCTGTATTTGGTCTAACTGTTATGCAGGGGACACCGAGTACTGTTGTCTCCTCCTGAATACCCCCGGAGTCAGTAATTACAAGTCCAGAATATCTTTGTAGATTCAAGAAATCAATATAATTCAAGGGAGGTATTATTTTGAGATTTCCATTGCTCCTTATATTAAACTCCTCCAACCTTTTTTTTGTTCTTGGATGGATAGGAAATAAAACTGGATGTTCTTCCCCAAGTTTATCCAATATAGATATGATTCTTTCAAGTCTTCTGGGATCATCAACATTGAATGGTCTATGGAGTGTAACAAGGGTATACTCAGATTTTTTTACATCAAATTCTCTTAACTTGTCGGAGTTGGTATATTTCTTAAGTTGAAAAAGTGTATCAATCATAGTATTCCCAACCAAATATATCCTGCTATCTTGAATACCTTCGTTTTTGAGGTTTTTTACACCCGATTCCTCAGTTACAAACAACAAAGATGATAAAACATCTGTTACGACTCTGTTGACCTCTTCTGGCATCGTTCTATCAAAACTTCTCAAGCCAGCCTCTACATGGGCAATGGGTATCATTAACTTTGAGGCTGATATACTGGCAGCAAGGGTAGAATTTACATCTCCAAACACTACTACAAGATCAGGATGCTCTCTCACAAAGACATCCTCAAGACCTTCGATTGCCTTCGCTGTCTGTGCCCCATGCGTTCCTGAACGGACATTTAGAAATATGTCTGGCCTGGGAAGGCATAAATTTTCAAAGAAGACCTGAGACATTTCATAATCATAGTGCTGACCAGTATGGATAATGCGAATATCTAAATATGAATATTTCTTTAATGCCTCGTAAACTGGTTTCATCTTCATAAAATTTGGTCTTGCCCCTACTACAAGCATAATCTTTTTATTTTTCATATTCCTTCCATTTTTTATCCAATGATTTTCATTTTCTTGTTTTAATTATAGTGAGTATTTTTTTCCTGTCAAATAGTGGGTCCCGTTTGTAGTTACTATTTATAAATGTCACATTACAGTAGATTGAAGAAGTGTTTTAGGATTGTAAGATGACAATAAAGAGCTCGAATTCACATCACCAAATACATATTTGCGCTGGTTTACGATTCAATAACACCTTTTCCAGTTCAATCATAATACTTCCCCTTTGCTCACCGTGACCCCAGAACCCACAAAAAGATTAATATCAGGTGGCTTAAGCGAAAAATCTTCAAGGGATTTCATCGATAGTTCGTAGTCATAATGTTGACCCTTGTGGATTGTTTTATTTGGTTCATAAACACATCGACGAATCAATTGAATCGTAATTTCTGATTGGGAATTAAATATCTAAAATCCTGGGCACCAGATAGAATGGAAGTGAAGTCAAAGGAATGTTCTCATTATTAATCTTTATGTTTCCTTTCTCTGGTGCTCCGCTATATACTCGCACAAGACAAGGATTTCTTGCTAATGTCCCAAAACTTTTAAGAGATCTTAATCTGTTTGAACTTCCAGATTTAACCTCTATACCTGTAATAAAACCATCTTTATTGAAACAAAAATCCACTTCTGCACTTCCCTTGGGTTTTTCTTTTGCCCAATAAAAAATATTGGGAGACTGATTAATATATTGGGCTAAAATATTCTGTCCTACTATCTGTTCAGCGATTCTTCCTCTATAAAAGTCATTCAGGTTTTCAAGGGCTAAGAATTTTTCTTGAATACCCATCTGGTAATTTACCAATCCAACATCTAAGAACAATAATTTCTTAGGTCTCTTTCTTTGAGGTACTAATGGAATATCTGTTGATTTTGTTGCCTTTACCTGATAAACTAACATAATCTTTTCCAGTAAATCAAATGCCCTATTCATTTCTCTATTCCTGAAATTAGAACCTCCAAATTTTTCATAGGAAATGTTGGTCCCCGCATAAAGTGGTGCAGTTTCAATAACAAAGGTCAAGTATTTAGCGTTTGCAAGAGAAGAATATTTATAAACATCTTCGGCATAGCCTGTTAAAAGAGATGAATAAATATTATTAAGATGTTCAATGTTTCCCCCTTCAAGGAATGTTTTAACAACCTCTGGCATTCCTCCAATCATTGTATATTCATAAAAAAGGTTAAGTGCTTTTCTATGGATGCCCTGTGGGATATTTTCTTCAAATGACAGAGTCTTCAGGAAATTTAATAGCTCTGTTTCACCTTTGGCATCTAAGTATTCAAAAAAATCAAGCGGATAAATATATGCATTCTCTACCCTCCCAACGGGCAAGGACAAACCCTCTTTCTCAATCTTGGCCTGAAGTAGTGAACCAGCGGATATAATGTGAAGCTCTGGTCTCTCTTCATAAAAAAATCTCAAGAGTTTAATCAATCCAACGGAATTCTGAATTTCGTCGATAAAGATTATGGTCTTCTCAGGGATAATATTTTGACGAAACTCTATCTTTATAATTTTTTCAAAGTCTGCAAGAGAAATCTCTCCACGGAATAAACGTTGATGCTCAACCTTTTCCATATTCAAATAAATGACATTTTCAAAATATCGGCGTGCAAACATCAATATAGCCGATGTTTTACCCACCTGGCGAGCACCCCTTAATACCAGAGGTTTCCTTCCCTTTCTATCCTTCCATTCAATAAGATAATCAATAATTTTTCTATTAAACATAACTATCACCTAATTTATTACAATATTTGTATTAACTTAGCACTAATTTATAACAATTAACGTCAAAAGTCAAGTCTTTTTTTCTACTCTTTGCAAAGTACCCAGCCTATTAAGGTATCTCCTTCTCGCATTTCATGATATTTGTAACTTCTCATATTCTATTTCGTTATTCACAAGCCCTGCCTGTGCAATCACTCCGTCTTTAGCAGCAGGTCCATCAATGTATGGGATTCCGTTCGAAGTAAGCCTAATCTCTGATTTATCCCTTCGCCTACACCAGGAAGCAACCTCTCGCAGAAGCGCTAAACAGACATTTTCCTTTAATTTGAGATGGTCAAGATATTGTTCGTAATATTTTACTCTATTGTCTTCAAATATATAATCAGGATGGACAATTATGTTTACCAGCCCAATTAATGATTCAATGTATGCAACCTTTTCCTTCCACAATCCAATATCTTTTTTACCAAGTATCTCGAACAATGTGTGGTCTTGAACCACTGTTACGGGCAGTTCAACCGTTTTTTCAGATATAAAAAATGGGGAAACCGTCTTACAACCTTTCCACAAACACTTTCTCGGTGTTAAAAAGTTTTCCATCGTGTTTCAAACGATGAACTGCAATCTCAAAGCCTCTATTTCTTAACTCCTTAAGAATCCCAGAATCGATACGATATCTTTCTGGGAAAAATTCGAAGGAAGAGCGAAAACCATACTTTTTATCAACATCAGCAAGTTTAATTACATTGGTAAATCCTTCTCCTGTTTACACATCATGGGGTACCAAGGCTGAAATTTCATAATCATAGTGCTGACCGGTATGGATAATGCGAATATCTAAATATGAATATTTCTTTAATGCCTCGTAAACTGGTTTCATCTTCATAAAATTTGGTCTTGCCCCTACTACAAGCATAATCTTTTTATTTTTCATATTTGTGAATCTCCAATTAGTATATTTAAATTAACAGAATATTCACTTTCCATCATAAACCAAGTATATAAAGGCGAAAAAAGAATTCA
>CAZQRW010000029.1:0-24299 GCA_964596115.1 uncultured bacterium
AGAGATCTTCGGTAAAGAAAAGAGATTAGAATCAAAATTAGTCGTAAAAAAAAGGGAGTAAAAGGATTGATCTATGAGGGAGGATTATATGGGTAGGGTTGGTAGGGATTTTTCAAGCTAATTATACGCATCTATTGTAATGTTTGTTGTATATCTTATTTTTCTTGGTACTATCGATTCCCAGGAGTTAATTACTGATCAAGCTGTTTCCTGTATTATTGCCCTTTTTCTTGCTATTCTTTCCATCTCTGCTCCTACCTTGTTTGTCCAGAAAACCAAAAAGAAAAAAATATAAACCAGAAAGAGGGGATTCAATATAGAATTTGGCATATTAGATTAGGGCTCTTTTTCATTAATTAAATAGGGAACAAATAGCAGATCAAATACGTCTTTATAATAAAACCAATAACAAAATCAACCTACGCTAAGACCCTCCTTTCATTTATAAGCCCGGGAATTCGAACCCCGGGCTTATCTATATTAGTTCGACAGAAAGGGTGGACCATCCAAAGTTTCTCATTGCCCATCCTGAATCACCTGTAAATGGATCGTAGAATTCATTAAATCCTGATTTCAAAACGAGGGAAAGGGTTTTCTCGCGTATTTTTCTGTACATTTCGTATCTTTTATGCCTTAGAAGCCCTTCTGCAATAAACCAGTTTGTGTTTATCCAGGTTGTGCCCCTCCAGATGAATCTTGTGTCTATTAAAGGACCAAAGGAAGATTCATCTATAGAAACACTTGGAATTGGATATTCTGTCCAGAATTCTTTTTTGCTGGTAAGATGCTCAAGAAGTGAATTTGTATATTTTTCTGGTATATCAAGGATAATAGGGAAGAGCGAAGAAATAGTTTTAATCGGTATCGTGTATTCCTCTTTATTCTTATGAAATATGCTGAAGAAAATTTTATTCTTTTTATTCCAGAATTTTACCAGGATACTTTCCTTGACCCTATCTGACCATTCTTTTATGTCTTTTGATTTTTTTCTATCGATACATTGATATAACTTTGATAGTGCTTCAAGACCAAGGCAATATATTGAATTAAATGCGACATCTTCAACATTAAAGATCGAAGATTGGAATATCTTATCCAGGTTCCAATTCCATTTTTTATAATTCTTAAGTAGTTCAGTAATGTGATTTTTCGTGATGCCAGGATTATTTGATTTGTTGCCGAAAGGTATATCAAATTGAGGGGACATATCCATTCCGGATTCCATAGGTGTAATTATAGAAACGAGGTTATCCTCGTCAGGGTCCCTTTCCCTGGAAAGATATCTATAAAAATGCTCAACTTTAGAAATATTGTTTTCTATAAACTCAATGTTTTTTGTCCTCTCGTAGATCTTGAGAAGTGAGATACCAAGAACGGGTGGCTGAATTTCACAGGTAATGTACCTGTTGACTTTTTCATTTACTTCCTTTCTCCACCAGGGATGAAGTCTATCACGTAACCTCAAATTCCAGAAAATAATATGTGGAATAAAGCCATTTGCCTGCTGGACAGAAAGGAGGGTTTCAATTTCTTTCATCGCATATTCAGGATAGAAATTCGCCATAACAATGGAATGAAAAGAAGAATCCCAGAACCACTGATGGTAATGTTTACGATCTGGGGAAATATAGAAGAAGTGTTTTTTCAAACCTTTACTATAGCCCGTTTTAATATTACTAAGAAGTAAATTCTTTGCAGATTCTTTTAAGTCTGAATAATCAGACATAATTAATTAGAAGCAGTGATTTTTATTTTTTTGCTTATTACACCTGCGAGGGTAGAATAAGAAGAGGCGTTCTGAAGATTGCCGTAACAGAGGGCTATAATTGTGCAATCATAAGTCTGCGCAAATGAAAAGTAATATGACGGAATAATACATTCCCTTGTATCTCTGTTAAAATAATTGTCGTAAACCTTCGTGTTACCTCTGTAAATAAAGATTCTCCAGTAGTCTGGTTTGACAAGTGTATCCGACACCACCCATTTAATAGTATCATCTTCACCAATAGAAATAAAACTATCAATTTTAGTCACCCTGAAATCCGATGGAACGTACACATCGCCTGTTACCTCTGGTAGTTCTTTATAGTATATACTTACAGTATGGTGACTATGAGGAAGGATGGTAAGATTATGTCTTGTTAGCGTATCCATCTTAAATGGGGCTAGCGAATCAATAGTAACCGTTACATCTATTAGTCTTCTTCCATCCTCTGTTTCGAATATACCATAGAACCAGCTCCCCTCAGTGGATTTTTCAAAGGATGCATAAACTGCCATCTTTTTCTGGCTTTCACAACCCAACGTAGCAATTAGGTATAATAATCCTACGATAGCAAATTTATTCATAATAAAAGCATACAGTTGTTGTAAGAAAAGTCAAGACAAAAATATACGTGGTTATGAAAAGGTGCGCGGGAAAAGTCTTCTGCTCTTTATTATCATTCTTTAAAATTTGCACATTTTAATCATAACTTACTGTATTTCAATTGATTATAATATTACTGAAGGAATTTCTAAGGAAATTCAAAAAAGTGAAATTTTTCTCAAAAAAGCTCTTGACAGTTTTTATTTACCTTATATATTAGTAAATACAAATATAACAATATGCGTTAAATTGTATATATGTCGAGTAAAAAGGTACTGGGAATATTGATAAGAAGTCTACATAATTTGTAAGGAGGAGAGATTGTGAAAATAAGCGTATACTTTTTGTTTGGAAATTCCGATAAAAGCTTGATACCAATAATTAGTAACAAATATCCCTTAGACAACATTGAATTCTTTCTCCGAACATCTAAACCACATTTACATAACAGAGACAATGAAACTTAGCAGGTACATATTTACAGTAATAGTGTTGTTTATACTCTGGATGCTTCTTACTAATACTTTTAATGGTGCGGAAGTATTGGTGGGTGGAATCTGTTCTTTTCTCATTGCCCTATTTACCTATGCCGCATTTTCGAAAACAGGATTAGTTAACCTACATCCTAAGAAAATATTCTGGCTTATTGTTTACATCCCATATTTTTTGTGGGAGATGGCAAAGGCGAATATAGATGTTGCATATAGGGTAATCAATCCAAGGCTCCCAATTAAACCAGGGATTGTGATGGTCAAGACAAAAATGAAATCAGACGCAGGTAAAATTATGGTAGCGAATTCGATTACATTAACACCCGGCACCTTAACACTGGATATTATAGATGACAAAATGTTCATACACTGGATCTGGGTACAGAGTGCCGATGTTGAAGAGGCATCGAAGCTTATCCCCGGAAAATTCGAGAAAATTCTTATGAGGGCTTTTAAATGATTATTAATATCTTATTTGGTGTAATTGTCCTTGCAACGTTTCTTTCCTTGATTAGAGCAATAATTGGTCCTACCGCTTCTGATAGAATGGTTGCAGTGGATATAATGACTACCATTACAACGGTTGTCCTGGTTGTTCTCTCCTTGATGTTTAAGAGGAAGATATACCTTGACGTTGCCCTTGTATATGCTGTGCTTGCATATATAACAACCCTGGTAGTAGCAAGGTATCTGGAGAAAGGTATATGATCCACCTTATTATTGGTTATATTTTCTTGGGCATAGGTGCTATATTTCTTTTTTTTAGTGCGTTAGGTATTATTAGATTACCCGATGTATATAACAGGTTACAGGCGGGTACAAAGGCATCTACCTTTGGTGCATTATTTTCTGTAATTGGGGTGGGTATTATTGAACCGACCTGGTTCTGGAAGTGCTTCGTTATTGCACTGTTCATCGTTTTAACTAATCCTGTGTCATCACATGCAATTGCAAGGGCAAGTTATAAGGCAGGCGTAAAATTGTGGAAGGGCTCTGTTGTAGACAAATATAAGGATTACGATAAAGATCATAATAAGGAGGATAAAAAATGATTTCCTCTATTTGTGCGCCATCTATCTATATACTTATCATTGTCCTTGTTCTTTTTATGTCAGTGGGAGCCATATTTGCCCTCCATCTTCGTGACTTACTTTCTGCTGTAATAGTAATGGGAGTCGTTGACCTGATTGCTGCAATTTTATTTCTCATTCTTCAGGCACCCGATGTTGCAATTACACAGGCTGCAGTAGGGGCAGGTCTTACCACAGCAATATTTGTCATTGCCATTGTTCGCTCAACAAGGAAGGAAAAATGAAGAGATTGTTTGCCATTCTTTTTCCTTTGTTAATTATCATAGTCTTTTTATATATAATGAAGAACTATATACCATTTTGTGTCGATAGGATGGTTGTTGCAAAGCATTACCTGACAGAAGGTCTTCCAGAAACAGGTTCTACAAACATCGTTACCTCTATTGTTGTTCTATACAGGGGATTTGATACTCTTGGTGAAGTAACTGTTTTATTCTTAGCAGCATTGGGGTTTGGTGCAATTCTTGAAGGAGCAAAAAAGAAAACAAAAGAGATAGTGGCTTCTCCAATTGTGAGAATTTCCACTAGATACCTATTTCCTTTCATCATTATGTTTGGTGTGTATATATTTCTTCATGGACATTTGACCCCAGGCGGTGGATTTCCAGGTGGTGTGATTATTGCTGCGGGAATTTTGCTAATGTATCTCGCGTATAAGGATTTTCGGATTGATCATACAAAATTTAAGATCACAGAAAGCCTTGCAGGCATTATATTTGTTGGGATAGGACTAGTGGGTCTCGCAATTTATGGTTCATTTCTTGCCAATTTCTTACCAGAGGGTCTGCCCCGGCAAATCTTCAGCGCGGGCATTATTCCTCTCATCTATATTGCGATTGGATTTAAAGTTGGCAGTGAGTTAGGAGGATTGGTAGGAGAAGGATTGGAGGACAAAGAATGATATTCTATATTGGAAGTGGTTTACTTATAGGGATAGGCCTTTACGGAATGCTTTATAAAAGGAATCTTATAAAAATTATTATTGGCCTTGATTTCATAGAAACAGGTGTGAATATTCTTATTATTTCTCTCTGCTATGTAAAGGGTGGCACTGCGCCAATATTCTCCCTGCCCAGTCTGAAGCCTTCCCAGATGGTTGACCCCTTGCCCCAGGCGCTTGTACTTACAGCAATTGTCATTGGGGTTGCTGTCCTCGCTATGGCACTATCAATTGTTGTTAGAATATATGATAAAAGAAAAACAATGGATATATCAAAGCTGAAGAGGTTAAAATGGTAAGTCCCATTCTTCTTATAGCGCTACCTCTCTTTTTTGCCTTCTTGATTCCTCTATTTAAAGGTGCAGTTAAATCTATTATCCTCATCCTTGCTTTTCTTATAAATCTGACTATTTCAATTCTTATATTCCCATACGCGATACATAAGGCTATTATTGTTAAAATAGCGAATTTTTTGCCACCTGTGGGAATTAACCTTTTTGTAGGACCTGTAGGAATAACCCTTTCTATTCTTATTTCTGGTATTGGGCTATTGGGTGCTATATACCTTCTTAAGATGGAAAAGACACCCCCCCTTAACAGATTTTATGCCCTTTATCTATTGATGCTGTTGGGTGCGACAGGGATGTCCTTAACAGGTGATATTTTCAATATGTTTGTATTTCTCGAAATTACCACTATCTCTGCATATGGTCTGACCTCCTATAGCAAGAATGAAATAGGGCTTGAAGCAGGAATGAAATACCTGTTGATAGGTTCTCTGGGTGCGAACCTTGTACTTGTGGGTGTAATTTTACTCTATACTACTACTGGTTCATTAAATATGGCGGACATTGCAATGAGGATAAATCTTGTCCCAAAAGCCGTTTTAACCTTTGCTTTTATACTGTTTTTTGTTGGATTTGGCATTGAAGCGGAGCTCTTTCCACTGAATGGTTGGGCACCTGATGCACTTGAGGGAGCGCCCCATTCAATAAGTATTTTACTGTCTTCAGTTATTTCAAAGGTTGGGTTGTACGCATTCTTCAGATTTATCATTACAGTGATGGGATTAACAAATGTTAAGGATATTCTAATATGGTTCGGGATTGCCACACTCTTTATTGGCGAACTTGCCGCATTACGCCAGAAAAGTTTAAAAAGATTACTGGCTTACTCTTCCATTGCACAGTTAGGATTTATCTTTTCTGCGATTTCGGTTGGAACGTCTTTAGCCGTTAGAGGCGCCTTATTCCACATAGTTAATCATGCATTACTTTCCGGGATGATGTTTCTTATAGCTGGTTCTATTATAAAAGATACGAATAATTGGAATATAGAATCTTTAAGGGGTTTAGGAAGCAAATCACGCACATTGGCTTTTGCCTTTACAATTGGTGCATTAGGAACACTCGGGTTTCCCCCATTGAATGGTTTCTGGAGCAAGTTTATGATGATATTGGGAATGATGAAGGGAAAGGCTATTATACCTGTCTATTTTATTCTATTTGCAAGCCTGATCGAGGCGGTATACTACTTAAGACTTGTGTATATTGTATATTTTTCTAAATCTGAACAAAGTATAAATAGAATGCCATTTGCTGTCGCTTTTCCTGTTATTGTTGTCCTTATTCTCATCTTCTTATTGGGATTTTTCCCCTCTTTGATGAATGGGATGCTTACTGGTGGAGTGAAGGATGTGCTTAACCGTTCCTGGTATATAATGAGTGTATTTGGAGGATAGATGTTAACTATTGCATTGTATTTTGCAGGTTCAATAATAACATACTTTACAAAGAAGGCATCAGCTATTATTGCTTTCATTTTTGCTGTTTTAGCCAACATCGCCTTTGTATTTACAAAGCCTTTAAACTTTCATCTTGCCAATTTTAATTTGAATTTTTCTTTAACCCCACTTTCTTATATCTTTGGCATAATAATATTAACATTAGCATCCTTCGTGATGTTCTGCTATCCAAATACAAAGGAAAGACAGTATTATCCTCTGTTTCTTCTTTCTCTTACTGGTATCTCCATAATTCTTCTATCAAATAATTTCCTTTCATTCTTCTTCGGATGGGAATTAATGTCAGTATCTTCCTTCTTTCTTATCTACAATAATAAGGATAGGAAGGCGGGGCTTTTATACTTAGTTGCAAGTGCAGTTGGTGCGTATGGAATCCTTATGGGTATTTCCGTTGTTTATGCGAAGACGGGGAGTATACTTTTTACCTCATTTTCGCAAAATTTAAACTTGTTCAGTCGCAGAGAGATTGTGTATCTTATATTCTTATTCGGAGCGGGCTTCGGTGTAAAGGCTGCACTAATGCCTCTACATATCTGGGCACCTGATGGTTATAGAGAAGCGAGAGACCCATTCACTGCATTCTTCTCAGGTGGACTTTCTAAATTAGGCATCTATGGATTTTTGCTTCTTTTATTTGTTTTCATTGGTACAGATAGATTTGCGACATTTCATATTACAAAGTGGACGCTCGCTTGGCTTGGAGGTTTAACTGCATTTCTGGGTGGATTTTATGCAATATTTCAGACAGATATAAAAAGGCTTCTTGCCTTCTCCTCAATAAGTCAGATGGGCTATGCTATTACTGCTCTGTCTCTCTCCACATCTCTTGGAGTAACTGCTTCATTATATACTGTACTGAGTCATGCCTTATTCAAAGGTATTCTCTTCATTACAGCAGCATCCGTAATTTTAAGGACAGGAAAACACTCATTTGATGAATTGGGCGGGCTTGTAAAAAATATGCCATTAACATTTATTGTTTCAGTTTTTGCAGTTATAGGGCTTAACGGTGTTCCTCCTATGGGAGGATTTCCTGCAAAATGGTTGGTATACGAGGGACTTATAAAGGCACATTACCCCGGTTTGATTGCGCTAATGTTTGCGGCCTCTACAACTGCTTTTCTCTACTCATATAGATTTATACATGGGGTTTTCTTTGGTAAGAGGATGCCTTCCTTAAAGAATATAAAAGAGGCACCATTTGTAAATATACTTTCCTCTACTATTTTGATGCTCGCTCTCTTATTTATAGGGATGTTTCCTGGTTGGGTCGTTGATTTCTTCAGTCCAGCAATTAAATTCCTTGGCTTTAAAGTTATGGTACATACGTTTGGTACACTTTCCACACCACTGGGTAATTTCAACGGATTCCTCGTAGGAATAGTATTTATAATTGCCGGTCTTTTTGCAACAATTGTTTCGCTATTCTTCTCCAGGAAAATGAGGGTTTCCTCTATCGATACATACTCTTCTGGTGAGGCTTTGACAGAAGAAACCCCGTATCATTATAGTTCAAATTTTTACCTTTTCATTCAAAGAGACTTTTCAGGTTTTCTAAGGTTAAGTGCAAGGAAATTCTACTTCTCCATAGCAAGATTCATAGAAAATTCAGCACAGGGATTGAGAAGGATATATACGGGCAATGGCCAAGTCTATATATGGTATGTAATCATTGTGTGGATCGGGTTAATTATAGGTTTTTTATATAAAGGAGGTTTTAAATGACCTGGGCGATTCTAATGCCCTTTATTTTGATGTTTGCAGGACTACTGTATATGGGATTTGCGAGAAAGATACATGCGAGAATTCAAAAAAGATATGGGCCACCCTTCTACCAGAATATATATGATGTAATCAAATTGTTCTCTAAAAGGGAAGCTGCTTTTCATGGAGGAATGTTCCATTTTGGGCCTGTTCTCTCCCTAACAGGTATAATTATGGCATTAATGTTCCTCCCGGTTGGAGGAAAACCTCTTTTCTCATTCCAGGGTGATCTATTTGTTCTTCTCTACCTTGCCGTGATTGCCCCCTGGGGGATGGCATTAGGGGCGGGGAATGCAGAGAATCCGCTTGCCTCAGTTGGGATTGCCAGGGCTTTGACCTTGATGCTTGGTTATGAGATTCCCTTTTTTATAGGTATTATTCCTATCGTCGTTCGTACCCATACGACTCAAATAGTAGAAATTATTCAACTTCAGCAGATAAATGGGTGGAATGTCATTTTATTCCCCATTTCTGCACTTGCAAGTATAATTGCACTTCACGCAATGTTAGGGAACAAACCATTTGATCAACCCATTGCTCCTCATGAGATTGCTTCAGGACCACTTGTTGAGTATGGGGGTAAATATCTTGGAATTCTTCAGCTATATCAAGCAGGTGCAATTCTCTTATCCACGGGGATCTATGTAGATCTATTTTTTGGTGGGGCATCAAACGTTTGGATGTTTTTCCTCAAGACATTTTTGATATATTTTGTGTTACTTTTAATTGGAGAAGTTCTTCCCCGTTTTAGAATAGGCGATGCCCTGAAGTTCTTCTGGAAATGGCCTCTCGGGATTGCTCTTCTTGGATTGCTCGTTGCCGTATTAGGAGGTGTTAGATGAGTGGAATAGGAAAAACCTCAAGAATCAAGTCATTATGGGTTACATACTATGTGACAGGGTGTGGAGGAATTGAGCTACTCCCTGTTATAACATCAAGATTCGACGCAGAGAGATTTGGTATAATCACCTCTGCTACACCAAGACAATCAGATGTGCTCGTTGTTTCTGGATTTTTGACAACAAAAACTCTACGTAGAATTATAAGAACCTATGAACAGATGCCTGATCCGAAATATGTAGTAGCCCTTGGAGCCTGCACCATAAATGGTGGTATATATTGGGATTCTTATTCCACAGCAGACAAGCTTGAACTTTATATCCCTGTTGATGTATATATTGCAGGGTGTATGCCAAGACCAGAATCGATATTTATGGGTTTCGCTCACCTGATGGCAATGATAAAAGGGGATAAGGCGGATGGATGGAAAAGATATCATGAAAATTATAAATGGTATAAGAAAAATCAAGATAAAGCATTGGGGAATAGTAAAAAGTGGAGGGTAAGAGATGTATGAGGATTTGAAAAAGGATATTCAGGGGAAGTTCCCTGCAAAATTTGAAGTGATAAGAGAGAGAAGAATAAAGGTCTCTATTGATAAGAACAGTGTCTTGCCATTTCTATCATATATAAAATCCAAGGGATTTATTCATCTCATATCCATCAGTTGTGTTGATTGGATAAAAGAAAATGAGTTTGAGATTGTGTACCATTTATGGTCATATACTGATGAAATCCATATTATGTTGAAAACAAGAATCAGCAGAAAAAAACCTATCTTTGAAACTGCCTCCGAGATATACCCCGTTGCTCAAACGTTTGAGAGAGAGATCCATGAAATGTTTGGAGTAGATTTCAAGGGAAATAAAAGGCAAATACCCTTTATATTGGAGGATTGGGACGATATACCACCTATGAGAAAGGACTTTGACCCTCTAAAATATGCGAAGAGTCATTTTGAAACGGAAGAATACACAGAAGAGGTCTGGACAAAGGTGAGAAAGATACAAAAATTCAGGGGTGAAGAATGAAAGGGTTTGAATATTTTATAGGACCACAACATCTTGGCATTCCAGGGAATTTTGGGATTATCGTGAATGTAGATGGTGATACAATTGTTAAAGCGCGAGCGAACCCGGGTTATCTTCACAGGGCTTTTGAGAAATTGATGGAGAGAAGGCTTTATCTCTCAAATGTTTCTGTTGTTTGCAGGATATGTGTTTTTGATCCGGACCCACAGGAGGCTGCATATTGTATGGCAGTTGAGGAAATCGCAAAAATAGAAGTGCCTGAAAGGGCAAAATGGATTCGTACAATGATTTTAGAATTTGCAAGAATTTCTTCACACCTGATTTATCTTGGTTCTCTTACCTCTGCACTTGGATTATATACCGTTATGCAGTGGGCTCTTACAGATAGGGACTACATCCTTGATTTATTAGAAATGATCACGGGTGGAAGGGTTTATCATATATTTATGCAACCTGGTGGTGTTAGAAGGGATCTCCCTGAAGGATTTAAGGAGAAAGCAAAAAAGGTGCTTGATAGTTTGAAATCAAGACTGAGTGATTATTATAATCTTATATTTGATAACAATATTTTTGTTCACCGTACAAGGGGTGTGGGGGTATTAGACCCTGAATGGGCATTATCAATGGGTGTAACGGGTCCTAATCTTAGGGCATGTGGTTACAAAATAGATGTGAGAAAGGATGATCCCTACCTTGCGTATCCCGAACTTGATTTTGAAGTCCCGGTGCTTGAAGATTGTGATATGTATGATAGGGCAATGTTAAGAATGAAGGAAATAGAGCAATCTATAAGAATTCTTGAGCAGATACTTGATAGAATACCTGACGGCTCTGTATGGAAGCCTGTCCCGAACCCAATAAATTGGGAGGTGCCAAAGGGAGAATCATTTGTAAGGGTTGAGTCTGCGAGGGGTGAAGTGGCATATTATATGGTGAGTGATGGAGAGGATAAACCATACAGGGTTAACGTCAGGGGACCAAGCATTACACATGGTATTCTTGTACTGGAAAAGGTATTGGAAGGGCAGAGGCTTGCAGATATAAGTCCAATTGTATTTTCCCTTGATGTATGTGCACCGAGTATAGATAGGTAGGTGAATAATGAAAAATAAAATAGAGGGATTTTTCAGACCATTAACCGCATTAAAATATCTCTTAAAAAAGCCAGCTACTATCAGGGTGCCATTTGAACCTAAGATGCCCTCTGATAATTATAGGGGAATACACTCCAATGATTTAGAAATGTGTATTGGATGCGGAAACTGTGCAAAGATATGTCCAACAGAGGCAATCAGAATGGTGGAACAGGATGTGGAACCAAAACCTGGTGCAACGAATTTGAGGCCAGAGGTTGATTATGGAAGATGTTCATCCTGTGGGTTATGCGTTGATGTTTGTCCTACTGGTTCTCTTAAGCTATCAGCTGAGTATGTTAAAGTCTCTCCCAGGAGGGAAGATTTTGTTTTTGTTCCTGACGAAAGTAACTATAAAGGGAAAGGTTACAAATCTAATGTTAATTATTCATTGTTAAAACTTGATAGGATTGACTTTGTTGAGGAGAGGCCCCATCTTAAAAGAAACAAGGATTTCCTCTGGGAAATTCTGGGATTTAAAGAGGTAAGAGCAAGGTTAGAGGCGTCAAGATGTATGGGATGCGGAATATGTGTACAGAATTGTCCAGCTGAGATGGATATCCCGGAGTATCTTGATGCAATCAGGAAATGTAAAGACGAGGAAGCACTTAAGATATTTTATAAAACCAATCCTCTTCCACAGATCTGTGGTACTGTATGTACACATAAGTGTGAAGAAAACTGTGTTCTTGGTATAAGAGGCGATCCCATTGAGATACGCTACGAAAAGGGATTTGCTGCCTCAACAATTGAAGATTATAGAAAGGTGATCATACCAGAGATTAAAGAAAATGGAAAAAGGATTGCAATTATAGGAGGGGGGGCAAGTGGACTTGCAGCAGCATACTACTTGAGATTAGAAGGATTTACGGTTAACATATTTGATGCATACCCAAAATTGGGTGGAATGATGAGATACGGTATTCCAAGATACAGATTACCTGCTGATACTATTGATAAAGAAGTAAATTTCATACTCTCCCTTGGTGTAAAAGTAAAGAAAAATACGAAAGTAGGGAAGGATATAGAATTTGAAAAATTACTTAAAGATTATGATGCAGTTTACCTTGCAACGGGATTTCACAAAGGAATTTCGATGGGGATTCCAGGGGAAGATGCCAATGGAGTTTTAGAGGCAGTGAAGATGTTAAGGGATATCAATAGTGGAAAGAAAATAAAAATAGGTAAGAAAGTTATTATTGTTGGTGGTGGAGATGTAGCGATGGATGCATCAAGAACTGCATTAAGATTAGGTGCTCACAAAGTAATCATAATGTATAGAAGAAGAGAAGTAGATATGCCAGCACGAGAAGACGAACGTAAAGATGCGAAAAAAGAGGGTGTGAAGATTATGCCTCAGGCATTACCAATTGAAGTGATAAAAAGAAGAAATAAGATAGTAGGGGTTAAATATGTAAAAACAAAGATGGTTGACCAGGGTCCTGGCAAGAGACCAAAACCTGTTCCTATAGAAGAAAAAATCTACGAAATGGAATGTGATATGCTTATTCAAGCCATTGGACAATCCCCAGATTATTCCCTTTTACCTGAAAAAATAAAGAAAAAATTAGAGATCGAGAGGAAAAGGATACCCGTTGACAAGTATGGGATGACAAAGATTAAAGGCCTCTTTGCTGGAGGTGATATCTATAATAGGAGAGGAGACATTGTAAGTGCAATAAGGGATGCAAAAAGGGCGGTAAGGGGGATAAAAAAATATCTTAAGGTGTCATAAGATTTTTCTGAGTTAAACGTTATTTCTGTTGATATAATCAAAAATCTTTATAGTAATTTTTCTGGTAGAGTTAGTCTATTTATACATTAGAAATTCTTTTTAAATTTATGTAAGGTTATATAATTTAATGTAAGGTTATATAATTTACCCATATTTAATAGACGAACAAATTTTATTGTATGCTCAACAGCATATTTTTTTGCTTCTAAAAATCTTTTTTCTCCTCCCTTTGTCCAGTGGGGATTATCTTTATTTTCTCCAAAGCCAAATGCGCCATGTGGGAATTCATCAAAGAAGAAAAACACACCTGTATATGCTATTTTTAAGGTTTTTGGAGGCTCTAAATTCCTTGAAAAAAGAGCAAGACTGGTCAAATTTTTATCTTCCTTATTTAAGTCTATATAGTTGGAATGACTGAAGAAATCCTGTAACGTATGTAAGGCCCTTCCGAAGTAAAAAAGGATTTTTTTCTTACTCTGTAAGGTCTGATTATCTATTTTCTTTTTTCCAACAATTTCCTTTATTCTTTTTACCGTAAACATAAGATATTTTCTGCCATTCTTGAATGCCTCAATATGAATTTTTGGATTTTCCTTGCTGATCAGTTTTCCTCTTTCAAAATGGGATGTGGAAGGAGAACCAAAATCGACAGGACCAATATGAAATCTCAAATCCTGAAATCTACCCACTCTACTAATATAATCTATTGATTTCTTACTAAAACCAAGAGGTGTAAGTGCCTCTTTTATTATCTCTTTGTGAATATCACCCTTTAATGGTGGGAAACCCCAGGCGTCGAAGATACCTCCTTTTTCTTTTATAATTATATGTATTAGGACAATATGTCAAGTGAAAAGGTGAAACTCTGATTGATGCCCAGTTTTTAAGAGTGCATGATTGCTTCAGTCTCTTGACTTTGTTGTTATATTAATTAAAATGCAATATGTTTTTACTGGTAATTTTATCGTTGGCGAATCCACCACAATTTATGAAGGGAGTTTATCTTTCTCCTGGTGTCGTAAGTTCAGGAAAGGGTATTTCTCGATTTTTTTATATGGTGGATATGGGATATATTAACACTGCAGTTGTTGATATAAAAGAAGTAGATGGAATTATCAGATTGAAACTTTACAAGACATTTATAAAAAGGGCGAAGGAACACAATTTATATCTTATTGCAAGGATGACAGTCTTTAAGGATAAATATCTGGCACTAAAGGATAATGGGAAATATGCATTGAAAACCCCAACAGGTAAAATATGGTATGACCCTGTATCTGGCTATTGGGTTGACCCTGAAAATAGAGATGTATGGGAGTATAATTTAAAAATTGCGGAAAAGGCAGCGAAGATGGGGTTTGATGAAATTCAGTTTGATTATGTGCGATATCCTTCTTCTCATATTCCCTATAGAATAAAAGGTAGTAAAACAGACATACTTCTTCAGTTCTGTGATTTTATTAAGCATAAGATTGATCCTATTATCTGGACAGGCATAGATTTCTACGGATTTGCAGCGTGGAATGACACAATCAAACTGGAAGGGCAATCACTACCAGAAATGTCAAAGAGAGTAGATGCAGTTTATCCTATGCTTTATCCTTCGCATTTCGGTAATAGATTTTTGTATAGTTCAATAAAAGAAAAAAGGACATATAATATAATTTACAAATCATTATTAAATACGGAAATTATGGTTCCTGATAGAATAGTGAGGGTAGTGGGATACATCCAGGCATTTGACTGGAAAAAATCAACGCTGGGTAAAGAGTATGTTAAAAACCAGATTAAGGCAGTATACGATGCAGGAGGAGATGGATTTATATTGTGGCATGCAGCAGGTGATTATAAATTAGCATACCGTGAACTGATAGAGTATGAAGTTGAAAGGGATTTAAGCAAATTAAGGAGTTCTTCTTTTGAGGATTTGCGATTCACATTGTCACCTTCAAGACCATAAATTCTCTGGGGATCTTCAAGAGGTAATAAATAATGCCTTAAATGTGGGTGTTGAATGTTTTATCGTCCCTGGATGGGATATTCA
Source organism: uncultured bacterium (assembly GCA_964596115.1). GTDB lineage: Bacteria > Hydrothermota > UBA3072 > UBA3072 > B12-G15 > CAZQRW01. The sequence continues at coordinate 15,242 of CAZQRW010000029.1, forward strand.
GTCTAGCAAGAAGGCAATTAAATTATCTATTGTGTATGAATTCATTTATCCTGCAGGGGGGATTCATCCTCATGATGCAAAAAATTATAACAGGTATGCAGAAGATGCCATTAAAGAATTTTTAAAAGAGAAAAAAATTGTGGCAATAGGAGAGATCGGATTGGATTATTACAGGGATCTTTCCCCGAGGGATGTACAAAGAGATGTTTTTAAGAGACAGCTGAAACTTGCTGAACAGTATAATATTCCTGTTATTATCCATTCAAGGGAGTCAATGGAAGATGCTATTAGCATTGTGAGTGCATACAACGTGACGGGCGTTTTTCATGCTTTTGATGGAACAATTGAACAGGCAGACAGAATAATCAAAATGGGATATAAAATTGGGATTGGTGGTATTGCAACATATAAGAATAGTAAAATAAATATGGCTATTAAAGAAGTGCCACTTGAAGGGATAATAGTAGAAACTGATTCTCCTTACCTTTCTCCTCATCCCCAGAGAGGAAGAAGAAACGAGCCTGCATATATTATTTATACACTTAAGTGGATTGCAGAAGTAAAATCTCTATCCATAGATGAGGTTGCAGAGATAACTTATAATAACGCTCTAAGTTTGTTCAAGATATGAAAATAAAAGAGATAAAAGATATTATTGGAAAAAAGAGATTAAAAAAAAGCCTTGGTCAGAGTCTGCTCATAGATGAGAATATTGCCAGAAAGATGGTTGATACTCTAAAGCCGGAAGGCGCGACCGTTCTTGAGATTGGGCCAGGATTAGGGATTATCTCAGAGAAATTAGTAGAAAAATCTAAAAAGGTAATTGCAGTTGAGATTGATAAATTTTTCTGTGATTTTTTGAAGGAAAAGTTTAATAATATTGTTCTTTTGTGCGAGGACTTTCTTAAAATTAATCCCACAAAATTTAATATAACTCATATAATAGGTTCTCTCCCATATAGGGGATCAAAGAAAATGTTGCTGAAGGTAATAATGGAATTTAAAGGATTGGAGAGAGGTGTATTTCTACTCCAAAAGGATGTAGCTGATGGCATACTTTCTAAACCTGGTTCAAAAAATTATTCGCCCCTTACAATAGTTTATAATATATTTAGTAAGTCGGCAAGGGTGGCGAATGTGAAAAAATTTGCTTTTTTTCCGAGACCCAATGTTGATTCATCTATTCTTCTTGTTAGTTTTCGGAAAACCCCTATATTTCCTGTTAGTAGGGAATTTTTCGATTTTCTCTGGACAATATTTAAGACACGGCGAAAAACGATTTACAATAATCTGAGAGGTTTTTTAGCTCTTCAGCGCTCTGATTTACTGAATAAAAGGGCAGAAGAATTAACGCCGGAAGAGATTTTTAAAATTTATAAGGGATTAAAGGATGAAAGGATTTTACGGAATCTTCATCGAATTAAAGAGAGATAGGTATATTAAATTCAGTGTAGGTAGAGGTGCACACTTTAAGAAAGGTTTTTATCTTTACATTGGCTCTGCTATGGGTGGTATGGGTCGGATAATTAGATATATAGGGGAAAAGAAGAAAAAAAAGCACTGGCACATTGATTATCTCCTCGAGTTTAGTGTAGTTCGGATGGTAATATTTATCCCCTCAGAAAAACGGAGGGAAGAAGAAATAGCAAAAAAAATGGCTTCAAAGTTTGATTATATAAAAGGTTTTGGTTCTACTGACACATCTGCAGATTCTCATCTCTTCTTTTCGCCCTTTATAGATAGACTTCAAGAAGAATTTCTTGCTTTTTTGTGATTTTTTCCGTATAATAAGATTATGAGAAAGCTTATTATTTTTATTATTGTGATACTTGGCTGTGGTCAGAAGGATAAGGAGAAGTTACAGTCACCCAGAGGAATTGAGACCACCCAGAATTTTACAGTATTGGAGTCCTTTACCGGTAAACCAAAATGGTTTCTCAAGGCAGAAAAAGCAATAGAATCTCCAAACGAGAAGATCATCAAAATTTACAAAATCAGATTATCCTTTTTAAATGAAGCCGGTGATACCATTTCGGTGTTGACATCCGATAGTGGTGTTGTAGATAACCAAAATGGTAATTTATACTCCTTAGGAGATGTGAAGGTAGTTACATCTGATTCTATTTTTCTCAGAACAGATTCGCTCCGATGGGATAATAAGAATATGAAAATAAAGACAGATGGTAAGATTAATTATAGGAGTGGGAATGAATCTTTTAGAGCAATAGGTTTCGAGAGCGATCCCAATTTAAAAAAAATTATAATAAAGAAGAAAATCTCTGGTAGTGGAGAATTTAAAGAATGATAGTTTTTCTTATTTTTACTGTGTATACTTATCGTATAAATGCAGGAAGTATGGTAATAATTAATAGAGATACGAGAATATACAATGACAGTGTGAGCATTGTTACAGGTAGATATTTCATCTTTGCGGATAGTGCAAAAGAAACACCCGACACGCTTTTTCTAAGGGGGAATGTATCGATAAAAAATGATAGTATGGAGTTGAAATCAGATTTTGTGAATTATGTACTGAGGACTAAAACCTTTATTGCGGGTTCACCTGTAGATATTACAGAAGGAAGTGATCTTATCCATAGTGATAAACTTTTTTATATCAGTCCTGCTGATTCGGGGATAATGCAAGGGAATTTTCTTTTTCAAAGTGAGAGTTTATTAATTTTTGGGGATTATGCATACCTCAAGGGAAAGAATGTAAAAATATTAGGAAATCCAGAATTCAGAAGTGATTCCTTTGATATTTCTGCTGACACTATAACAGTTTTTACGCAGGACAGTACGATTCTTTTTCAAAAATGTGTGAGAATTGAAAGAAAAAGAGTAAAAGGAAAAGCAGAAAAAATAATGTATTTTAAGAATCAAGAAATCGCTAAGGTATATACAAATCCACTGTTTTTTTCTGGTAGAGATACTGTCCTGGGAGATTCAGGTTACGTGTATATGTCGGAAAATAGAGCAGTGATGTATAATGGAAAGTCGGTTTCACATACAAAGGACGGTGTAAATGAAACCTATGCGGATTCAGTTATATTTTTCTTTAAGAGTGGAAAGATAGATTCCATTGAATTCACAGGGAAAACAAAAGGGGTGTTTGTAAAAAATGGGACTGAAGGCTGAGGGATTAAAGAAATATTACAGAAAAAGGCCCGTTGTAAATGGGGTGAGCATCTCTTTAAATAAAAGGGAAATCGTGGGGCTTTTGGGCCCAAATGGTGCAGGTAAGACAACAACATTTTACATTATTATGGGTTTCATCAAACCTGATGAGGGGAAGACTTATTTGAATGAGAAAGAAATTACCCACCTTCCAATGCATATTAGAGCCAGGATGGGGATTGCATATCTTCCTCAGGAACCCTCCATTTTTAGAGGCTTAAGCGTTAGGGATAACCTTATGGCTGTTATCGAAATATTAATAAAAGACAAAGAAGAAAGGGGAAAAATATTTAATCAATTGATGGAAGAGTTTAAATTAGAGCCTATCTCGGACACCTTGGGAGTCAGGCTATCAGGAGGAGAAAGAAGAAGGGTAGAGATTGCAAGGGCACTTATTGCAAAACCAGAGTTTCTCTTACTCGATGAGCCCTTTACAGGTGTTGACCCCATTGTTAGAGAAGAGATACAAAATATAGTTTTGGAGTTGAAGAAAAAAGAGATTGGTATACTTATTACTGATCACAACGTGAGAGAAACCCTTGAAATAACTGATCGTTCTTATATAATGTATGAAGGTAAGATTATTCTTTCTGGAAAAACAGATGAATTAATTAATGATGAAATGGCAAGAAAAATATACCTGGGTGAAAGGTTCAGATTATGAGACGGGATCTTAATCATTTTCAAATACTTAGATTGGAGCATAAACTAAGACCAGAGCAGGTCCAAGTAATAAGGCTTATTCAGACTCCAATATTGGAGCTGGAGCATGCTATCTTTCAACAGCTTGAGCAAAATCCCGTACTCGATTTTGTTCCAGAAGATGAAATTTCGCAAATAAGCGATGAGATAGAAGAAGAAGAAGTGAACTCTGATGATCTTGAACTTGATGAAGAATTCTTAGATTTTCTAAACGAAGATCTTCCAACTTTTTTTGCCCCCACAAGGGACAGAGAAGAAAAATTTAAAGAGCGCTTCGTGTATGCGCCATCCCTTAAAGAACATTTGAAATCTGAGTTAAGGTTTACAGTTTCGGATGAAAAAGAGATAGAAATTGGTGAATTTCTTATTGATTCTATAAATGAGAGGGGTTTTCTTGACATTGATCTGGCTGATGTATCTGAGGCGTTATCTGTGGATAAAGAAAAAATTGAAAAAGTCCTGGGAGTTATTCAAGGATTTGATCCTCCCGGGATTGGAAGTAGGGATTTAAAAGAATGTTTATTGATTCAGCTAAAAAGAATAGGGAAAGAAAAATCCCCTGAAGCAACTATAATTAAAGATTTTTTTAATGAATTTAAAAAATTACAAACAGACATCATTGCAACAAAAATGGGTTTGGAATTAGAAAAGGTCAAAGAATTAATTTCAAATATAAAAAAGTTGAATCTCTACCCAACTAAATCTTTATGGGGGGATGTTAGTTATGTTATTCCTGATGTAATTGTTGAGGAGGATAAGGATAATAGGTTTAAAATAATCATAAATGAGTCTAATATTCCTTTTATGAAGATAAATTTTAAATATCTGGAGGTACTTAAACATCCTGAAAACTATGATAAAAAAACCATTAATTTCATCAAAGAAAAGGCAAAATCTGCCTTTCTATTTTTGAGAACCTTAGAGATGAGGAGGAAAACGTTTAAAAAGATTATAGAGTATATTATCGATCGACAGAGAGAATTTTTAATAAAAGGTGTTCTCTATAAAAAACCATTAAAGCTTAAGGAAATTGCATCAAAAGTGGGTGTACATGAATCAACAGTATCAAGGATATTAAAAGGCGTATATATTCAGACACCAAGAGGGGTTTTCAATGCAAAACAGCTCTTTAGCGGAGGGGTAGGCACTGTTAATGGAAAAATATCAAGGGAGGTTATAAAAGAGAAGATAAAAATAATTATTGCAAATGAGAAGAAGGCAGAACCATTTAATGATAGAGAAATTTCAGAGATGCTGAGTAAGGAAGGTATTAATATAGGTATAAGGACAGTGACAAAATATCGTGAGGAATTAGGCATACCACCTGGACGAATTAGAAAAAAGGAATCATTTTAATGTTTTAATTGTAGGATGAAAAAAATAATGGAAGAAAAAGAAAAAACCAGGGAATTTAGTAAAGAAGACATCGAAAGATTTTTGAGTGATAGGGAAAAAATAAAAAAGGTTGTTGGAAGAATTGGGGGAAGACCAAGCAGGCATGAAAGATTGGCAAATATTGTTTTTACTATTCTATTAATATTTTCTTTTATGCTTCCAGCTTTTTTTCATGGAGTAACGAGGCTTGTTACTATTGAAATAGGGGTTCTACTTATATCCATAAAGATTATTTATTCCTTGAGTAACGAAGCAAGGGTTAATCACTTCGAATTCTGGATCTTAAGTACGATAGAGTGGAGACTGCATGATCTCGCCAATAAAGTTGAGGAGCTGGGGAAAAGACTTGAAGACATCGATAATGTGAAAGAGATGAAAGATAAGAGCGAAATAGTTGAAAATTACAAAGAGAAAGAAGGATAGGTTTCTTTGTTAGTGATCGCTATGTATGTCCCAAAAATTGAAAATCTGAATCTGACACATTATTGGATTATGGAATTTAACATAATTTAATAGTACTTATTTTGAATTGAAATTAGAAGTAATATTAAAATTGGAGGATTTATGGATGAGAGCAAAAGAATAGTTAGAATTATATCAAACGCAAAGAAAAAAACGCCTTCCATTGTTTTTATCAGAGGTAAGGTAAATCCTAAAAAAATTCCTCGTGATGTTAAATATTTTACTGGAAAGGATAGTCTTGTTCTTGTTGGAGATTGGAACGTTATAAGTGATATACTGAATGAAGGTGAAATAGAAGATTTCTTTGTAGAAATAAGAGGAAGATATTCTGCTTTGCCACTTCTTGATCTTAGAAAAGTGGAAGCAAGGGTAGAGCCAGGTGCTATTATAAGAGATGGAGCGAAAATAGGAAAAGATGCAATTATTATGATGGGCGCAGTGATAAATATTGGGGCAGAAATTGGTGAGAGGACAATGGTAGATATGAATGCTGTTATTGGGGCGAGGGCAGTTATTGGTAACGATTCTCATATTGGTGCTGGGGCTGTTATTGCCGGTGTACTTGAACCACCTGGTTCAAAACCTGTAAGAATAGGTGACAATTGTCTTATAGGTGCAAATGCCGTTATTCTGGAGGGTATAGATATTGGAGACAATTCAATTGTTGGTGCAGGCTCTGTTGTGATTGATAGTATTCCAGCTGGGAAGGTGGCAGTAGGTGCACCTGCAAAAATTGTGAAGGACGCAAGTGAAGTTGCAAAGGAAAAGAAATCTATTCTAAAGGAGCTTAGAAATAGGTGAGTAATAAAAGAAAAGGGAAAAAAATGAGGTATCAACCCGACAGGAATGGGGTTCTGCAATTTTTCAAAAAAAACAAGAGTGATTTAATAAGTGCAAAAAATGTTGTGAGGGTAATGGGAAGAAATGCGGGGGACATAATAAAGGAACTTGTAGGAGAAGGAAGACTAATAAAAGTAGGCAAAAGATATATGCTTCCCGAGAGGGCAGGAGTTGTCAAGGGAAAATTCGATGGTAAGGTTGAGGGCTATGGTTTCATTATACCTGAAGACGGATCACAGGATATTTTTATACCTCCGGGGAGTACATTTGTTGCGTTGAACGGAGACATTGTTTTAGCTGTAAAGACAAAAAAAAGGAGAGGAAAGTGGGAAGGTAAAATTATCAGGGTAATAAAAAGGGCAAAGAAAAGGTTTGCAGGCAAAATCATAAATGAGGATGGAATCCTTTATCTGAAACCCGTTGATAAGCATATTCCTTATTTCTTTTTTATTGTCAATGATAAAAAAAGAAAAGAAAGGCCTGGCGATTTTGTAGTCGCTGAGATGTTTGAATGGAAGAATCCAAATGTTTCTCCGTCCTGCAAGGTTATAAAAAAAGTTGGGAAAAAAGAAGTAGAAACTATGCTTATAGAGGAAGAATTTGGACTTAAAGAAGGATTCAGTAATTCTATAAAGAATGAGGTGCTAAACATTCAAATTTTGTTAGATAAGGAGAGGAAGGATTTTGTTAAACAATATGCAGTTACTATAGACCCGGAGGACGCAAAGGATTTTGATGATGCAGTGGCTATTGAGAAAAAAAATGGTTTTTTTTATCTTTATGTCCATATTGCCGATGTATCTGCCTATGTAAGAAAAAATAGTTTGACTGATAGAGAGGCTGAAAAGAGGGGATGTTCAGTATATCTTCCTCATAGAACGTATTTTATGCTTCCCCAGGAGTTAACAAAAAATATTAGTCTTACAGAGGGAAATAAAAAACCTGTCTATTCTGTTATAGCAAAGATAAATTCTGAGGGTGAAGTAGTAGACTACATTATCCAGAGAGGATTAATAGTAAATAAAAAGAGGTTGAGTTATAAATCTGCTGAGGAAATTTTGGAGAGTGGTAACGGTAAAGATCTCAGCACCTCACTAAGAACGATGAAAGAGCTTGCAGATATTTTAACTGCAAAAAAAGCGCACCTTGGCAGAATCGATTTCAAAGTCCCCGAGGTAGAGGTTAAGGTAGAGGATGATAAAGTTTTAAGTATAAGTCCAACAATTAGACTTCCTACCCACAGGATAATTGAGGAATTTATGATTCTTGCCAATGAACTTGTAGCAGAAAATATATACAATAGTAAAAGATCTGGAATTTATAGGGTGCATGAGGAACCAGATGATGTAAAACTTATGGAATTTAAAAAATTTGCATATTCACTGGGTTATAAGCTTAAAGGTCTGAGCAGGAAAGATATTCAGAGATTCCTCCTGGATGTTGAGGGTGAGCCGTTTGAAAGAATCCTTAACTATGAACTCCTGAGATGCATGAAGCGAGCAAGGTATGTTGCCATTCCGGAGCCTCATTTTGGTCTGGCATCAAAGCTTTATACGCATTTCACATCTCCCATAAGGAGATACCCCGATCTTGTGGTGCACAGAATTCTTTCAGGAGAAAACTATAGTATAGACGAGTTGAGAAAAATTGCCGATCATTCCACGGAGATGGAGTGGAAATCTGATGAGGCAGAAAGAAAAGCAATAGAAATGTTTACCCTGAAATTCTTGCAGGATCACAAGGAGGAGGAGTTTATAGGTCTTATAAGAGATGTGGCTGCAAGTGGTTTATTTGTTGAATTAGAGGATTTTCTTATATCCGGTTTTTTGCCTGTCTCTCTTCTACCCGATGAAGATTATATGTTCAGAGGAAAAGAACTTTTGGGGCAGAGACATAGATTTTTTGCAGGTGAAAGGATCGCTGTAAGTGTACAAGATATAGAGCCTTTAACTGGCAATCTCACACTTCGATACATTGGAAAGGTCGTAAGAAAGTAAAATACAAATTTTGTTTAGTTAGAATCTGCTACAATTTCAATAATCATCAATAATTAAAAATTAAGGGGCGTGTCACAACAACCATACCCATAAACTTGCTAAAAGCAACGACAGGGTAGCAGGATTAAAACGGTCATCGCCTGCCTTTCGCCTACGTGACACACCCCTCAAGTATAATATAATCAATTATCCTCATTTGTAAAGGGCTCGATTTGCCTCATTAAAAATCAACACAAAAATAGTAAAATATACCTCCAGAAAAGGAGGTATAAATGGGGTTAAAGATGAGTGAGAGAAAGGCAATTACGAAGGAAGTAGCGAGTAGGTATAAGGAAGCGAAGATGGGAAGACGAAGCATGAAGAATGAAGAAGGAATAATGGAAGAACACCCGCCCTTAATCCCTCCCATCAAGGGAGGGAAACTTTCTCCCCATCTCTCCCCCTCAAAAGAAAGAAAATAACCTCCTCGCCCTTGAAGGGAGAGG
>CAZQRW010000030.1:0-22462 GCA_964596115.1 uncultured bacterium
ACATAATGACGAGCTTGCCAAATGTGAGATTCGATACTGCATGGAAGAATAGAAATCCTTCGCTCGATCTTTGACATTGTGATTTTTTATTTAATCACAAAAATTCGTACAACAGAACAATACATTTTTGGTCTCCTATATGGTTAGACAAGGTAGGAGAAGTATAGAACGAAAGGCAAAGGAAAAAGAAAGACACAAAAATCGTGAGGCTTTTCTTTACAGGAGACCGGGATTTTAAAAACCATAAACACCTTACAAAAAACAAGATAGGAGAAAATATGAAAAAAAGAGCGAGGTAAAGGACGATAAAAGGCAAGTGATGAACTACAAATAAAAAAATTATGTTAGGAGTTCTAATAGTTTTTTCAATTGATTGTGGGCAACCTTTATCCTGAGGTTCTTACCATAGTAGAATTTAATTCCAGGTATTTCTTTTACCATTTTCTCTATACTTTCTCTTGTAATCTCCTCACCAAATTCTACAGTAAATTCTTCGTTTTCTATAATTTTTTGTATTCCAGCCTTCATTGCCTTTAATCTTATTTTTGCCCATTCAAATAAATCGTTAATGATTCTTGGAGGTCTGCCATATATATCTGTAACTTCCTCTTTTATATTCTCAATTTCTTCTTCTTTTTCTGCTGCGGCAAGCCTTCTGTAAATTCTTATTCTACTATCTGAATATTGTATATACTCAGCAGGAATATAGATGGGTCTGTTTAACCTCACCTCCGTTTCTATCCTCTTTTTTACCTTTTCGCCTTTTATTTCTTTAACAGTTTCGTCGAGCATTCTCATATAAAGTTCATAACCAACTTTCTCAATAAAACCATGTTGCTTTGTCCCAAGCAGAAGCCCTGCCCCCCTCATCTCCATATCGACTAAGGCTATCTTTAGTCCTGCTCCAAGATGAGAGTATGTTTTCACTGCAGAAATCCTCTTATAAGCCTCCTCAGAAATACCAGGCGGAATGATAAGATAACAGAACCCTTTCCTTGTTGACCGACCAACTCTACCCCTCAACTGATGTAAATCTGCCAGCCCAAATCTGTGAGCATCATTTATTATTATCGTGTTGACATTAGGAATATCTAATCCTGACTCTATGATTGCTGTCGAGAGAAGAACATGATATTTCCTCTCAATGAAGTCGACCATCGAACTCTCCAGTTTCCTTGGGGGCATCTGTCCATGTGCCACAATAATTCTGAGTTCTGGAAATATTTTCTGCAATTTCTCATAAATTCCATATATTGTTTCTATTCTGTTATGAACAAAAAAGACCTGACCTCCCCTCTGAATTTCTCTCATAACTGCATCGTATATTATATTTTCATCCCAGTGTATTACCTCAGTAACTACACTCATCCTTCCCACTGGTGGAGTCTCAATAACAGAAAGATCCATAAGACCCGAAAGTGCAAGATTCAATGTTCTTGGAATAGGGGTTGCACTCAGGGCGAGATAGTCTATGTTCTCCTTCATTTCTTTTATCTTATCCTTTTGTTTTACACCAAATCTTTGCTCTTCATCTATGATAAGAAGACCAAGGTCTTTAAATGTAACATCCCTGGACAAAAGCCTGTGGGTTCCAATAATAATATCAATTTTGCCATCTTTCAGCTCTTGCAGAATTTTATTTTCCCTGGATTTCGTAAATCTTGAAAGGAATTCTACCTTAATAGGAAACCTGCTAAGTCTATCCCTGAAAGTAATATAATGCTGTTCTGCCAGAATTGTTGTGGGTGCAAGAATAGCAGTTTGTTTTCCATCCATTGCAGCCTTAAAAGCAGCTCTTAATGCAACTTCCGTTTTTCCAAAGCCTACACCCCCACATAACAATCTATCCATTGGAGTAGACTTTTCCATATCCCTCTTTACATCCTCAACTGCCCTTAATTGATCCTCTGTCTCTTCAAATGGAAAAAGTGCCTCCATTTCCTTTTGCCATAATGTGTCTTCGCTAAATGCCCACCCCTCTGATGCCCTTCTCCTTGCGTACAACTTTAACATTTTCTCTGCTATTTCTTTTATACTCTTCTGCACCGTAGTTTTTTTTCTTAACCATCGCTGCTTTGATAGAGAATCAATTTCTACTCGCCCTTCCGCACCTATATATTTCTTCACAAGATATATCTTGTCTACCGGAACGAATAGTTTATCTCCCCCCTTATATGAAATCTTGAGGCAATCTACCTCATTCCCTTCTACCGATATCTTCTCAAGACCATCAAATATTCCTATTCCAAATTCATCATTGACAACATAATCACCCTCTTTAAAATCAAAAATGTCGTATTCCAGTTCTATTTTTTTCTCTACTTTCTTACGGGTTATTCCGAAAATATCACTCTCTGTAACAAAGGCAATTTTAATATCATCAATAATAAATCCTTTTGAAAGGTGTCCCTGTTTATAAAACAAATATGGAAAATCTGGGTCAAGCAATTCCTTCATTCTGTCAATTTCACCCGGAGTTTCAAGGATAAGGTAGGTTGTGTAATCTTGATACCTCCGCAAAAAATTTCTTAAAGATTCAAGGCTTCTGTTAAATGATGGCGACGATTTTATTGGAATTAATGAACCTATAGGAGAAAGGACTATATCTGATTTAATTAACTCGTTCTTTTCACCCACAATAAAGAAGTCATTTAATAAGTCCTTTAAGCAAATTGTTCTTTCAGTGGAAGTGAAAATTACTATTGAAGATATATATGATATAGTTCTCTGGGTATATGGACTGAAGTGCCTTAATGAGAGTATCTTTTCGTCCTCAAGTTCTATCCTAACAGGATTCTCCTGTGAATGGGGAAAAAGGTCTATAATGGACCCCCTAACGCTAAATTCACCCTTTTCAATAACCTTTTCTGTCCTCTCATATCCCCCATCTGCAAGGAAAAATAAAAACTCTTCATAGGGAAGATTATCTCCCCTTGCAAGTTTCCATTCTGAAAGTAGAGGGATCCCAAAGGATAAATCTTCGAGGGAAATCACAAGCACATCAAAAGTCTTTTCCCTTATCCTACCAGCAACTTCAATACTATTCTCGCGGTAAAAAATAATGGGATTTTTGTAGAAAAAGCCGAGATCCTCATAGATTCTTTCTTTTTTATCTTTACCTACAATAAGAACAATCGGAACTTTATCTGAAAGACCTGCTGAAAGAACAATAATACCCGGATAGGGAGGTAAAAGCACCTCCCTATCCGCTGAATATCTCTTAACAAAATCCTTTATTTTTACAAATAATTCTTCTATTTTTATTCCTCACAAAGAAAGACCAAGGAGCCCCTGAAAACCAAGAAATGCAAGTGCCATCAAACTGGCTGTAATAAAGGCAATAGGAAGCCCTTTTAAAGGCTCCGGAATGGGAGCATTGTCTATTCTTTCCCTTATTCCTGCCATCATTATAAGGGCAAGCCCAAAACCAGAAGAGACACCTATGGCATATACGATGGTCTGTATCAAGGAATGACCAAAATCTATATTTAGAAAAGCAACTGCAAGAATAGCACAATTTGTTGTTATTAGAGGTAGATAGATACCAAGAGCTGAGTATAACGTGGGTATTGCCTTCTTAAAATAAATCTCAAGAAATTGCACAAGCGTTGCTATAACAAGGATAAAAGCAGCGGTTCTAAGAAACACAAGATTCAGTGGAACGAGAACATAGACATAAAGAAACCAGGTAACTATACTTGATAAGAGCATAACAAATATAACGCTCATACTCATTCCAATCGCAGTGTCCATCTTGCTCGAAATCCCAAAGAATGGACACAACCCTAAAAATCTCATCAAAATAATATTGTTTACAAGAAAAGCAGAAAGAAATAGTAAAAAGAGACTCATTTTGCCCTCCTCATCTGTACCCATCTCATCGTTCCCATCAGGAATGCAATAACAAGGAATCCTCCTGGCGGGAGTATCATCAAGAGGACGGGATAGTTTGTAAAGCCGTGACCAAGAGGATGAAAACCACCAAAACCACCAGGGATACTAAACCATGTGCCCTGACCCAGTATCTCTCTAATTGTACCCATAGCAAATATCGTAAGGGTAAAACCAATTCCGCTACCGAGACCATCAAGGGTTGCCTGACCTATGCTGTGTTTATAGGCAAACCCCTCAGCCCTACCAAGTATTATACAATTAACTACTATTAACGGGACAAAAACTCCAAGATTCTTAGAGAGCGCAGGCACATATCCCTTAAGGACATAATCAACGATTGTAACGAATGTAGAAATGATAATTATAAATATAGGAATTCTGAGATTCTCAGGTATAATCCTCCTGGCGGCTGAAATAATAAAATTTGAAAAGGTAAGAACAAATATGACAGCTACTCCCATACCCAATGCATTGTAAGCAGATGTGGAAACGGCAAGTGTTGGGCATAAACCTATGGCAAGGACGAGAACAGGATTATTCTTTATAATTCCATCAAGAAAGGTTCTCATTTATTCCTCCCAGTGCTTTCATATCCCTTTATTATAGCCTCTTTGAGACCATTTACTGAGAACGTCGCTCCTGTAATACAATCTATAGATTTAACATCCTCTATTTTCTTACCTATATATTTTTTAATGTACTCTGGTTCCCTTATCTTTGTTCCCCAGCCTTCTGATTCTTTCAAGCCTTCCATAGGTGACTGAATATACATTGATTTTATTACTCCATTTTTTTCTCCAACGAGAACACCGATTTTTCCTCCATATCCACTACCATAAGAAAGATATATCTCACCAATTACCTTCTTCCCCTTGTATGCTTTCCATAGACACCCTTCTCTCACAGGAATAATAGAATCTGCAGGGAACATTTCTTTGAGATGGTTCTTATACCAACTTGTTCCTGGTGGTGTCTCTGTCTTAAGACAATTCTTATATTTCTCAATCCCTTCTCTTACCGCCCCAACTGCAGCACGGGAAGAGATGGTTGCTGCTGTAACTGCATCAAGTAATCCTCCATCTTTCTTCAGCAAAATATCCTTTTCCGATTTTCCCTGAAACTGTTTCTGAAACCAGGGTTCCGTAACCTTCATACCAAGCCCTGGCGTCTCCGACAGCCCTTCCTTTGGGATTAACACCTTAATGACCCTTAAATTTGTATCTATACTTACAACAGTCTTTATAACACTGGCGTATCCTCTTTTCCCATTAATAAAGATAAGACCAACTACCTTGTCACCCTTCAATACACGCCAAACTGTATCTTTTATTACCGGTTTAAAGGTTATATCTTTCTCAGGAAACACTTCCTCGAGATTTGACAGTAGTTGTTCCTTCGCCCTTCTCTCTATCTCGGGTTCAGTTTTCTGATATACAAAGGCAAGTAGTACAGCTGCAATCACTGCAGTAAAAAAAAGCACCAGAGGGGGTTTTATCATACCCTTCATTCTCTCACCTCCCCAAGGTATTTGGGCTTAATCCTATCAAGAAGTGGAGTAAATATATTCATTATCAATATTGAATATGATACACCCTCAGGATAACCACCCCATACTCGTATGAGCACTGCGATTAAACCACCTACAATGCCAAAAATCCACCTCCCAATAGGTGTAACAGGGGAGGTAACCATATCTGTAGCCATAAAAAGCCCCCCAAGCATTACACCGCCAGATAGTATGTGAAACAAAGGGCCAGCAGGTGTAAGATGTAGCAAAAAGAATATCCAGGAAATGACAAAAACTGTACCAATATACCCTACACTTATTCTCCAATCTGCAAAACCCCTGAAGAACAAAAACAAGGCTCCAATCAAAAGAAGAAGCGCAGATGTCTCTCCAATACATCCTCCAACATTCCCAACAAAAAGATGTTTCAAGAGTTCTGGCGAATTTATCCTTGAAAGAACAGCCGGATCTGTTCCATGAAGTTTTATTAAATTCAATGGTGTTGCAGTTGTAATTCCATCAATTCCGCTTATCGTGCCGTGCAGGGGGGCAGTCCATCTTCCAGTCATTATAGATGGCCAAGATGCCATTACAAATGCCCTTCCGGCAAGTGCCGGATTAAATATATTGTATCCCAATCCCCCAAATAATTGTTTAACTATGAGAATAGCAAAGAAAGAACCAACCACTGGAAGCCACCAGGGGGACTGAACAGGAAGGTTGAACGCCAATAAAATGCCTGTGATAATTGAACTGCCATCGAGGGGATCGATTTCACGGTGAGTTATGTTTTTGTAGAGATACTCTGTGCCTACCGCACTCAAAACCGACAGAATTGTAATAAATAGCGCCCTCCACCCAAAAAATACAATAGAACCGATAAGAGCTGGCATAAGTGCAAGAACAACAGAATACATTATCTTTTTTGTGTTAACTTCACGTCTGATATGTGGAGAAGCTGATAAATACATTATTTCCTCCTCTGCTTCAAAATCTCACTTTTCCCATATTTGAAGGCATGAACAAGTGGTCTTCTTGCAGGACATACATAGGCACAACTTCCGCATTCAATACAGAACATTAAGCCAAGTTTTTCAGCACCATCAAAATTATTTGCATTGATATTCCATTCCATAAGGTTCGGTAAAAGACCCATAGGGCAGACATCCACGCAGGAACCACATCTTATACAGGGTGTTGGATCATCAAGGAATACATCATTGATACTCTGGATTAGTATACCGCTCGTTCCCTTCACAACAGGAACTTCAAGGGATTTCTGGGCAATGCCCATCATAGGTCCTCCCATTATGACTTTCCCAACTTCTCCAAGGCTGCCGCCCGCTGCGTCTATTAGATTTTTTATAGGGGTACCAATTGGAACGAGAAAATTGCCAGGATTATTTACTGCTCCGGTTACTGTAACAACCCTCTCATAAAGGGGTTTATTTAATGCAATTGCCTCATATATAGCAACTGCTGTGCCCACATTCTGGACATAACAGCCTACATCAAAAGGTAATCCACCTGCAGGAACCTCCCTTCCAGTTATAGCAAATATCAATTGTTTTTCAGAACCTTGAGGATACCTTGTTTTAAGAAGCACAACCTTTATATCCCTTTCACCCCCGATCTTTTCCATTAATAAAGTCGCTGCATCCTTTTTATTATCTTCAATAGCAATTACTACTCTTTCAGGATTTAAGATTTTCCTTATGATCTCTGTTCCTTTCAAGATATCATCAGGCCTCTCAAGCATAATTCTGTAATCTGCAGTAAGGTAAGGTTCGCACTCAGCCCCATTAATAATCAAGGTGTCGATTTTTTTATCTTTCGGGGGAGAAAGTTTAACATGGGTCGGGAATGCAGCACCACCCAATCCTACAATACCCGCCATTTTAACCTTTTCTATTATTTCGTCAGGTCTTAGGTTACTATAATTTCTCTCCTCACCAATTCCCTCTTCAAGTTCCTGACCTTCGACCTTTATCTTTACCGCATCCATTTTCTTTCCCAGGTGATGATAGTGTGGAACAATACCTGCAACAACCCCTGATACAGAAGAGTGGACTGGTACAGAAACAAAGCCAACAGGGTCAGAAAGTCTCGTGCCAACTTTTACTGCATCTTTCTTATTTACAATTGGCTTTGATGGTGCACCCGTATGTTGAGAAAGAGGAATATAAACAAACTCAGGCAAATTAATCTTACTTATAGATTTGTTTTTCGTTATCTCTTTCTTCTCCAAAGGGTGAATACCGCCTCTAAACTTAAATACCTTCAACCTTCACCTCCAACGAGATAAGTTTTGACTGCGTTTCTGCTCCCAATATAGCCAAGAATAATACCAAATATCACAAGTGCCCCAAAAAGTATATTAGTTGGGAAAAAATACGAAACAAATTTCTGTGAAATAACATAAAGCCCATACAATATTCCTGCACTAACTGCCCCTCCTACACCACCTTCAATAACACCCTCAAGCATAAATGGAGAACGAACCATTCTGTCCGTTGCTCCCACAAGTTTCATTACTTCAATAGATTCTTTTCTCGAAATAACGGTAAGCCGTATTGTATTCGATACTACAAAAATAGACGCAAAACTTATCACCAAACCTATAACTACATCAAATAGAAAGAGAATTTTTACCAGTTTATCAAGCCTTCTTATCCATGCCTCACCATATTGCACGTCCTCAACACCCTCAAAGATACGAATTTTATTTGAAATTTTTTTAATATCTTCAAGAGAGTTGTATCCCTCCTCCACGCTTATTTTGAATGAAGGAGGAAGAGGATTTGTTTCAAGTGCCTTAAGGAGTTCCGGGGCACTTTTCATTTCTTTTTTGAATTTCTCCATAGCCCTTTCCTTTGAGAGATAATTTACTGATTTGACCCCAACAATCTTAGAAATCTTTGACTTTAAGCTATTAACCTCTTTTAATGATATATCATCACTAAGGTATGCATCAATTTCAACTTTACTTTCAGCAATTCTGATAATGCCGAAAAGGTTAAATGTGCCTACAAGAAAAAGGCCAAAGATAAGCAGGGAAAAGAAAATAACACCAACTGCAATGAACGCCGTCAACCCATTTCTCCTGAGACCAATAAAAGCTTCTCTAATGGAAAACATCTGAATCCTCCACTATTCTTCCCTCATCTATTGTAACTACCCTCCTCGGGAGTTTTTTTATAAGTTCCATCTGATGAGTAGCCATCAATACAGCAGTCCCACTGGTATTTATCTCCTTAAGAATTTCGATTATTTCTTCGGAACCTGCTGGGTCTATATTCCCTGTTGGCTCATCAGCCAAGAGTATAAACGGTTCTCTGACAAGCGCTCTGGCTATTGCAACTTTCTGCTGTTCGCCACCAGAGAGTTGATATGGGAATGAATTTTTCTTATGTGTGATCCCAACATCTGCAAGGGCATTCATTACAAGTTCTTTTATCTTTCTTCTTGGGGTATTCGTAACCTCAAGTGCAAAGGCAACATTTTCATAAACATTCTTATCCATCAGCAACTTAAAATCCTGAAAAATAACCCCTATTTTCCTTCTCAAAAAAGGAATTTCTTTCTTTTTTATAGTATGCGAACTAAAACCAGCTACATTGACCTCACCCGAGTCTGGAAAGATATCAAGATAAATAAGCCTGAGGAGTGTGCTTTTACCTGCGCCTGATTTTCCTACAAGAAAAACAAACTCCCCCTTATCTATCTTTAGATTTATTTCTCTAACTGCATACCAATTTTTTTGAAATATCTTCGTTACATTTTTAAATTCTATCAAGTAATCTCTCCACTCTATCCGCTATATATATAGGAGTAAAACCATACTCTTTATACACCATATCTGTTGATCCTGATTGTCCAAAATTTTCAGTTCCTATCAATTCCATCTTAATAGGATTATGGGTAACAACATATTCTGCAATAGAACTTCCAAGTCCACCAAAGATATGATGATCTTCTGCTACAACAATTCCTTTTGTTTCCAGTGCGGCTTCATCAATTGAATTCTCATCAATAGGTTTTATTGTAGGATGGTCATATACCCTTGCTTTTATTCCTCTTTTTTCAAGAAGTTCAGATGCCTCAAGTGTGATGTGTAAAAGAAATCCATGGGTAAATATAGAAACATCGTTACCATCCCTCAACCTCACTGCCTCGCCAAATCTAAATTGAGGCTTTTCATATATTACGGGGGCATCTGGCCTTAACAGCCTTACATAGAATGGACCAGGAGCATTTGCTACGAATTTTATTACTTCCCTTGTGGTTGTTGAATCGGCAGGAGCAATTACTCTCATATTTGGTATACCTCTCATAAGTGATATATCTTCAAGTGCCTGATGTGAAGAACCATCTTCACCAATGGATATCCCTGCATGAGTTGCCACAATCTTTACATTAAGATTCATATAACAAATGTTATTTCTAACCTGATTATAAGCCCTCCCTGTTGCAAAAATTGCAAAGGAGGAAGCAAAAACG
This sequence comes from uncultured bacterium, assembly GCA_964596115.1. Lineage (GTDB taxonomy): Bacteria > Hydrothermota > UBA3072 > UBA3072 > B12-G15 > CAZQRW01. The sequence goes on from CAZQRW010000030.1 coordinate 9,902, forward strand.
GTTTTTCCTGAAAGTGCAAGGCCCGATGCAGTTGACATTATATCCTGTTCAGATATGCCAAGGTCGAAGAATCTTTCTGGAAATTCTCTGGCAAAAATCTCCGTTTTTGTTGATTTTGAAAGGTCTCCATCAAGAACCACAATATCATCCCTCTCCTTACCAAGTTGGGCAAGGGTCTCGCCATACGCTTTTCTCAATGATTCTAACCTATATCTTTTAGAGCCCGTTTAACCTCCTCCTTGTTTGGGGCTTTCCCATGCCATTCTACCCTATTTTCCATAAATGAGACTCCCTTCCCCTTTATTGTTTTTGCTATTATCATAGTTGGCTTTCCTTTTGTAGCAAGGGCTTCATCAATTGCGCCCTCTATTTCTATAAAAGAATTCCCATCTATTTCAATCGTGTGCCATCCAAACGCTTTCCACTTATCAGTAAGTGGATAGGGGTCTTTAATCTTATTTACTCTTCCATCTATCTGTAGATTGTTGTTATCAAGTATGGCTGTTAGATTATCAAGGTGAAATCTATGACTTGACATCGAGGCCTCCCAGATTTCACCCTCATTAATTTCTCCATCACCAAGAAGTACATAAACATGGTAATCCTTCCTATCAAGTTTTCCTGCCATAGCCATTCCGTTGGCAATGGAGAGTCCCTGCCCAAGAGATCCAGTCGATGCTTCAACCCCTGGTGTATCAAGATATGAAGGATGGCCTTGAAGAATACTCCCCAATTTTCTGAGGGTGTGTATCTTCTCTCGAGGGAAATAACCAAGAAGAGAAAGCACTGAGTAAAGCACTGGACAGGCATGTCCTTTTGAAAGCACAAATCTGTCTCTATCTTCCCATTTTGGATTTTTTGGGTCCAGTTTCATTTTCTTAAAATAAAGATAAACAACAATTTCTACGGCGGAAAGCGAACCGCCAGGATGCCCTGATCCCGCCTCACCTATCATCTCAATTATATCCCTTCTTACCTGACGTGCTATTTTTTCCAGTTTCTCATATCCCATTGAGAAAAGATTATCCAAGTATAAACAATTGTCAAGAAAGAAAATTTTTCTTGCATATTTTGTCACAAATAAGATATGGATCAGTGCTACAGAAAAACACGAAGTAGAAGAAGATATATCTTTTTTTATTTTTTCTTTTTGGTCTCCCAACAGACGAGGTAGGAGAAGTATAGAACGAAAAGCAAGGTAGGAGAGAAGTAGAAAGAGAAGCAAGGTAGGAGCCAAGTAGGGAGAGAAGCGAGGTAGGAGAGAAGCAAGAAGATAAGCAAGGTAAAGGACACCGGAGGCTTTAACTGCAGATTCTCACGCAAGTAAGATTTTATCTTGTGAACCTTGCCCGCCCAACAGACGAGGTAGGAGAAGTATAGAAAGAAAAGCAAGGAAAAAGGACATACAGCAGGAGAAAAAGACTTTTAACGGCTGAACACGACATAAAGACAAGGTACATATTAATGCGGAAGTCATAAAGACCGTGAATCGTGGGAAAAAGACAAACAACAAAGGCAAAAGACATTAACTACGAGATTGCCACACCGCACTACAAACGAGAAGAATGGCTCACAATGACGACAATGGGAAAGACAAAATATAGGATATAGAAAATAGAATAGGAAAAAAGGCAAAACGGTATTGGTGAAAGTAAGCTTATATTTTTTCTTGCTTTTATGTTTTTACCGTGTATAAATTATAAAAAAGGAGGTAAATATGGATAAAAGAATTGAAGATTTTCTACAAAGAATATCCTATCTTGGCCACGATGGCTTCCTTATACGGAATAGTAAAAACATCTACTTTGACCCATTTCGCTTAAAAAAGGACCTCCCTCCAGCAGATATTATATTCATCACCCATTTACATTACGATCATCTTTCTATTGAGGATATTAAAAAAATCCAGAAGGATAGTACAAAAATTGTCGTCCCTCCCGATGGACTTGGAAAGGTAAGGGGCAATTTAGAGATTATAAGAGGAGGTGAAGAAAAAATCATTGATGGTTTAAATGTAAAGGCAGTTCCAGCATACAATATAGGAAAAGCCTTCCACCCTAAATCAAATGGATGGATAGGATATATTGTTGAGTTGGACGGGATCAAAATCTACCATGCAGGAGATACTGATTTTATACCAGAAATGAAATCAATTGAATGTGACATAGCACTTTTACCCGTTTCAGGGACATATGTTATGGATTCAAAGGAGGCAATTGAGGCTGCAAAGGCAATAAAGCCATCCATAGCAATTCCCATGCATTATGGGGAAATTGTAGGTTCACGGAGGGATGCAGAAGATTTCAAAAAGGGACTTGAAGGCATAGTTGAGGTAAAGATATTTGAAAAAATATGATGTAATAGTTGTCGGTGCTGGACACGCAGGAATTGAGGCAGCCCTTTCTGCAAGCAGGATGGGGATGAATGTTCTTGTACTTACTATTAATCTTGATATGATAGGCCAGATGTCCTGTAACCCCTCTGTTGGCGGAATTGCCAAATCTCACCTTGTATTTGAAATAGATGCCCTTGGAGGAGAAATTGGATATAATACAGATAAAACGGGGATTCAATTTAAAACCCTGAATAAAAAAAAGGGGCCCAGTGTATGGTCCTTAAGGGCACAGGTAGATAGAATAAACTACAGGACAGAGATGAGGAAAATCCTTGAAGAGAATGTTAATGTTAAGCAAGCTATGGTGAATGAGATAATTGTTGAGAATAACAGAGTAGTAGGTGTTATATCTAATATTGGCACTGAATATTATGCTAACACAGTAATTGTCACAACAGGGACATTTCTGAAGGGACTTGTTCATATCGGGATGGTACACTTCCCTTCTGGTAGATTGGGGGAGCCTCCATCTGAGGGACTATCAGATTCTTTTAAAAAACTTGGGTTTGAATTGGGGAGACTCAAAACAGGAACATCTGCAAGGGTGGATGGAAGAACCATCGATTTTGATAGGTTGGAAGTACAGCCAGGGGATGACAATCCCGAACATTTTTCACACAGGACCACAGAATTTAATCCGTTACAGGTGCCTTGCTACCTTACATACACAAATCCCAGAACGCATAATATCATTAAGAAAAATATCAACCTTGCCCCACTTTACGCTGGGATAATTAAGAGTATAGGACCAAGAAATTGTCCCTCCCTGGAAGATAAGGTGATGAAATTTAAAGACAAAGATAGACATCCAGTTTTTATTGAACCAGACGGCCTCAATACAAACGAGTGGTATCTCAACGGTGTATCATCATCCCTACCCGAAGAGATACAACTGAACTTTATGAGAACTATTAAGGGACTTGAGAAGGTGGAATTTTTAAGACCCGGATACGCCATCGAGTATGATTATGTTTTTCCTACCCAATTGAGACATAGCCTCGAAACAAAGAAAATAAAAGGGCTATTTCTTGCTGGACAGATAAATGGTACATCAGGATACGAAGAAGCGGCTGCGCAGGGTATAATGGCAGGAATAAATGCCGCGCTATCAGTAAAAAAAGAGAAACCATTTACACTTAGAAGAGACCAGGCTTATATAGGTGTTCTAATCGATGATCTTGTAACGAAAGGCACAAAGGAGCCTTATAGATTATTTACATCAAGGGCAGAATACAGATTGCTTCTCAGGCAGGATAATGCAGATGAAAGACTTATGAAATATGGGGTAAAATTTGGACTGGTTGAAAAAAAAGTATTTGAGAGAGTGACAGAGAGAGAAAAAAAACTGGGAGAGACAATAAAAAAACTAAAGGCAATAAAGGTCGGATCAAATTCCTTTAATGGAGTAAAGAAACAGAATACTCTCTTCCATATCCTGAAAATGCCGGAAGTACATATTGGTGATGTTGAAGATTATCTCGGTGAGAAATTCCCTGATGAAATTGCATTCAGGGTAGAAATCGCTGCTAAGTACGACGGTTATATTCAAAGAGCTATTGCCCAGGCAAAGAAACTTGCAGAAATGGAAAAGGTAAAGATACCTAATAATATTGATTACTACCAGATAAAAACAATCACAATTGAGGCAAGACAAAAACTCGCAAAGGGAAGGCCTGACACACTTGGTCAGGCATCAAGAATTGCAGGGGTTTCTCCCTCTGATATCTTTGCCCTTTACATATTTTTAAAAAGAAAGGAGGAAGGTATTGGTATATCTAATATGGGATAGGGAAAAAACAAAAAAGAGATTTGGCAAAAGAAGAACGGATGAATTTGAAAAATTTCTTGATAAAATGACAAAAAGGGGATTTTCGATCTACCAGTGCAAATCTGAAAGGATAAGACTAAATCTAAAAAAATTTGAAAAGAAAGGCGACCATTTTATTCTGCTTGGTGGAGATAGATTGATCCCGTTCTATAGAATCAAGAACCCTGCGTATGACGGCGACGAATTTGTCCTTTCGGATAATCCATATGCATCTATCGATAAAAATTTTCTGCTTCCAGAGCGCTCGATTTCAAGGATACCCGATGGAAATGATCTAGACTTCTTTACTGCAACGATTGATAAACTGGATAGAAAAGACATAAAAAAGCACTCCTTTGGATACACTGCCTTCGTCTGGAAAGAAGCAGCAAAGGCAGTATACAGTATTCTTCATGGGGACAAAATTAATGTCTGTCCTCCCAAAACGCATAAATCGATCAGAATAAAGGACAGCACCACATTTTTTTACTTCAACCTCCATGGGTCTGATACCTCTCCAAATTGGTATGGTCAGAAGGGAGAATCTTACCCCATTGCACTAACCCCCTCAAATATTAATAAATTAGAATTAAAAAATGGTATTGTTGTATCTGAGGCGTGTTATGGTGCTTACATTATAGAGAAAAATAAGGATACCTCTATCGCACTAAAATTTCTTGAAAGGGGAAGCTCGATCTTTCTGGGTTCAACAACCATTGCCTATGGTCCTTATACACCACCATCTTCAGAGGCAGACTTACTCTCCTGGTATTTTCTTAAAGAAATTCTCCGGGGCACCCCCGCCGGATTTGCGCTTGTAAAGGCAAAACATAGGTTCTTTAAATATATGATGGAGAGTCAGGGTATTCTTGACGAGGATGACCAGAAAACACTATACCAGTTTGTGTTATATGGTGATCCCAGATTATCATATAGGAGGAAGAATGGATAAACAGAAAATTGAAGAAATCGTAAGAAAAAAAATAAAAACAGAATTCAAAGAATTTTCTGACGTTGCTCCACACATCGAGCAAAGACTCCTATCGATCTCTGGAGGGACTGCAAAAAAGGCAGGTATGAAGGGTCCGAAAAAGAAAAGGGTCTGGATTGCGGTCTTCAGAAAATATTTCACCACAGAGGATGGTACAGAAATTCAGAAGATATTGAGGGTAACGATTAATGGTAGAGGAAAAATATTGAAGATAACCCACTCACGTTGAGACCTTCTTAAGTGCCTCAATAAGTTTTTTTGAAAATTTCCCTCTCACACCTTCTTCTATCTCTCTTATCGCCTCTTCTCTTGATTTAATTTTCTTATAACGTCTGTTTGGCGTCACGCTTGCATCATAGGCATCTGCGATAGCAACGATTTCGGTTGTAATAGGAATATTCTTCTTGCCTGTTGTATAGCCACTGCCATCGATTCTTTCATGGTGATCCCTTACAACCTCTGCCTTTTTAAAAAGGCCTAGGGAATTAAGCATTCTATATCCTTCTATAGTATGATAATAAACGATCTCCCAGTCAAGTTCATCCAGTTCAGAGGTCTTGTTAAGGGTAAACCATGGAATCATAATTTTCCCAATATCATGTAAAAGACCGGCATTTTTTACCAAACCCTTCTCCTTTTCGCTAAAACCAAGGGCATCAGCAAGCCGAAAAGAGAGAGCGGAGACACTCTGAGAATGTTCCTCCCCCAGATACCAATCTTTAAGCCTCAAAATCTCTAAAAAGGAGTCAAATAAACCCTTGTCCTTGTAAAATGCCACTTTCTCTTCTAAAGGTACATTTGCAGCCATTATTCTGAATGTTTTGATTAGAGATCTAATAGCGTATTTTTCATCAAGCGTATTACCAAAAAAACTTGAGTTTCCAAATGCGGCAAGGCAATACTTTACAGCCTCATCGGTATTACCTTTTTTTGCTTCAATCAAACCCCTCAATCGATTAGCAGAGGGCATCAAATATCTATCCAGCTCTTTGGGGGTATCTTTAAGCATTCTTTTAACCAAATTTTCTGCTTCTTCTATCTTGTCCCTTGCAATATATATTTCTGTCTGATTTAATCTTGAGAGTAGACGGATATAAGAGGAACTCTCTGAATTTTCCTTAATGATCTCAAAAAGTCTATCAAGTATTTTTTCGTCCTTTTCATTTCTTTCAATACTCAACAAAAGGTCAATAAAACTGTTTACTATAAGTTTGTAAGCCCAATCCCATTCTCTATTAGTTATTTCTACAAATCTCTTACGGTCAATTTTTTCAATCGATTTTAACGCCTCGTCGTACAATTCCCTTGCGACAACATAATCCTGTCTGTAAATGTGAAAAATATTCCCATATGCATTGAGGAAAAGTGGAATGAATTCTGGAAACTTAGATCTCTTTAGATCCTTTATTTTCTGCCTCAACTCTTTTTCTATCGTTGGGGTAGGATAACCAAGATTTGCAAAAGCATAGGCAAAGTATAGATTTTGCCAGTAATTTCTATCTATCCCTTTGCTCAGATAGTATTCTGCATCTGCTTTCATTATCTTATATCCTTCGATAGGGGCACCAAGATCCCTTAGCCTTCTACATATTTGAAGTATTTCAACTACTGTTTCTCTTTTTTTTGCTTTAATATAGGAAATGAAGGATTCTACGTTATTAACAAAATCCTTAAAAACACCCTCTTTATCTCGCAATTCCTGAATATCCTTAATTGTTTTAAGATAATGTATTATATACCCTTCCATACTATTATTATACAGACAAACTCAAGTTTAGCAAGAAACTTATACAATAGGCTCTGCTCTTGACATACAAAAACTTTCTTATAAATTATAGCATCCAGGCCTCGTCGTCTAACGGTTCAGGACATCACTCTTTCAAGGTGAAGATAGGGGTTCGATTCCCCTCGAGGCTATTTATCTAACTCTTGACTATTCTACTATTTCCATTAAATTATATATATGAAAAGAGAAAGGTTGACAAAGGATTATATTTTAAAATACCTGAAGGAAAGTGAGCTTTTTTTCTTCACGCTTGAAGAATTTTCCCACTTTTTTCAGATAAAGTCAAATTATGCTGCACAGATAATACTCAAATTAAAGAAAATGGGAGGAATAAAAGAAGTAGAAAAGGGGAAATATATCTTAAACGAGGCAAAGGTTGAGCCCTTTCTTATTGGATGTCGCTCAGTTTTGCCCTCATACATTTCCTTCAAAACTGCCCTTTTTATACATAATCTTCTTGAGGAAGAAAATGATGCAATTTACATCGCAACCCCAAAGAGGAAGGCACCCCTTGATTTCAGATCATTTCGCTTTAAGTATGTAACCTTGAAACCGTATAAATTTTTTGGCTTTGCCGATTATTTTACCGGGGAGACGTATATAAAGGTTGCATTACCAGAAAAGGCATTTATAGATTCGCTGGATGAATTAGATTATGGTCCAGATTTTAATGATTTACTTGCTATGCTAAAGATAATATCAAACAAATTTTCAGTTGCGAGACTCGTCAAATATGCCATCAGGATGAAAGATAAAAGCCTCATTGCAAGGCTTGGGTATCTCCTTGAAGAAATTGGTATAGAAGTACATATTCCAGAAGAGTTTCTCCCAAAGGATTATGTCAAATTGGTTCCATCGGAACAGAGAAGAGGCAAATGGAACCAAAATTGGATGATAATAGATAACCGTTAATTATTTTCCAATCCCTCGTTTATACTATTTTTCATTCTCTTCAATTTTTCAAGTTTATCCCCCTTACCGACATAATAAAGATAGGCTGAGTTGTTAGAGAGTAAAGGATCAGAAAGGCTATAGTATATTGTACCAGGAACAGGGGAGAATTCACTCAAATATATTTTAAGCCCCATCCCTTTAAGCAAGTTGAATGTATCTACGACATCCTGCACTGTTTGCCCCGGGATACCGTACATTGTGTACGCAATTATTTCCTCATTTGTGTAGCCTGCATTTACTAAACTCTTTACGGCTCTTTCAAAATCTCCCGGTGTCAACTTATTTCCTGTCTGGCGAAGAATTTTCTTATTTATTGTTTCCAGGGAGATTCTGGGTTCTATAAACTTTGCTTTAATCATTACTTTTGCAATTTCACCATCGATAAATCTTGCATGAAGTCCATTTGGCGTATGAAATCTCATTTTTACATTTTTTTTCAAAAGACCTTCAAATATAGCCAAAAACCTCTCTGGAGGATAAAGTAATGCATCATCATAGAAGGCTATATCCTTCATTCCAGTTTTGTAATACCATAATACTTCATCAATGACGGCATCAACAGGTTTTTGATCAAGTTTACTATGAAGAATATAAGAAGCACAGTAGGTACATCTAAAAGGACAACCCAGGGAAGTAGTTGTGACCACATATCTAAGTTTTTTATAATGTGAATAATCTGGCAAAGGATAATTCACAAACTTTGAAGGCATCCTGAGCCCCAGAATTTCCTTAAGCCTATCAAGTTTATTTATCGGAATAACCTCATCAAATCCAAGTGTAGAAGCATGTTTTTCTGTCAAAGATGGGTACACACCACCTAAAAAAACAGGTATCATTTTATCTATTTTCTTTACAGTATTTAAAATCTCTACTGCACCCAGATACCAATATGTCATAGTGGCAGTTACGAAAACAATATCAGGCATTATCGATCTTATTCTCCTTTCTATTTCCCTCTCTGGAAGTCCATATCTCTTGAAATTTCTTGGCACATTTTTTAGTATCTCAGGTTTCTCTATAATCCTTGAATAAAATTTACCCCTACCATATTTATCCACTTTTGTATCGGGAAAAAACTCATCAAATCTATCAAGGCAATCGAGAAGGAGAACCTCTATTTTATTTTCCTTCGCAATGGAGGAGAGATAGAGAAGTCCCAGAGGTTTAAGCCAGAAATCAAAGGCAGCAAAATCATAGATCGGTGGATTTACCATTAAGATTTTCATATCATTATAATAATAAATTAAGAGGGGGACGGCAACCGTCCCCCTCCTGCAACTATTTACATATTGTAAAGCCTATATTGAACAGGTCTCGCATCCACCAGAGTATTCAGAATCTACTCTCACAAGCCCATTACCAAGGTTGACACCATATCTAACATTTCTGGAATTTACCTCTTTGTTAGTATTTGGGATATCATTATAATTTGATCCCATATAAATAACCTGCTCAGACTTTGATCTGTCCCTGTAAACTGTTATTCCCTTTACACCCAGTTCATAACCAAGAATGTATATTTTTTCTACATCGTGTGGTGTTGCATAGTAGGGTAGATTAACGGTTTTCGAAACAGCATTATCAACATATTTCTGAAAGGCTGCCTGCATTCTTACATGCCATTCTGGCTCAATATCGTGAGCAGTCACAAATAGTCTCTTCACCTTTTCAGGGATTCCTCTGATATCGTGGAGTGAACCTGTTTTTGCAACCTCCCTCATAAGATCATCAGAATAAAACCCCTGTTTTTTCGCAATATCCTCAAAATAGTTATTGACCTCAAGAAGTTCCGTTCCCTCCATTACATTTCTCACATATACTACTGCAAACAGTGGTTCTATTCCGCTGGAACAATTCCCTATTATACTGATAGTACCAGTGGGTGCTATGGTAGTAAGTGTTGCATTTCTAATGGGGGGTTCTCCCTTCATATCAAAAACAGAACCTTTAAAATTGGGAAATGGACCCCTTATTTTTGCCAATTCCTGAGATTTTTTCTTTGCTTCTGTTGCTATAAATTTCATTATCTCCTCTGCAACCTCAAGGGCTTTCTCACTATTATAGGCTACATTCAGTTGAATAAGCAAATCTGCAAACCCCATAACGCCAAGTCCTATCTTCCTGTTTCCATTAACCATATTTGTAATTTGCTTCAGAGGAAATCTTGACATATCGATGACATTATCGAGGAAGTGAACAGATTTGTGTACCACATCCTTCAGTAATTCGTAATCAATAGAGCCATTCCGTGCCATCTTTGACAGATTAATTGATCCAAGGTTACACGCTTCGTACGGGAGGAGTGGCTGCTCTCCACAGGGATTCGTTGATTCTATATGACCGATGTGTGGCGTAGGATTATCCCTATCCAACCTATCAAGAAATATGATGCCAGGGTCACCACTTTTCCACGCATTGTATACAAGAAGATCAAATATAACACTTGCCTTTACCTTTCTAACTGATTTGCCATCCCTGGGATTTATGAGGTCTATTTCTTCCCCATTCTGGACGGCTTTCATAAAATCTTCTGTAATGCCTACAGATATGTTAAAATTGGAAAGTACACCTTCATTGCTCTTGGCAGTAATAAAATCAAAAATATCGGGGTGATCATATCGGAGTATACCCATATTTGCCCCTCTTCTCTTCCCACCCTGTTTTATGACATCAGTCGCTACATCAAAAACCCTCATAAAGGAAAGGGGCCCCGATGCTATCCCACCCGTTGACTGCACTACATCATTTTTAGGCCTCAGCCTTGAGAAAGAGAAACCAGTCCCACCACCTGTTTTATGTATAAGGGCAGTATACTTTACCGCATCAAAGATTTCACTTATTGTGTCCCCAACAGGAAGAACAAAACAGGCAGCGAGTTGTTGAAGTTTGGTGCCTGCATTCATAAGGGTCGGTGAATTTGGTATAAAAAGAAAGGAGGTCATAAGATTATAAAACTCTTCTGCAGATCTTTCAATATCTGCTTTTTCGTCGTATTTTTTATCTGCAAGGGCGATGTTATTTGCTACCCTCTCAAATAACTCTCTTGGGGTTTCAACGGGACGTCCCAGCTCATCCTTAATTAGATAACGTCTTTCCAGAACCTTTAAGGCATTCAAAGATAATTTTATGTCATCCTTTACACCAGTTAACACCTCTTTTGCCTTTCTAAGCTCCGCCCTTTCCTTTCTGTAAAGTATGTACGCCTTGGCTGTCTCTGCATATCCAGACGTTATAAGTGCCCTTTCTACTAAATCTTGTATACTCTCAACGTCTGGAACCCTCCCCCCAAACCTCTCTTCAATTTGTCCCATTACATTGTCAGATAGTTCCTCAGCCTCCTCCCTTCCACCCTCACCTGTCGACTGCAGTGCCTTGAATATTGCCTCTGTTATCTTCCCTTTCTCAAATGGAACAATTCGACCATCCCGTTTTTTCACCCTTTCAAACATTGTGAAAACACCTCCTTATTTTTTATATTTTTTTAAAAAATACGATATTTAGTATTAATAATAAAAGATACCACTAAATATAGTATGTCAAGTGCTTTTTTGCAAAATTTTTTAATGCATTGAAAATCAATGAACCAATGTAATTATAATAAGATATGATTGAGAATAAAAAACAGGAACTCTCCTTATCCCATTAAACCTCAACATATTAGACAAAGAAATTCCAAGTCCTTTTCAATACAAGGTTCCCAACTCTTATACTAAAAGTGAGGAATATTCTAAAATATATTGCCAGATTCATATTCAGAATGACAGTTGACAGTCTTCTATTATTGTGTATTTTTATGAAGAGTCGAAAAGAGTTTTCAAGTATAACCTTAAATGCATTTGTTATGTGCTAAATAAAGAAATTTAAAACAAAATTATTGTGCAGTAAATAGTTAACACACAAATAAAGGAGGTATGATGAAAAGGGTTGGGATATTTATCGATGTTCAAAATATTCAAGAGGTTTTTGAAAGGCAGGGTGCAGAGGTTAGATACGACAGGATAAAGAGTTATCTCACTAACAGGTATAAAATAATAAATTCAGAAATAGTAAAATTTGTAGCATTTATACCCTATAGAAATGAAGATGACAGAAGGATGAAATTAATTGATGCCATTTCTCTAATGGGATACAGGGTTATTTCAAAAGTAGCAAAGGATAGACCTGATGGTACTGTAAAGGCAAATATGGACCTTGAGATGGCTTTAGAGATACTGTCAATGAGCGATTCACTCGACGAGATTGTAATAGTAACAGGGGATAGTGATTTTTTCCCACTTATAAATGTGCTGAGTAGAAAGGGTAAAAGGATCCTTGTTCTGGGACCTGGCAGAGGACCAACCGCTATTGAAATAATAAGGGCTGCAGATGAATTTGAGAACCTCGATGAGATAGAGGGATTAGTTATAAAAAATGAAGAGAAGGAGATTGAACAATCTTGACAAATCATTTGCTCTGATTATTTTAACATAGAAGTTCCTCGGTAGCTCAGTTGGTAGAGCGCCTGACTGTTAATCAGGTGGTCGCAGGTTCGAGTCCTGCCCGGGGAGTTTTAATTTTTTACTCCCCTTTTCGAGGTTGAAAATTTGAAATTAGAACCATAAATAAATATATTGACTTAAAGCAATTTT
>CAZQRW010000031.1:0-22386 GCA_964596115.1 uncultured bacterium
TATAAATGAAGCAATGAATACCCTTTCGTGTGGATCCTTATATGAGGCAATAAGGGGTTTTTTCTTCCATTGTTTGGGAAAGTTCATGCGCAGGGTGTATTACTGTGTCTTCAGAAATAAACTTATGCACAATTTTTTCCTGAAAAATGTCATATTGTCAGGGTCCGGGCTGAAGAGATTTTAATTTTGACAAGTATCAATTTCTTTAAATTTTTTCTCAATCTGCAATTTTAAGTTTTTTATACTATTATCTCTTTCCTTAGAGATTCTGGAGAGAAACTCAAGTGCTTTGAGATATCTTTGTTTCGCAACCTTTTTATTTCTTGCTTGAAGCATTAAATCTCCCTCTTTTATAAGAAGTTCTGCTATAATCTGAATCTTGTGATCATTCATAATACCTGTGTATCCTATCAAATTCTTTATGTCCTCAACTGCCAAGAAGTGAACAATATCAGGGCTTAAACCAAGTAAGTTACGATATGTTTCACCTATGGCTTCCAGAGCCTCTTCAACCTTACCTTCTCTCTCCATCATTAGAATTTTCCTCATACTCTTAGTAAACATTTCAATCAACCGCATTATATAATCATCCCTTATCATTATTTAGCTCCTCAAAAGAAACTCTCTATTTTTGAAGATATATAATGCTGTAAGAAGCAATACAATACACAGGAATATATCTGTAATAAGTGTAATTGTTAGATGGATACCATTAAATTCTCCAATTAAAATTTGCTGCTGAACCAGTGCAGTGTTCAACACAGGTATAAAAAACAGTTTTTTATCAGGTGACATAACCCTTAATATTGAAAAAAGGGCAAGGAAAATAACCCCTAACAGTATATAAGAACTGATTGTATTGGATTCTCTTACAGTCTTTGAAACACAGGGAATATTGAAAAGAAGACTGGAGAGAAGCCAGAGGAGGGGTAAAAGCACCAGTAACATGAAGAACAAGTTAAACCATGGGATTGAAATATTATAAACATTTAGGGACAGTGCTTTAATTCTTGACATTATATTCATTATATGATGATATGCGCCATCAAAAGTAATTCTTGCACGCCTCATAATGACAATACCTTAGAAGAAAAATTATGAATTGTCAAGAATTAAAGCACCATCCCCAGTAGTATAAGGGCAGTTCCTTGACATTACGGATATCAAACTTATACTTTTTATTATGAAAAGTGGATATGTTACAATTATTGGTAGACCAAATGTTGGGAAATCTACCCTGATGAATCATTTACTCGGTGATAAGGTTTCTATTGTTACACCAAAACCTCAGACAACGAGAAATAGGGTGTTGGGGATCCTTACTGAGGGGGAGTACCAGATTGTTTTCCTTGATACACCTGGTATATTTAAACCACACACGGAGCTTGATAGGGCAATGGCATCTTCAATTGAACTTTCTTTAAGGGATGCGGATATTATCTATTATATGATGGATAATAAAGAAAGAGATATAGATGATAAATTGGTAGAAGGCACAAACGTCCCTTTATTTCTCCTGATAAATAAAATTGACAAAATTGAGAAAAAAGACCTGTTGCCTTTAATAGAATCTATTAGCACCAGATATAAATATTTTAAAGAAATTATCCCCATCAGTGCTTTAAAGGGAGATGGATTGGAGGATCTTTTGAAAACAACACTCGCATATCTTCCTGAAGGAAGTTTTTATTATCCAGAAGACTATGTTTCTGATCTTCCTGAGAGATTTTTTGTAGCGGAGATTATGAGGGAGAAGATATATTTGCACTATGGTGAGGAGATACCTTATTCTACAAATGTTATTGTGGAAGAGATGAAAGATAAATACATCAGAATTAAAATTATAGTTGAAAAGAAGTCACAAAAGGGTATAATAATAGGTAAAAGAGGAGAAAAAATTAGGGGTGTAGCAACCGAGGCAAGGAAATCTATAGAAGAGTTTCTGGGAAGGCATATTTATCTGGATGTGTGGGTGAAGGTTTTGAAAAATTGGAGAAAAAGGAAAGAAATTGTAAGGAGGTTTGGTTACTTTGGATAAAAGAGGATTTTTACGCATTCTTCTCGGTTTAATCATTGCTACAGTTTTGCCAGTAAGATTTTTTTTAAAAGGTCGTAATTTTTTAATTAACGAGTCAAAATTAAAAATGGATGAGAAACTTCTTGGATAGGAGGTAGGATGGCACGTTCAAAGAGTAAGATAAAAAGAATGAGACATAGATGGAATGTAAAACTAAAAAGAAGACAAAAAGCAAAAAAGAAATCAATAGAAAAAAAGGAGGGATAGATGAAAATAACATATCTTGGTCATTCAGCTATCCTTATGGAAGGATCAAAAACTATATTGATAGACCCCTTTATTTCGGGTAATCCTCAGGCAAAGAATATTTCACTCCCAGACAGAATTGACTTTATAGTGGTAACCCATGACCATAGTGATCATATTGGTGATGCATTCGAGATTGCGAAGGAAAGATTGTCAACGATTGTTACCCAACACGAAATTGCCATTATGGCGCAGGAAAAGGGGTTGAATGCAGAAGGGATGAATGTTGGTGGGCCTGTTGAATTAAGCAATGTAAAATTTTATTTTACCAATGCAGTCCATTCCTCAGGTACCGGTCATCCTATGGGTGCTGTTATAGAAATGGAGGGAAAGAGATTATATCATGCAGGTGATACAGGCCTATTTAGCGATATGAGGCTTATCAGCGATTATTTCAGGCCTGACCTGGCATTCTTGCCTATTGGAGGAAGATATACTATGGATGAAGAACAGGCTGCATACGCATTGAAGAATCTATTAAGGGTGAAGAAGGTAATCCCCATTCACTATAACACATGGCCGCCTATTTCAGCAGATCCGATGAGATTTAGGGAGCTAGTTGGTAATGCAGCAGAGGTTATCATTTTAAGTATAGGCCAATCAACGGAGATCTGATATATGCTTTTCATTGTTCTCCTTCTGGTGGCACAGGCACTTTCTCCGCAGGAGAGATTAAATCAGCTGAGGCAAGAGCTTAAAGAACAGAGGAAAAAGGTAGAGGAGCTAAAGGGTAAAGAAACAAGCGTCTTGAGAAATATAGATGAATTGGACCGTGAAATTTCGCTTACAAATAAGTTGGTCAAGGAACTAAAAAAGCAAGAGGATAATCTGACAGAGGAAAGTGTATATATTGAAAATTTAATAGCGAAACTCGATACAAGGTTAAGAGAAAAAAAAGAAATATTAAAAAAAAGGGTAGTAGAAATTTATAAATATGGAGAGCTTCATCCCCTGGCTATTGTACTCCTTTCATATTCCTTCAGTGATGCCATTAAAAGATTAAAGTATCTTTCGCTCATTGCGGAACAAGACAGAAGAGTATTAACAGAGATTGAAACTTTAAAGAGCAGGCTTGACCAGCAAAGAACCCTTCTTCAGCAAAAACTTGCAGATCTGGAAAAGATAAGGGATGAGGCAGAGGCGGAAGAAGTAAATTTGAAGCTGGAAAGGGAAAAGAAAAAAAGCTACCTAACAAAGGTTAAGGGCAAAAGGAAAAAAGCTGAAAAGATGGCAAGAGAAATGAAAAAAGCAGAAAAAGATCTGGAGAAGTTGATTGCCTCTCTTCAGAAAACACAGTACAAAAAGGGGGAGGAGTATTTCAAAAATAAGAGAGTAAAACTCCCGGTGAAAGGAAGGGTTATCAGTAGATTTGGGCCCAGGAGAGATTCAAAATATGGAACGATTACAAGAAATAATGGAATTGATATAAGTGCTCATATTGGTGAACCTGTGAAGGTCGTTGCCCCTGGGAAGGTTGTTTTTGCAGACCATTTTCTTGGATACGGTAAATTAGTAATTATAGAGCACGGTGGGGGGTATATTACATTGTATGCCCATCTATCTGCAATATCTGTAGAACTTGGTCAGGAAGTCCAACAGGGGGATGTTATTGGTCTTGTAGGGGATACAGGAACAATAAATAAGCCTTTACTCCACTTTGAAGTCCGAAGAAAAGGTAAACCAGTAGATCCTATGAGGTATCTTGGAAAGGTTTAATGCAATTCTTGGTCAGGATGGCCCTAAGAGACTTCTCTCCAATTTTTTAAATACGAGCAGGATTCCAAATACTTTAATATTTTCTGGACCTCCAGGTGTGGGAAAACTTAGTACTGCTCTTATATTTGCTTCTCTTTTAAATGATGAAGAAAAAAAGATAATGAGAAACATTCATCCAGATGTAAGGGTTCTTTTTCCAGAATTTAAAGGGGTTGAACCGGAGGAAATCTTCAAAATGAGAAAAAAGGGGCTTTACTACAGGTTAAGACATAAGAATGGTAATGTACTAATAGACACAATAAGAGAGATCAAAAGGTTATCGTCCCTTACCCCATTTGAAGGAAAATGGAAGATTTTTATCATTGCCCAATCTGAAAGGATGACTGAAGAAGCAAAAAACAGTTTTTTGAAATTATTAGAAGAACCGGCAGAGGATACATTATTTATATTAATTACCACCTCCGAGGAGAATCTTTCAGAGACGATTCGTTCAAGGGGTATGGTAATCAGGTTCAGGCCATTAAAAGCGGATGAAATCATTTCTATTGCGAAAGAGATTGGGGTAGACCTAAAAAAAGAAGAAATTTTTACATCCCAGGGAATTGAAGAATCAATTTTTAGAAAGAACTCTATTGATTTAATAGAAAAGTTGAATAAATTATTCTTTAACACCCCATCATATGAGAGGATGAGTCGCATCGAGGAATTTAATGATACTGAAGTTGAAGATATACTAAAGATACTCGATATTTTATTGTTTCATAAAATGAAAAAGATAGGATTGAAAAGAACACTACATATTATTGATAAAATAAAGAATGCATCTGAATATATAAGAAGCAACATAAAACAGGATAGAATAATGAGGTATCTTTTTATGGAGGTTTAATGCTTTATATTGTGAAGTTCTCTGCTACGAAAAGAGTGCTGGAGTGTTCTTTTTCTTTAAGGAATGACGAACTCGTTCTCTGTGAGATTCATGGTGAACTTTACAGGGGTAAAATAGAGCGGGAGACAAAGGAAAGGGAATCTGAAGGTAAGGTCCTCAGGCCAGTTTATCCCAAAGAACGAGAGATGGTAGAAAAGATGATTAATGATGAGAAAGAGGCTGCTGCGTTTTTTAAGGAGAGGGTAAAGATAAGAAATCTACCAATGAAACTTGTTGGAGTTGATAAAGAATGGGAAGGCAAAAAGATAAAGTTCTTTTTCATTTCAGACCAGAGAGTCGACTTCAGGGAACTTGTTAAGGACCTTGCGCACAAGTATCATACACGGATAGAACTGAGACAGATAGGTGTCAGAGACTTTGCAAGTTTTGTTGGGGGATATGGTCCATGCGGCAGGCCACTTTGTTGTACAACATTTTTAAAGAATAAAATTTCTGTAAGGCTGGATATGGCAAGGGAACAGAATATAGTAGTAGATCCCAGTAAAATATCCGGAATATGTGGAAGGTTATTTTGTTGTCTTGCTTACGAACTGGACTTTTATAAGGAGGTAAGGGCAAGAAGCCCTAAGGTAGGAGCACAAGTTGAGGTGGATGGGAAAAAGGGAGAGATTAGCTATATAAACTATTTGACGGAGATAGCCAGGGTTAAATTTGAAGATGGCATTGAAGAAAATGTGCCACTAAAAAAGATAAAACAGAAAAAAATCTGGTGGCTTATTCCTAAAAGAAGGAGAGAAGAGTGAGATATCTGATTACAAGTGCTCTACCATATGCGAATGGGCCAATACATATAGGTCATCTTGCAGGCGCATATCTCCCTGCAGATATTTTTGTGAGATTCCTAAAAAAGTCAGGAGAGGATGCCATTCATATATGTGGTACAGATGAGAATGGTGTACCTATTACTATTGCTGCTGAAAAAGAGGGTGTTTCCCCGATTGTGATTGCTGATAGATACCATAAAATAATTGAAAAGGATTTTAACGATGTATACATCAAGTTTGACAATTTCTCTCGCACTACCACAGAAATCCACAAGATAATCTCCCAGAAATTTTTTATGAGACTTCTTGAAAAAGGCTATATTGACAAAAGGGAGAGCACCCAGTTTTATTGCCCAAACTGTAAACGATTTCTTCCCGATAGGTATGTTGAAGGCACATGTCCATACTGTGGATATAAATCTGCGAGGGGGGATCAATGCGAGCAGTGTGGAAGATGGCTTGAACCAACCCTTCTTATAAATTCCCATTGTAAGATATGTGGCACTACACCTATTCAGAAAAAAACAGTACACTGGTATCTGAGACTTGATATGTTCGAAGAGAAATTGAGGAAATGGCTTGAGGGGAAAAACTGGAAAGACAATGTTATGAGTGAGCTTATGAAATGGCTTAAAGAGGGACTGAGGCCAAGGCCGATTACAAGAGATATCCAGTGGGGCGTACCGGTTCCTCTCAAGGAAGCAAAAGGAAAGGTACTCTATGTCTGGTTCGATGCACCTATAGGTTACATTTCTTCGACAATTGAATGGGCTGAAAAGAGGGGTAATCCAGAATTATGGAAAGATTTCTGGATGGATAAAAATACAAGGCTCATTCATTTTATTGGTAAGGACAATAAAGTATTTCACGGCATAATCTGGCCTGCAACCTTAATGGGTTATGGTGAGTTTATACTTCCTGATAATATTCCTTCGAATGAATTCTTGAACCTTGAAGGGGATAAAATTTCTACAAGCAGAGATTGGGCTATATGGATAGGGGAATTTGCTCGTAAATTTGATCCAGATTACTTAAGGTTCTATCTTACATTAATAATGCCTGAAACAAAAGATTCGAATTTTTCCTATGATGATTTTTATGCAAGAACACAGGCGGAACTAATTGATAATTTTGGCAACTTTGTCAATAGGACATTTGGATTTATAAAAAATTATAGGGGTGGAATCGTACCACATCCAGGGGAAATGGATAACGAAGATAGAGAAATATTGAATGCTATAGGCCTAACTGCTGAGGGCATCAAAAAAGATATTCTTTCTTTCCGATTCAAAAAGGCCTTAAGAAAATTCATAGGGCTTTCGACAACTGCAAACAGGTATTTTGATACAAAAGCCCCCTGGAAAACGCGAAAAATTGACGAGAAAAGGACTGATACGACACTATATATCTCATCCGCACTTGTCGATGGGCTTTCAGATATAGGAGAGATTTTTGTCCCAGGAGGCTCAGTTAGAATAAAGAAGATGCTAAATTTGAGTCCCAGAAAATGGGATTTTATAAAATACCCAGAATTAAAGGGAGGGGAATCATTATCTGATGTGGCTCCTCCATATGAAAAAATTGACAAAGAGAAAATAAAAATAGAAAAAAGGAGGTTTGGTATGGAAGGAAAACCCGAAGAGAAGGAAAAGGAGTATGTTACTATTGATGATTTTAAAAAGATGGGATTAAAGATTGGTAAAATAGTAGAGGTGACGGATGTTGAACATGCAGACAAGCTCTATAAACTAACTGTAGATCTTGGTGAGGAGAAAAGAACACTTATTGCAGGTCTTAAATCTATCTATACAAAAGAGGAACTTGAGGGTAGAAATATCGTTGTAATAACGAATCTTCAACCTGCAACAATAAGGGGTATAAAATCAGAGGGTATGCTACTTGCAGCAGATAGTGGTGAGGTCATTAGTATCCTTTCACCAGATAAGGATGTCGCTCCGGGGACAGAGGTAAGGTAATTGCGCCTGGTAAACGGTGCTATTGCTGCATTATGTGTAATATCAGGGGGCTTTGTAAGCCCCTTCCCTTTAACTCTGAAAACACTATTTGCCTCTATATCTATATTTTTTCTTACGCTGGGTGGAAATGTGATTAATGACTACTTTGATAGGGATGTAGACAAAATTAATAGACCAGAGAGATGGATCCCATCTGGGAAGATGAGGGCGAAGGATATGCTTCTCCTCTCTATTCTTTTGTTTTTTATTGGACTTGTCTCTGCATATCTTTCTGGTGTTATTATTTTCTTCATTGATTTATTTATTGTGACTTTTCTCATTCTTTATACGCCATTTTTTAAACCACGTCCCCTTGTAGGGAACGTTGTTGTCGCCTTTCTGGCAGCCCTTGTATTTCCTATAGGTGCACTTTCAACGGGATCGATAAAGGGATCTATATTCCCTTTTATTTTTGCATTCTTAATCCAATTTTCACGTGAGTTGGCAAAGGATATAGAGGACATACCTGGTGATATAAAGGTGAAAATGAGAACCTTTCCCATTCTATTTGGAGAAAAAAATGCAGAGAAAATTATTCTTTTATCGCTTTATCTTCTCTTTTTTACAACGTTAGCTTCTATTTTTTTCTATCCAGTAATATTCCGCATAGCAATGATATTACTTGTGGATATACCTCTTATTTTTGTTATTATCCTTATATATAGAAAACTGGAATGGAGTAAACTCCAGAGATTATTAAAAATCCTTATGATTTCTGGTTTAATTGCCATTACCACAGGGGGCATAAGATGAAATCAATAATAATGGGACTCATTCAGGGTCTGACGGAATTCTTGCCTGTATCCAGTTCAGGTCACCTCGTTGTGATGAAGAATTTACTTCACATTGGTGAGAAGGGAATAGAATGGGAAGTATTTTTACACCTGGGAACCTTCCTTTCAATCATCCTCTATTTTAATAAAAGGATTATTAATTATTTAAAACCGAAACCACTATTATTAATAATTATCGGTACTATACCAGCTGGAATAGTTGGATACCTGTTCAAGAGCAATGTTGAATCAACATTTTCAAATTATATATTTACCATTCCAGCCTTCCTTTTTACAGGGGTCATTCTCTTCCTCACAAAATTTACAAAGGGAGAAAGGAAAGAACTGAATTACAGGGATGCAATCCTTATAGGGTGTGCACAGGCAATAGCACTACTGCCTGGCGTGTCACGCTCAGGTATGACAATATCCACAGCATTGTTTCTTGGATTGGGATTCTACAGTGCCTTTGAATTTTCGTTTATGCTGGCAATACCAGCACTTGCAGGGGCTTTTATATTGGAGACCTCTAAGATGAATTTTTCAAATCTCCACATTAGCCCTATTATTGTTGGCACAACAGTTGCCTTTTTGTCGGGTCTATTTGCACTTTATTTACTTGATAGGATATTAAAAATAAGAAGGTTGTATTTATTTAGTTTCTATGTGTGGTTTATTTCTTTTCTTTTAATGGCTGCCCTGTTTTTTCGGATATAGTACCTTCTAATTTTCTTATTTGTCTTTCAATATATTCCTGCATTGGTTTATTCTTTGGATTGATCAGGGCACCTGCTACCCAGTTAAACTCTTTTTCAGACATATTGTTGGTTTTATATATTGAATCTTGAACTATTTTCCATTTTCTATTGAGTTCTTCCCATGCCTTTGCCACCTCAGGATGTGCCTTCTTGTATTTTTCATCATAGATTTCATTCATATCTTCTGAAATATTATATTTTTTTCTGAATTCCTCAATCCTTTTTGCCTCGTCATTCACGGCTCTATTGAGGGCAACAGAGACATTCACATACCTCGCAGCCTGAGATTTTCTTATGAGTCCATCCGAAGGAGGTATAAATCCCTCCGGGTTTTTATTATTATCTTTTTTATTACATCCAGCAAAAGTCAACATAATTACAGCAAACACCCAGAAACCTCTCATATTCAAAACCTCCTTTTTGAAATATTATTTAAAATTTAACATATGTCAAGACTTGATTTGTACACCCCATAGTATTTATTTTATTAAGGCCCGGAGATTTTCTTCCAGAAGCCCGATAAACCTGAGAGAGTGAACAGAAAAAAGGGCCCACCCTATTGTGAGAGATGGGCCCAATAATCTAAAAATTCTTACCTTATCACCAACATCTTTTTTATGACTGCATCCCCATTTGCAACCAATCTGTAGAAGTAAACACCGTTAGCAACGTTTCGGTTATTTTCGTTCTTTCCATTCCATACAGCGATTCCAGTAAAAGTAGTTCTGTCCACAGTGGGTATTAGAGTCTTCACAAGCCGTCCACTAATATTATAGATCTTTATCTTTACATTTCTTGTATTTTTAGGGACTGCAAACCTTATAGTAGTCGAGTTTCTTACCGGGTTTGGGTAGTTCTGTGAGAGCCATAATACATTTGTATTGTTATTATCCTCTATACCGGCGCCTGAAACAGTTAATTTTACGGGCTCATCATAGGGATTTTCGTCAGGGTCATTGGAAACAATATGAAGGCTACCATAGTATATGCCATTTGCCAGACCAGTAGTATCAACCTCAATGAGTACTGATTGAGAGTCACCAGGGGATATATTAAAGGATGCAGGAAGGGTGGACTTTATCCAGGTTTCACCAGAATTGATATCTGTCACCTGTAATTCCCCTATACCAACATTGTAGACCATCATATTTCCTGAAACCGCACCTTCCTGTGCAACTATCGCCCTCACCCCATAGGGATAAGCATAATTATAGTTTCCAAGGTCTTCCCACGAACCCGGGTCTCCGTTGAGGTTTATGTAGGTGTGATGATCAGATGTATGGTTGTCATACCCAAGATACCAATCTGGAGGGCTAACGATGCTGTTATAGCAGATCCCCAGCCAGAAATTTGGTGGTAAAAAGACGCTGGAATCGGAAAGGTCTATATAATTCCAGGCATTGGGGGTTGGGGTGGGCATATTTAAATCAACATATAGTGGGGTAGCACCGCTTGCAGGTACACCTGCATTGTCTCCCCATACATACAGCCTATAATCTGTACCATTAAAAGAACCAAAATAAATCATAACACCCAAAAGGTAGGTAGGTTTAGTATAATCAAATTTTGTTGCAAATCCATATGTCTCATCTGGGGTAGGTGTGTAAGTGGCACCTTGGATACCCAGGGCACTCTCCATTGTTCCGTCATCGTAGTATAGTGTATCAGGTGTGTATGCCTTTGAATAATTTCCCTTTGATTGCTGGGTTGTTTGACTGACTGAAACAACAGGTAGAGGCTCTTTGTCAATCTGGAAGACCCTTCTTGAGTAGTTTCCAGATGTATTCTCATAATGTACAGGAGAAAATCTCTGATATTTGCTGCCGGCAGTGATCACAACGGTATCAGGACTCACGGCAATATCAGGAGGCATATATGTATATCTTGTGACAATTCCTCCATTGCCCATAGCAATACCAAGATTAGCATTGGCAAAATCAAGTCCCCATAGGCCTATCGTACAGGGAATAGAGACCTGTACCCAGGTTACACCCCCATCTGTTGTATGGAGGGCGTAGTCTCCTAACCCTACAGCCCACGCCTCTGTGGAATCAATGGCTACAATCCTGGTTAAAGTATAGGTAACACCTGATGTCTGAGCAGTCCAGGTTGCACCTCCATCAGTGGTATGAAGAATTACCCCACTTGACCCATCCACCCATCCGTTCAATGTATCTACGAAGGAAACATCATAAATGGTACTTGTGACACCTGATGTCTGGGCAGTCCAGGTTGCACCTCCATCATTTGTGTAAAGGATGGTACCGCTTGCACCAACGGCCCAGCCAATATTTTCTGTCAAAAATTCAACGCTCTTAAAATCAATGCTTACACCGCTTGTCTGCGTTGCCCAGGTTGACCCACCATCGTTGGAGTGTATGATGACGCCGTCTTTTCCAACGATCCAGACCATTGTATCGTTTACTGCGGAGACGTCAATTAGATCTGCACCGGTTCCACTCGTTTGTGCAGTCCAGGTCTCACCACCATCTGTAGTGGAGAGGATTGTATCATGGTAACATGCAGCCCATCCATGAAGGGTATCTGCGAAATCTATGCCGTAAATCCAGCTGGTGAAAGGGACAGTTTTTCTATCCCATCTCAGCCCTCCATCGTTTGAGCCAATTATAGTTCCATTGTTTCCAGAACCCCAGACATGGTTTTCATCAACGAATGTCGTTCTTCTCAATCCACTCGTGGTAGCATCTGTTTGAGCCACCCAGGAGACCCCTCCATCTGTGGTATGAAATATGGCACCACCAGCCCCTACAAGCCAGCCAGAGAGGGTATCTGCAAAGTACGATCCCAGGA
Source organism: uncultured bacterium (assembly GCA_964596115.1). Taxonomy (GTDB): domain Bacteria; phylum Hydrothermota; class UBA3072; order UBA3072; family B12-G15; genus CAZQRW01. The sequence continues at coordinate 12,110 of CAZQRW010000031.1, forward strand.
ACCAGTCAAGGGAGAACCCCTGTGGATTCCAGGTTGTTCCGCCGTCATTTGTATGAAGGATTACACCGTTTAAACCTGCAGCCCAGAGATGTAGACTATCACCCACAGCAATGGTATAAAGAGAAGTAGAGGTTCCACTTGTTTGTTCGGCCCATGTAGCTCCTCCATCAGTTGTATGTATAATATGACCGAGGCTTGTAACGGCCCATCCATTAAGCGTATCAGTAAAAGCGGTTCCATAAATTGTTTTACCGGCTGGATTGGTCTGTTCTGTCCAGTTGATGCCGCCATCAGAGGTATGGTAGATGTGTTTCGATCCGGTTACCCATCCATGGAGACTATCTACAAAGAAGATTGTATAGATATGGTAGGTAGTAACAGTAACCGTAAGGGTATCCCAGGTTGTTCCTCCATCAATAGTGTGGAGCAATGTTCCATAACTTCCACCTGCCCAACCATTGAGGGAATCCAAAAAGAAAATTGCGTCTAATCTATTACTAGTGCCACTTGTCTGTTGTGTCCAGGTAGCGCCACCATCTGTGGTATGAACGATAACCCCGTTACTGCCAGATATCCAGCCTTTTAAACTGTCGACAAAACTCACTCCATAGAGCCTGCTTGTAACACCACTCTCCTGTATCCCCCAGTGTGCACCACCATCAGAGGTATGCCTGATCCTACCATAGTTATCCGTTGCCCAGCCATTGTTGCCCACAAACTGTACATTACTCAGGTAACCGCCAGTTACGAACTCCCAATCAGCATGTAAGGAGAGCGTGCTTACCAAAAAAATACCGACAAAAACAATACCCATTTTAGATATTCTCATAACTCCTCCCTCATTTTAATTTTTCGACAAAAATCCTTGCCCGGCCTAAGGTAGCAATTTAATTTTACATTTGTTTATATTTTTTGTCAAGTAGTTTTTTGGTGTCAGTCTCTAAATTTTAAATTTTACTAAAGACATAAAGGCGGGTAATATTGTCAAAATGTAGTCAAGAAGCAAAGGAGGATATAAAAGGCAGGATACAGGAGACAGAATATAGCAAAGACAAACGACGAGACATAAATCTCATCTTTCGAGTATATATATTTTTTTTCTTTTGGTATTCTATACGAAAAGACAGGATTAATTGTCCCAGCGAGACAATTACCCTTCGGAGCTCAACCTCGCTCTCACAAGATTACATCTTGGGAACCTTGCCCGCTCGGTTTCCGATACGCTTTTCTTTATAGAATACCGGGACAGACAGGCAAGGTAGGAGAAGTATAAAAAAATGGCGAGGTAGGGGTCAAAATAGAACGAATAGCGAGGTAGGAGCCGAGATGGAAAGAATAGCAAGGTAGAAGAGGTATAGAACGAAAGGCAAGGGGAAAAGAAAGATATAAGGTAAAAAAAGTAGAAAGTAAAAAGACCGTGATTCGTAATTCGTGAATCGTGAGAGAAAACAAAAGACGAGGTTCTCACGTCGCTGCGTTCCTCAGGATGACAACATATAAACGCCATAAGAAGAAAAATGAGCCTAAAAATATGATATTTTATATAGTAAAAACATATGACCTCTTGCGTAGGAATAACAAAAGGTTTTATTTCTATTGTGGTTATACCTGCAGATGTTGAACAAAAAATTCGATCTGTTTCCAACTATTCCAATTGCCATCTTTTTGCCTGTTCTTAACTTTATTTTCCCTTTCCTGAGATAAACTTTAGAAATACATCAGATATTTTGCCTTTATTGCACCTATCTGGTTTTCAATCTGTAAAATACCCTCATCATTTCTCACTCTATAGTCATTTATTGCAATATATATCCAACTCTTCGGTCTGAAATTCCAGGAGAAGAGAAAACCAAATCTATTTGTTAGCCATTCTCCTTCGGAAAAGTTTGTCCCTGGTGTTGTAAAGACGAATTCATTGAAAATGTCCAGAGACATATCTGCATTCATCCTTATGTTTATCCTTGGGGTCAATCTTGGGGTAATGGCAATGATCGTATTCAGCGTATCCCATTCAACCCATAGATTTGAAGATAACGAAATGGACATCTTTGGTATTATAGAATATCTGTAGGAAAGCCAATGTGAACCTCGATACGCAAGGAAATCACGACTGTAATTATAAGTATATGCATAATTTCCACCAAAGTTGATATGATTACCTAATATCTTTCCCCAAACGGATAGATTCAATTCCTTATAAAAGTAATTTGTATCTGCTTGATAATATGGACCTGCTGTGAAAGAAAGGTCAAAACCAAATTGGTTTCTAAAATTAGGATTTATTTCTAAGATGCCAAGTTTTGAACAGTTCGAGTCTCCAGGCTCCTGTATAACTACAATACCGGGGGAGATGTAAAGCTCTCTTAAAAAGCCCTTCGGATAATTTCTATAAGGACCACTTAGTAAGACGAATTTCTTCCTCCCTGCCCAGGGCACATAACCAATATCACTCACATCAAAAGAATCCTGAACCACTTCGGCAGAGGCTATGGTCAGGAATTTTTTTATCATACCAAAATAACCTGATGTAACAGCCCATCCCATCTTTCCATTTTTATCACTTGCTGCTGTCTGTAAGATAAATTGATTCATTCCTTTTCGATATACTCCATCAAGACCAAGTGCATAGTTATATTCGTTTCTACCCACCGTAGTTCCGCTCAATAACACACCAATATGAGAATTCTCAAATGCCCTGCGTCTTGACCTCAACACTACAAACAACCTCCTTGGCTCAATTAAGGAATCAATATCTTTGTATTCGTCGGTATATGCACCGAGGACACCAAGATTCCAATTCTCTGCTTTACTTGTCAATTTCAAGCCACCAATGATGGGTGTTACTTGTCCGTCAATAGACTTTCCTATCCTACGGGAATAAAATATATTCAATGGGTCGAAAAACCCTTTATCTTCACCAAAATCAGACATACGGAATATATCCTTTCCTGCAAGAAAGAAGGGTCTACGTTCATCAAGGTATATAGGATATCGAGATAGGTTCAAAGTAAACGGATCGGCTTCAATCTGGGCAAAATCAGGATATACAGTTGCATTGAGAGTTATCTGGGGGGTAAGATCCCATTTGAAGTTCATACTGAGGCTTGGCTTAACCTTACCCTTCTCTTTCTCTATTTTATCGTATCTTACAAACCCTTCTGGATATAGTTCAAAGTAATAACCAGTCGCCTGAGGCCTTATACCCTTTAATTTTCCGTATTTAGAAACCAGAACCCCTTCCCTCTGTAAGAACTCATTCCAACAGTCAGTTTCTCGATTTGAGGCAATGTATCGTGCAAAGGTTATTCCCCATTTATCCAGCCCTTTTTTGTATCTAAGGGACTTAAAAGGGATCTTAACCTCTACTATAAAACGGTCATCATATACCTTTACTGCCCTGAACCATACACCATCCCAGGAATCATCAAAGTTTCTCCCATCATCAAGGATCCAACCGTCGTTAATGATTCCACTTGCATATACCTGAAAATAGTAGGCAGTGCTTTTACTTCCAAAAGGATCTATGCCAATCCTTATATCATCCTCATCAGCTGTTAATACTGCTGTGGGTTTATGTTTTTCTGCATAACATTGGAATGCAATATATAGATTCTCTCTGTCTTGCAAGACGTAAACCACTGTTTTCTCCGTTGGTATAGATTTTTCATAAGGGTCAAACTGAATAAAATTGTAAGCCGAATCTGCTGTTTTCCAGATATCTTCAATTATACCATCAATAACAGGCGCTTTTTCAGTAAATCTTACTTCAACTACTCTGTTGGAATTGATACTAAGAAAAATCAGAAATAATAGATTCATCCTTCCTCCCTTTTTAAATTGTAATTAAATTACTGAGTAATATTCATAATGCAAGCGCATTTCTTTATTGTTTGATGATAATATTATCGTCTTTGTTTCATTATTTTTGGAAAAATTTCACGATCTTAGAAGTTCTCTAACGCTCTCTCCCTATCTGATGTGATATTCACTTTTTGCCTTGACCCCCAATTCTAAATCAAACAGAGGTATAATACTTTTATAAAAAATCATCCTTTCCCTATTTGACTCAGAAACCCCTTTGCACCATCTATAAGAAAATCAATATCCATGCCAAGTGCCACCATTTGCCATCCCTCATCCAGTCTATCCTTTATTGTCTTCCCTGCCCCTCTCCATATACCTGACACTACCCCTAATTCCTTACCAACCTGAAAAACGCTATTTATTGCATTCTGGACCCTGGTATGGTTGATCTGGCCCATAAGTCCCATTGAAGCAGATAGATCAAATGGCCCTATAAAGAACCCATCCACTCCTTCTGTGGATAAAATCTCTTTTGCCTTATTTACCGCCTCTTCTGTCTCTATCTGTACAATTATAAGAATTTCGTCATTCACAGTCTTTAGATAATCAGGGTCAAGGATTATCGTCCTTCTTGGACCACAACCCCTTATTCCTTCCGGTGGATATTTACATGCCTTAACTGCCCTGATGGCATCCTCACTGCTATTTACCCAGGGGATAATAACACCCTGGACACCTGTATCAAGTGCCTTCTTTATCATAACGGGGTCATTCCAGGCTACACGTACGAGGGGAGTAACATTTCCTTTCATTGCCTGCATAAGCTGTTGAGTAAGTTGATCATCCAGGGTGGAATGTTCCTGATCAAATACAAACCAGTCAAAGGGAAGGGTTGAGAGTGATTCTGAAATGTCTGTATGTGGAATGGTAATCCAGGCACCTACAGTCCTTTCGCCATTTACAAGTCTTTTTTTCAATTCGTTCTTCATAGTAATTTCCTCCTTACTGGAGTTTTCAAAATTAGAGATTTATTGTGGTTAAATATTATTCTATCTATGTGTATTTTTATGTCAAGGGAAAAAATATTACGAAAAACAAGAATTTACCCATATTATATGCAATTCAGGGTATTAATTACCCCCTTGACAAATAGATATATTTATATATATAAATATAAAGCCAGAAAAGGGTATGGAAAACTTCAATGCATTTAGCTCAATGCGAAGTTATAAAATAAAAGGAGGTTTTTTAAATGTTTAAAAAGGTTCTTTTTCCAACAGACTTTAGTAAAGGGGCAGAAAATGCCATAAAGAAGTTCGCTAAAGAGAATCAACTTAAAATAAAGGAGTTTATTCTCTTGTACATAATTGATAGGGACATCATTGATGAATTTATGAACGGTTATTCACTTCTGTATGATTCTGAAAAAAAGGAGCTTGCGGATGTAGAGAGAAGATTTATACAAAAGGCTAAAGAGGATCTGAAGAGAGAGAAAAGAAATCTTCAGAAATATATATCGGCTGATAAATTTAAAACGATTGTGAAAATCGGTATCCCTTATGAAGAAATTATAAAAACTGCCGATGAAGAAAAAGTTTCAGTAATTTTACTTCCTTCACATGGAAAACTCACATTTTCTCACGAAGTCTTTGGTTCAGTTACAATGCGTGTCCTCAGGAAAACGAAAAGGGCAGTTTTATTTATCAAGGCTCACGAGGAGATAAAATGAATCTACTAAAATTAAAAAATCATCTAAATAAATTTTTAATTCCCTACGTTGTTATTGCGATGGTTATCGGATTTTTTACAGGCCTCCCTATAGATGTAAAGGCCTATTCCCATATGTTTAAAATCCTAAATATGGTTGTAGTGATCAGCATGATTTATCCAATGATGATCAACCTCAAGATTGAGGCACTGGGGAAGGCAGCTAAATCCTGGAAACAAATTTTAATAGCCCTGATAGTAGGTCTTATTTTCGCCCCATTACTGATCTTTGGCTTAAATTTATTATTCCATATAAATCCTATCCTTTCTCTTGGTCTCCTTCTCGCCACCGTTGTTCCCTGTTCATCAATGGCGATTGCATATACAGGTCTATCTGATGGCAATCTTGAATTGGCTACCATTGTTGTTGCCCTCAGTTTCAGTCTTGCAATCATAACCGTCCCAGGCTGGCTCGAATTGTTTGCAAGTGGTTATCACCTTTCTATTTCTGCCTGGCTTTTAATTAAAACAATAATTATCGTTGTATTTATACCTCTGTTCTTTGGATATCTCACAAGGATTCTTCTCTTAAAAAAGATAGGATTTGAAGGCTTTGAGAAAATAAAGCCCTTATTCCCTTCTATATCTATAATAGGTATGTTTGCAATAGTGTTACTTATATTTATGGAAAAGGCAAAACTTATAGCAAGTAAGCCAGGTGTAGTGGCAATTTCATTGGCCCCTTTAACATTGTACTATATAATTACACTTTTGGTTTTGACATTCTTCAATAGAAAATTAGGTTTGAGTTATGAGGACCATATGGGTGTAGTTTTCACATCTGTTGGAAAAAATGAAGGGACGGCTATGGCAATCGCTATGGCTGCAGGAATGGGTTTGATGGCAATTCCCCCTGCAATAACACCTATACTGCAGATACCGTTCCTTGTTGGCTATCTGAAATTTGCACAGGTAATAAAAAAATGGTGGGAAAGGTAAAAAAAGGATAATATGCTAAATGTAAAATTTCTCTCCCTTGACGATTACAATTATATTTATATATATAAATTAATAAATAAAAAAGAAAGTGATAGGAGATTAATATGAAAAAAACAATAGAGCTTTTGAAAATGCTGGGTGATGAGACAAGGCTAAAGATATTATTTCTTCTCGGTGAACAGTCTCGTTATGTCTGTGAACTTGAATATATCCTTGGGAAGTCACAGCCCTGTATCTCTCACCACCTTAAATTGCTCAATGCCTATGGATTCGTATCGTATGATAAAGACGGCAGGTGGATCAGGTATTCCTTCCGACCCAATGGGAATGGTGGAGCCAATAAGGAATTAATGAACCTTCTTAAGACCTTTATACCTGAGAATAACAGATTTTCTAAACTCATCGTTGAAAGGATTGAAAAGGTAAATCGTGAAGGAAAAGAGAGTGTTTGTAGAACAACAAAAAAAGAAGAGGAGGAATAGTGACTGACGATAATTTTCAAATATTGCCATCTTGTGGAAAAGATGCAGAGGGTCTGGACATTATCCTTGCCTGTGATGGGGCATCATCAGTGGGACAGGTTGGGCATGAGGTTGCAGTGAAATTGACAAAGGAAGTGGAAGGAGCAAGGATGTGCTGCATTACTGCAGTTGGTGCAGGTTCACAAACACATATTAATATAGCAAGGAAGGCAAGGAAATTGATTATTATAAATGGATGTCCGCTCGAGTGTGCTTCAAAGGTAGTGAGAAATATAGGTATCGAACCGAGTTATGAAATAACAATTTCAAAAGAGGGCGTAGATAAGGTGCCCACCCTTGACTTTAAAAAAGAGGATGTTAATAGGATATCGAATCACATAGTTGATGAGGTTAAAAGGATGAAATGATAAAGGATAAAAATATTATAGTGCAACCGCCCAGGAAGGAAAAATGGCAAAAATAATACTCAAAACCAATAATCTTTCGTATAAAATTGGGAAGAAATATATATTGAAGGATGTAAATCTTAAGGTGTATAACAATGAGATTCATACACTTGTGGGCACCAATGGAACAGGAAAAACCACCCTTGCGTTTATTATAATGGGGCTATCAGGTTATCAGCCCTCGACCGGAGAGATTATTTTTAAAGGAAAAAATATAACGAATCTTTCTATAACAGAGAGGGCGAAACTTGGAATTACGCTTGCCTGGCAGAACCCGGCATTATTTGAGGGAATTACTGTTAGAGATTATCTGAATCTTAATAGGGGTTCCATTCCACCAGAGAAAAGTATTGAGATGGTAGGCTTGAATCCTCATATCTATCTGAGCAGGGTTGTGGATTCATCCCTTAGTGGTGGGGAGAGGAAGAGAATAGAACTTGCTTCTGTCATTTCAATTCACCCTCGACTTGCCATACTTGATGAGCCTGATTCTGGGATAGATATGATTTCAATAGAAGATATTAAAGGAATAATCCTTGGCTTAAAAAAGTTAGGTTCTTCTGTTATTCTTATTACACATAGGGAGGAGATTGCAGATATAGGAGACACGGCATCTCTTATATGCAGGGGCGAAATTTTAAAGGTAGGAAAACCAGAAGAAGTGAGCGCATTCTTTAAGAAAAATTGTGAAAGGTGTAACCATGTAGGAGATTATAATGAGGAGCTTTTAAAATGAATATAGATTATTCAAAGGAATTTCAGGCAATCGTTGAGGCATATGAAAAGGCGGGAGGTGATTCTAAGGGCATTCTTGACAGTCATTTTGGTAGCCTTGTAATAAGTGGGGATAAGGTGCTGGCAAAAAATGAAATAACGGGATTGGTTATAAAGACAAGAAAGATAAAGGATGGAGTAGCCGTTAAAGTTTATGTAGAGGATGGTATTAACCTTGGTTTCCCTGTACATCTTTGCTTTGGTATGCTTCCCAAAGAGGGTAGGCAGGTTATAAGATCCGAATTTTTCATAGGTAAAAACTCAAAGGTCAATTTTATCTCGCATTGTTCCTTTCCCAATGCAAAGCATATTGTCCATATAATGGATAGCAAAGCCCATATATCTGCCGGTGGAGAGATGAAATATACAGAGACCCATTTCCATTCAATGAGTGGTGGGGTTGAAGTATTCCCAAAATTACGAGGCGAAATAGGGAATGGAGGAAGACTCTATGAAGAGTTTAAATTGGTTATAGGGAGGGTAGGTCTTTTAAAGATTGATTATGAGGTAGAGCAAGGGAAGAAAAGTATTTGTGAGTTGAATACAAAGATCTTTGGCAAGAAGGACGATAAAATAGAGGTAAGGGAGGCGATCCATTTAAATGGTGACCATGCAAACGGGATGGCAAAGAGCAGACTTGTGTTAAAGGACAAGGCATATGGCTATGTGCTTGGTGAAATTGAGGGTAATGCCCCATATTCAAGGGGACATACAGATTGTGAGGAGATCATTCAAGGAGAAGGGGCAGTTGCTGAATCTACCCCGGCTATCAGTGTAAGAAATCATTTAGCAAAGGTTACGCATGAGGCATCCATAGGAAGAATAGATAAAAAGGAACTGGAGACCTTAATGGCGAGGGGATTAACAGAGGATGAAGCAGTGGATGTCATTGTTGAGGGAATACTGAAATAGCGATGGAGACATATACCGTATATGTAGAGAGGGAGGATGAATCGAGAAGTATTGCCTACACATTTTCAAAGGAAGGAGAAATCTTTTTAGATAGCTCTGATACTTCTACTGATGAGTTAAACCCTGCAGAGTCTCTGCTCTCTTCCCTTGGAGGATGTATCTTAAAGAATATATCAAAGATTGTTGTAAAGAGAATGCATATAAATGTTTTTGAGGCACATATTGAAATTACAGGGTTACGAAGTGAAAATCCACCGAAGATAAAAGAGGTGAAATACAAACTCTATTTATTAACAGATAGATCAGTAAATATCCCTCGATTAATGGAACTGCTTGTAAAGTATGGCACCGTATATAATACACTACAGGAAGCAGTAAATATAGATGGTGAAATTATTAATGAGACAGAGACGAGGAGAAGTAAAAGTAAATAAGGAATTACTGAATTAAAATTTTATTAGTTTCCTCTCGATACCAAGAAATACAAAAATATCTTCAAATAGTTTCTTGAGCAATTCAATATTTACCTTAAATATCACATTTTTCCCCTCTTTTCTTCTAAGGACGAGCCCTACATTCTCCAGGGTTTTCAGGTGATGAGATGCAACAGAAGCACTCATATTAAATTTTTGTGCGACATCACCTACACAAAATTCCCTATCCGAAAGATAGCGAAGTATCTCAAGTCTCCTCTCTTCAGATAATGCCTTAAATATCTTTGCCTTTTCCCTTAATGTCAATTTCATAACATCCTTTTTGTATTTTATAATATAAATGAAAAAAATCAACCTTGTTTTCGAAGAATGGAAGGGGAAGAGATTTCATTCTTCTATTGTGCACCCTTTTGAAGGGCTGCGACTAATCCAACAACAAGAATAATAATACCAGAGATTAAATCATTCCACAGATTGCCCGTCTTATTTGCAACAATGCCAGGTATAAAGGCAGCAATGATTAGCCATATGCCCATAATGCCATTTATCCAGCATATTGCCTTTTTTGCCCCTACTGCTATAAAGGCAAAAATAGCCACTAATATACCAACAATGAGATCATTCCATAGGCTACCCGTTCTACTGGTAGTTATGCCAGGGATGAATGCTGCAATCACCAGCCAGATACCCAGTACAAAATTTGTCCAATTTTCCCACAT